>JBFMCO010000001.1:0-10464 GCA_040754495.1 Microcaldota archaeon
TCTCAGCATAGAATCCACGTCTAATTAGCCGGTGTTGCCGATATATGTAAAACAGTAATCTATTAAAAAGCAGACCGGGCTATATAAATCCATGGAGGTTCTGCTGCCGTTACTCCTTACGTTGCCTCCGGCATCGGGCGCCATGATCGCCCTCGCCCTGGGCCTGGGGGTGCTCATGGTCGGCGGCATGTTCATGATAGCATACGGGATGCAGAACCCCCAGCTCGTCGCCCTTGCGAGGGAGGAGCTGGCCGCCCTGATTTTCTCGGTCATCATCCTCATGTTCTTCATCGGCTCTGACACCATGCTCAACAGCATCGTAAGCGGCATCGTAGTGTCAACGCTGCCGCCGGATTTGCAGGGCTTTGCAGGCACGGCCACTCTCGGCGGCCTCACGCAGAGCCATCTCAACCTGGCCCTGGCCTCCCTCGGCCTCATAGAGGAGAAGCTCAAGGACCAGTACAAGGACCTCTACATGTTCGAGATGCTGATAGGGTTCCTCTCGACAATCAGCTTCCCGCTCGGCTCCCCGGTCCCGGCGGTCAACGTCATATCATTCTCGCTCGCACCCTTCACGGGCCTCAGCCTCCTCAGCCAGGCGCACACCGTGATAGTCGAATCCATAGGCTACCTCATAACCGTGCTCTGGGCCAAGCAGTTCATACTCATATTCGCGCGCGACGCCGTCCCCATTCTCCTCTTCCCGCTCGGCCTCGTGCTGCGGGTCATCCCCTTCTTCAGGAGGACCGGCTCCAGCGTCATAGCCGTGGCCTTCGCGATGTACTTCATCATGCCGTTTGCCATCATACTCTCCAACTACCTCATCTTCGACGTGTTCAGGCCCGCGGATTTCGCCTACACGCCGAGCGCCGCGAGCTATTTCGGCACCGAGAGGAGCAGGGACCAGGTCCACGGCCAGATCAACGAGGGCCGCGAGGGCGAGGCCGCGCACAACATGCTTGACCAGTTCTTCTCCCCGAGCGTGGTGGGAGAAGCCTCCGACGACGCCTCGGACGAGTGCTCGGGCAACGCCATTGTCCGGATGCTGTGCAGCGTGAAGAACGTCGTGTCCAGCGCCTTCACCGTCATAAGCGGCTTCGTCAGGACGGTCTGGAACATATGGAGGTTCATGGTGGGCATGACCGGGGACTTCTTCTGGACCGCGTTCAACAACCCGCTCATGCCGGCAAGCGCCTCGGCCGGGCTCTTCCATTTCATCATACAGGAGGTAGCCCTAATCAGCCCCTTCATCATCCTCGTGATGCTCACCACAGTGCTTGAAATCATCATAACAGTCACCGGATACCGGAGCATCGCGCTCCTCATCGGCGGCGAAGCCGAGATAGTGGGCCTTACGAAGGTGGTGTAGATGAGGCACGCGCTCCTGTTCATCCTGTTGGCCGCCCTTTCGATGGGCCAGCCCTTCTTCACCGAGCAGCCCAGGGAGCCGACGACGACCGTCATAGACCAGGTGACGGTGATAATGCAGATAATCATCCCCCTGATGCTCACCTTAGTCGCCGTCGCGGTCGCCGTCTACATGGCCGGCCAGATGTTCGGGGCCGAGACGCGCGCCCGGGCCACGGTGTGGGCGCACGGCGTGCTGGTCGCGGTGGGCATTTCCGCGGCGATGATAGCGGCGGTTTACATCGTCCTTCCGGGCTTCTTCAGCGGAAACATAACCGACTTCGACGTCGTCCAGAAAATCGTCCAGCTCCGGAACCTGGCCGCATCGGTCCTGGTCGCCCTCACCCTCGTCCTCGTAATCGTGGCCGGAGCGGTCTATGCGGCCGGCATGATGGCAGGGGCCGAGACGCGAGCCAGGGCCAGCGCATGGTCGTCCGGCCTCATCAGCGGCGCGATTTTCACATCCGTCCTGTACGTGCTCATCGGCCAGCTGTTCCCGGCTGCCGGCGGTGCATTGGAGGCAGCCCTGGCAGTGGCGATTCCCGGAGCGCCTGCTGGCCTCGGCCTGTACGCATTCACCGTCGTGCAGATAGTCGCGTTCGTGGCCTTTTTCATCCTGATAACCTATCTCATGTCGAAGGTCTTCAAGGTTCCTGAGTGGGAGGCATACCTCAGCATAGAGCTCTCCAGCCTCATGAGCTCGTTCCTCCTGGTCTTCTTCGTGCTCGGCATGTTCGCGGTTGGGAGCGCAGTGGTCATGGTCTACAGCGGCGGGGGCACCACCAGCCCGCCGCAGGCGGCCATCGGCTTCATGCAGGGGACGGTCGTGGACAGCACGCTCATGGCTACCATCGACGTCTACAAGATACAGGCATGCACCTCCATCCTCTCCACGTTCTCGAGGCGTATCGGCGAGTTCGTGCTCACGCAGACCTACAAGGTCTTCCCCGGCCTCGACACCTTCGTCTCGATAACAAACGTCCTGGGGTTCACACTTCTCTCGCTCTACAACACGGCGAAGGTGCAGGTAATCCTCATGTACGTTGTCGACTCCTTCGTCCTCCCGTTCATACTCCCGGCGGGGCTGGTGCTGAGGTTCTTCCCGCCGACAAGGGACGCCGGCGCCTTCCTGATAGCGCTCTCCTTCGGCTTCTACGTGGTCTTCCCCCTGACATACCTCCTGAACGCGAAGATATTCGAGGAGGTGGGCGCAAGGGCATACAACGCGCCAGGGGAGCGTCCTGCCGCCCTCATCCAGTCGCTCTGCGGGCCCTTCAAGTACGGGGTGGCGGGCTTCCTGTTCAACCCGAGCGCCAACCCCATCTACGGCCTGATACCCGGCGGAGCAGTCGTAGGCAACGCCCTCTCAAGAATAGTGTCGGAGGGACTCCTGAACGCAATCTCCATGGCGGAATTCATCCCCATAATGAAGCATATCGGAAACCTCTCCCTGCTGGCCCTTTTCATGCCGGCGCTCTCGATGATGGTCACTATAGCCTTCATAAACGCTATGACCAAATTCATAGTATCAAAGGTGTGACATGGCATTCCTGGACCTCTGGACGAGCTGGCTTTGGTTCGCGGGCATTTCGCTCGGCCTAGCCACGATACTCTCCGCCATAGTCTGGATGCTCTCCGAGCTGCTGCAGAACGACAAGATGAAGGGCTGGGCCAAGATGGAGCTTACCGAGGTGGTCTATTCGGCCATCATCATCTCTATGGCGGTCACCGGCCTCCCGCTCATAGACGGCGTCGTGCAGGGTGCGCTCGGCGTCTCGAACGTGGGCGGCACGGGCGGGGGGATGCCCGGCTGCGCCGGGAGCCCTACGAGCTTCTGGATTCCGACCACCGACTACGGGACGTTCAACACGGTCCAGCGCTACGAGTGCCTGGACATATGCGGCGAGGCCATCGCGGCGAGCAACATCTCCGTCTATCACGGCGTCGAGTCCTGCCACCTGCGCCTCGGCATATGGTACCTGCGCGAGGTCTTCGACGAGGCCAAGACGTTCATCTTCGACATCTACCTCAGCTACATCAAGACCTCCATGATAGCCGAGTTCACGATAAACATAGAGTTCCTCTTCGAGAAGGCCGGCTTCTTCACCTTCACCCCCTGGAAGGGCTTCTACACGATGGGCAACAAGGTGAAGGAGCTCGTCTTCGACTGGACGATAAAGCTGATGATGCTGACGAAATTCCAGGAGGTCATGCTCCGCTTCATAGCCACCGCCCTCTTCCCAGCCCTCTTCGTGGCCGGGGCGATGCTGCGCACCTTCACATTCACGCGCCGCCTCGGCGGCCTGCTCCTTGCGATGGCCATAGCGCTGTATTTCGTGTTCCCGGCCTTCTATTCGTTCGGCGCGCTGATAATGCTGGATTTGAAGAACGACCCGCAGGTAAGGGACGCGTGGGCCAACAGCGATACCAATCCCGGCTACAGCAGCCCCACCCTCACCCCCGCCGATTTCCCGGACCCGCCGATTGCCAACACCATGTACCTGAGGGGCGACATACCGATGCCGGGCGGAGGGAGGACGAACTTCACCTCCGATGAGGCGAGGGCGCAGCTGCGCAACTACGAGGGCATGAGTTCCACGGAGTACTACCAGATGATGGAGCAGGCAAGGGACAGCCAGGGCAATGCCCTTATGCCCATGACCGACCCCACCACCGGCAGGATGACGGACCTCTCCAGCCGCGCGCATGCCACGGCCACAGAGGCCGAGCAGAACGAGTCACTCGCCCGCGCGAGGGCCGAGGCCGACAACTGGTTCGGCAGCGTCTCGCGCGAGAGCAAGCTCGACAAGTTCATTAATTTCGCATGGGAGCCGAACGGCCCGCTGGACACCCTGGGCCGCCTGACCTTCTGGTCGGTGTTCTTCGCGCTCTTCGGGATAATCGGGACGATTGCGGCAATCCGGTCGCTCTCGGTCACATTCGGAGGCGACATCGAGATCGCCGGTCTTACGAGGCTGATATGATGGAAAGAACCGCTTATGCATCCCTGGCGTGGTTCTTTCGGGCTCCACATGAGGCACACAGCATGAAAATGCGGATGCTCGCCCTCCTCCTGCTTATCGCGCCCGCCCTGCTGGCCACCGACGACGGCTCGCTGAGCGGCTTCTACAACAACACCACCACCTTCATCAGCGGGCAGGGGAGGGACTTCGTCGACGCCTACGGCACGGCCGGCAGCACCGTCCCGACGACTTTCACGTCCGTCTACGACGCCTTCGGGCCCGGGCAGTGCGGGGACGACTGGATTAACGCCTCGGCCGGGATATCAGGCGTCATAGGGCTGTGGTACGCGCCTGCAATCCTCGTGACATTCACCGTCCTCCTCGGGGTGGCGATAATCTACATGTGGGGGCAGGTGTTCAACTCCCCCCCGATGACAGCCCTGGCCAAGGACGAGCTCTTCCAGACCGCGCTCACGGTCGTCCGCGTCGCATTCCTGATAGGGATGCTGGGCGCCGGGGACATCTGGTACCAGGTGGGTGCATTGGGGACCTCAGGCACCGACCAGATATACGGCAACCCCAACAACCGCTCGATGATGGACGCGGCGATGGCGTTTGCCAGGCTGATGGTCAGCGACATGGTCAACCACTACAGCATCCTTATCATGTACAACATGGTCATACACACGCTCTACTCGTCCACGATGTGGGTCGGCGTCACCTGGCGCGCCATGTACTCGTTCAACCTCGGTCCGGTCCTCAAGCCCCTCGTAGACATCGTAGGGAGCGCTCTCCAGTATCTCTCGCTAGGGATAAGCGAGTGGATGCTCCACATAGTGACCCTCTGCCTGATAAAGAAATGGACATGGGTCCTGTTCATCCCGATGAGCATGCTCCTCCGCGCATTCCCCTACACGAGAAGCGCGGGCGAGGCGCTTTTTGCGCTGTGCTTCGCACTGGCCCTGTTCTACCCGTTCATGTTCGTGTTCGATTACGAGGTCCACAAGATCATGAAGTACAACCTCGTGGACTCGCAGAAGGCGATGAGCAGCTTCCTGCACAAGAGCGGCATCCTGAGCGTGTTCGGGGCGGCTATAGTGATGATGTTCCTGATGGCAGGGGTTTTCATGCCATTCTTCCTCGGAGGCGCGCTCACGCTCGCCTTCGAGCTCATACGCAGCGCCGTCTATTACATAGTGATAATGAGCATATTCATGCCATTCATCAATATTTTCGTGACGCTCACGGCTGCCAAGGAGATAGCCAACTTCTTCAGAGTGGACGTGAATTTCATGTCGTTCCTGCGGATAATATGAGGTAATGATATGGCGATGCTGACACCAGGGGAAATCGTGGCCGGAAGCGCTTCGCTTCCAGGGAGCGAGTTCTACCTCTGGACGTACGCCCTCCTGGCCGTGGGGGCGCTCATGGTATCCATCGTCCTCCTCGCGTTCATCTACCTGTGGGGCACCCTTTTCAGGAACGCCCAGCTCATCGCCTATGTGAAATCCGAGATGTACGAGCTCGTCGTCACGGCGGTGCTGATACCGATGATATACGGCGCGGTGGCGGCCATGGGCACGCTGACAATCGGCTCCTTCGTCCCGGCCGAGATGACGCCGGAAGACCCCGGGGGCGTGGGGACGACCTCGAGCACGCTCATCTACGACGCCGCGGCGCACTACTTCATGCGCGTCGAGCGGGACATGAGCGGATGGCTGGAGATGAACTACATCATGAACATGTACGTCGACCAGGTCGCGTCCGTGACGCCGTACGCGAGGCCGCTCGGCGTCGGCCTGGTGGCCTCTCCGATGGCCGGCCTCGCCTCCCCCCTGAAGCAGCTCCTCTACAACATGAGCGTCGCCCTCTCGCTCGCCTTCGTGATAAACCACGCCCAGCTCGTGGTCTACGTCTTCTCAGTCCACGCGTTCCTCAAATACTACCTCCCGGTAGGGATATTCCTGCGGGCGTTCACGCCGACGCGCAGGCTCGGCGGGACGCTCATAGGCGTGTCGCTCGCATTCCTGTTTGTTTTCCCGGCCGTATCGGTCATAACCTATACGATGTTCTACAACAAGGGAGGGGGGCCGCTCGTCACCTTCCGCGGCATGCTCTCGCAGTACATGAGCGACGGGTGCGACCCGGAGTCCGCCCCGGACAGCATGTGCTTCTCCGGGCATTTCAGCCGGTTCTACGACCGGAACTTCAGCGGCATAGGCGGCGGCGTCATAGACCTGATAAGCGGCGTGGTCGGCGGCATCGGGAGCCTGCTCCAGAGCGTGGTGGGGAACCTGTTCCTGCTGCTGATGATATTCCCCATATCTGTCATCAGTTGGGCATTCGCCATAGGATTCATCGTGCCGGCGTTCAACGTCATCATATTCACGCAGGCGGCAAAGTCGCTCAGCAAGAGCTTCGGGGAAGAGGTTGACATAAGCTCGCTAACGAGGATGATTTAGGGATGGTGGACTTCACAAGCAGCTTCTACGGATATGACGACTGGAAGACGATATCCATAGGAGCGGCAGCCATCTCAATCATCGGCTCGGCGGCCCTCATCATGCTCTCCCGCCTCTTCAGCCTGCGCAGCCTGGAGCAGGTCGCGAAGACCGAGTTCGTCTATGCCGCATCCACCGTGCTCATCGTCATCATGGCGGTGGGCATGATACAGATAGCCGAGCCCCGCCTCGCCGGCCCGGACAACAGCCTCGCCCGCTGCCTCTACCTCGCCTCCTTCGGGCTCAACTGCACCGACCCTGCCACGTTCACCAACCAGACGACGCTCATAGACTGGATGAAGCTCTACATGGCGACGCCCACGAAATGCGTGCAGACGTTCATGAACGTCCTCTACGCCCTGGAAGTGCCCATAGCCGCCATGACCTCGGTGTACATGGAGATATTCATGAGCGAGCACGCCTCGGGCTTCGGCGTGAAGTGGATAGAGGAGCGCATCATGAACGCGACGGCGTCGTTCTCGTTCTACATGTACATGTTCTACCTCATGGTCCATGTGCTCAATTTCATCAAGTTCTACGCCGGGTTCTTCTTCTCCATAGGCGTAGCCCTGCGTGCCTTCCCGCCGACCCGCGGCGCAGGCGCGTACCTGATGGCCATCTCCTTCGGCCTCTACTTCGTCTTCCCCCTCGCCTACATCCTGATAGCCACGCTCGGCCTCCCGCACGCGCAGTCCAACATCCTTTCCTTCAGCTCGAGCGCCGCAGGAGGGCCCGAATACATCTGCGCGCTTCCGGAAGTGCCCGACATCCAGCCCTACGCGTGCGGCACGGCGGACCCGAGCCGCTTCATGGAGTTCCGCGACGTCATCCTCGCGAACCGGGCCCAGCTCGGCGACATGCTCACCCTGCGCCTGCCCGACTTCGAGCGCAACCTCGCCCACTCTATATGCATATTCCCGATGATCGCGTTCGTGGTGCTCCTGACGTTCGTCCTCAACGGCACCAACCTCTTCGGCGGGAACATCCCGGAGATAGGGCGCGGGCTGGTAAAACTGATATAGCTGATGATTATGGGAGGAGAAAGGGTAAGGACAACCAGCGAATCTGCCGGGCGGCACGGCCAGGCCGAGCAGGCTCCTCCGCAGATGGAAACCGTATCCCCCCAGCGCCGGGCCCAGCTCGAAGCGAGCCTGAACTACCCTAACAATCCCGGATACCACACGCTGCGCAGCCCGGCTGCCGGCTCGCGCTCGTCTGAGCTGATGGCGCTCCGCGGCCTCGCCCCGGCCAACCCGGCCCTGCTGTCATTTGCCGATGCCCTCTACCAGCCCGAATTCGTGCACCTCATCCCGGCAAGGCAGGCGCGGCGGGCGGAAGCCCTCTCGCTGGAGATATTCCGCAGATACCTTTCAAGATACGCCGCCAGCGGGTTGGATGAGAACAACGCAGTCGTGTGGGCCAAGATGGACCTGACCAGGACCTACATCGCAAGCACCGAGAACCAGCATAACACGTGGAACGTCCAGCCGATAGTGTACAATCAGACGCATATGAAGGGCGGGCGGTGCCTGCCCCGGTTCATAGCGGCATTGCACGAGTTCATGCACGTGGAGGAAACGCCCCGGGGGGCCGCGATGGGGTGGGATGCGGTGCCGTCCCCACCCCCTGCGCAAGCCGCGGGGCCCGTAAGCTCAGTGCAGGCTGCTGCCGGAGGGCCGAGTATCGAGATGCTCAGCGAGCTGATGCCGACAATCATGACGCTCGTGCTTTCCGACGAGGTGTATAAGCGGCTGAATAACATCCCCCTCAACCGGGCAGTCAATTACGGGCAGTCGGTGCAGTGGGACGGCCACTCGGTCCAGCTGGGACGGGTCGCCAACTTCTACCGCTCCCTGATTGACCGCTACGGCTCGGTAGGGGCCGCGGCCGCCTCTCCTGAATCGCTCGAGTTCATGCGCCAGGGCCGCATCCCTCCCGCGATGGTCACCCCGGTGCGCGCGCGGTAGAAACATTTTTATTCCGCGTCTCTTTAACCAACTTATGCCAGTCCGCAGGTACGTCATAGACACATCCCTCTTCGTGAACCCGCACGCCCGCGAGAAGTTCGGGCCGGACCCGAGCTCGGCGGTCATGGCTTTCGTGAAGCAGGCCGGGGAGCTCGGCATAGACGTCTTTATGCCGCCCTCGATATTCAACGAGCTGAAGAACTTCGTGGACGGGAAATCCATGGAGGAGCTCGAGCTTGTCGTCAAGAAGCGCGCCCCGAACACGTACAGCATCTACCTGCCAGCCGCGGTCCTATATGATTTCATCGAGGACGTCCGCCTCCGCATCAACAAGGGCCTCCGCCTCTCCGAGGAGTTCGCAAAGGACAACAGGCCGGACAACGACGAGAAGCTCCGCAGGCTGAGGGACAAGTACCGGGAAGCCATGCGGACCGGCATAATCGACAGCAAGGAGGATTTCGAGCTCGTGCTCCTTGCCAAGGAGCTGGAGGCGACGCTCGTCTCTTCGGACGAAGGGGTGCTGAAATTCGCGGACCAGGTAGGATGCGAGCATCTCCCGGCCGACAAGTTCCACGCACTATTAAGAAAGCTGAAATAACCGAAATATATTCGGATTGCCGAATAATTCGAATTCTTTAAAAATATCATGAGAGCTATTCCCGCAAGGTTTTACATGCGGCCTACTGTGCTCCTGGCCATCCTGGCTCTGGCAGGCATCTCGTTCACGGCAAGCATTTCAGGCTGCCAGCAGATAGACAACGTGACCGATACCACCTACGCCCTCGCGAACAACCTAGTCGGCGCGAACATCAGCGCGTCTCCATTCGGCGGCAACGCGTGCCTGAAAATCGTCTCCTCAAACATCGTCCTGGACTGCAACGGCTACAACATCACCGACAGCGTCGGAACTACGAGCTACGGTATCCTCCTCAACGGCTCCCTGACCAACGTCACGGTGAAGAACTGCCCTAGGATATTCGACTATAGCTACGGGCTGTACTCATACCGCACCAAATCAAGCGCATTCTACAACAATTCAGCCAGAAACAGTGGCAGCACAGGTATCTATCTTGATGAAACTAACGAAAGCCTGTTCGTCAACAACAGCGTCAACGGCAGCACCTACGGCTTCTACCTCTCATCAAGCCACGACAATAGCCTCATCAACAATAGCGGCGTCGGCGCAACCTTTGCCTTCTACGTCTCATCAAGCCACAACAACAACTTCACGGATAACCTTGCAATCCCGGCCAACAGCTACGGCTTCTACCTCACATCAAGCCACAACAACAGCCTCAGGAACAGCACGTTCAGCAACGCATACTACGGCTTCTACCTCTCATCAAGCCACAACAACACGATGCTGGACAGCGCCTTCAGGACCAACAACGGCTACGGCATCACCCTCTCGGGCAGCCACAACAACACCATGGGCAACGTCAGCATCAACAACTCCTACTACGGTTTCTATATCGCAAGCTCGAGCCATAACAACACGGTTGTGGACTGCACCCCTAAAAGTGGACAATTAGAAAAGACTCATCCCACTATTGAAAAGGGGTGCAAAAATGAAATTGAAGCGCAGGTTCACGAGAGAATTCAAGCTGGCAGTAGTACGGGAGCTGC
>JBFMCO010000002.1:0-14775 GCA_040754495.1 Microcaldota archaeon
CTTGCAGCTCCCGTACTACTGCCAGCTTGAATTCTCTCGTGAACCTGCGCTTCAATTTCATTTTTGCACCCCTTTTCAATAGTGGGATGAGTCTTTTCTAATTGTCCACTTTTAGGGGTGCAGTCCAGGGGGTGCGCTTTGTCGCTGACAAGGGCGCGGACACAATCAGCCTGGCATTCCGGGACGGTGAGACCGGGAGATTCTACCTGGAGCGCCGCCGTCCCTTCCTCCTTGGCGGGCTGGAGCAGGCCGAGCCGCCCCCCGAGCCTTAGGCTCAGCCCCTTCTAATCCCCACGTATCCTATGCCCGCGAACAGGAGCACGAATCCGGCAGAGGAGCCCGGGCACTGCGACTCGATTTCACCGCACGCCCTCGCCGCGCTCCTCACGCACGAATCAGCGGCCGCATAGCAGATGGACACGCTGCCTTCCTGGCAGTCCGCCCGGCCGTTCCCGCTCGAATACTGCGCGGTGCAGGCCTTCGGGTAGGCGCTCTGGGCGCATCCTGCCACGAAAGAAAGCTGGGGACGGAGGGCAAGCCCTGCCAAGAGTGAAAAAATCTTGGCATACGACGGGGTTGGCTTATCCATATAAATGATAAAAAGAAGAGCAAAAATCAGTTCCTGGCCCTTGCCACCATTATCTCCTTGGCATTGGAGCCGATTATCCGCACCTGCGGCTTCTGGTGGGTTGCCCTCGTATAGAGCACGCCGTGCCATTCGCGCAGGCCGAACTTCTCGTCCAGGAGCCTGACGACCTCGTTCTCGTCGAAGCACTTGCACGAGTAGAGGTCGAAGTATATCTCGTTCGTCCCGTCCTTGTGCGTGAAGAGGTGGAGCGAGCAGTGGCTTGTGGTTATCATCTGCACGAAGCTCTGGCCCGGAAAGTCCAGGTCCTCTGCATCGGCCCAGTTAAGGGGCCCCAGGGGCTTCATGTTGATGCTTCGCAGCAGCTTATTCACGAAACGCTGGGCCTCCTCCTTCGGCAGTGCCTTAAAATTAGGATCGACCTTAGCGTTCACCGTTATATGTATGTGTTCCAGTTTCGCCATCTTGGATCGGTTTTCTCCGTTCCATTTTTTTATTGCTATTTCTATTGATATTAATTTTAAAAATCTATTCCCGGTTTTCCGGTTTTTCTCCTCCTTTTGCGGCCCGGCATTCCGCCAGGGCCATTTTTGGATAAAATCTATGTGGTGATAGTTTTAAAAGCGTATTCCCTGTTTCTCCACCTTTTCCAACTTAGAACGGGCGCCCGGGTTGCGCAAACTTTAAATTACCTAAGAATCGTATCCTAATAACGGGCGCGCGGGAAGGCTCGTTTTTGCAATTGGTGTTCCGGGAGCCGGAGCCGGAAACCTGGTGCGGCAGACGGGGGACGCTTATGGAAGCAGTAGTCATACCAGCCATATTGGTAAAGACGAGGCAGGAATTGCTGGACCGCATCTCCCGCGTCAATGGGCTGGTCCGCGAAATCCAGCTCGACATCATGGACGGCGTCTTCGTCCCGAACAAGACTATCGGGCTTGAGGACCTCAAGGACCTGCCTCCGGCAAGGTACGAGTTCCACTGGATGGTCATGGAGCCGGAGAAGTGGATAGAGAAGGTCCCTGGCCCGCACATGCACCTGGTCCACGTAGAGACTATCCGCGATTTCGCGGCCGTGGAAGGGGCGGTCAGGAAGGCCGGCGGCTCTCTCGGCCTTGCCATCAACCCCGAGACGCCGCTCGAGAAGCTCCTCCCTTATGTCAAGAGCGCGAGGCGCGTGCTCGTCATGACCGTGCGCCCGGGCTACTCCGGCCAGAAATATATCTACGAGATGGAGCACAAGGTCAGGAAGCTGCGCGGCATGTTTCCCGACCTGGATATCGAGGTGGACGGCGGGGTGAACAACGAGACCGTCCCGCACGCGTATTCCAGCGGCGCGAACCTGCTCGCGGCGGCGAGTGCCATATTCTCCAGCGAAGACGTGAAAGGGGCCATAGAGCATCTGAAGAAGCGCGCTATGGCGGGGTGTTCCCATGGAGCGCACTGACGACACCAAATCGCTTCTCCTCAGGGCGTATTCCATCCGGGAGGACATAGTCCGCATGCTCGCTGAAGCAAAAAGCGGGCACCCTGGCGGCTCGCTCGGCATGAGCGACATATTCACGGCCCTCTATTTCAGCGTCATGAGGCACGAGCCCAGGAACCCTGCCTGGCCGGAGCGCGACCGGCTCGTGCTCTCGAACGGCCACATCTGCCCGGTCCTCTATGCTTGCCTTGCAGAAGCCGGCTATTTCCCGAAATCAGAGCTTGCCGGCCTGCGCAAGGCAGGCTCCAAGCTCCAGGGCCATCCGCACCGGGGCGCCGTGCCCGGCATAGAGAATTCCTCAGGGCCTCTCGGCCAGGGAATATCCCAGGCAGTCGGGATGGCCATCGTGGGCAAGAGGGAAAAACAGCCATGGCGCGTTTTCGCGCTCATGGGCGACGGCGAGCTGAACGAGGGCCAGGCGTGGGAAGCGTTCATGCTAGCATCGAAATACAAGCTGGACAACCTGGTAGGCATAATCGACAGGAACAAAATCCAGATAGACGGGACCACCGAGGACGTCCTGCCGCTCGAGCCGCTTGCCGACAAATGCAGGGCCTTCGGCTGGGACGTGGCTGTGATAGACGGCAACGACATGGGCGCGGTGCTTGCCGCGCTGCGGGCGGAGCCGGCAAAGGGCAGGCCCAGGATGATAATCGCGAATACGCTCCCGGGCAAGGGCGTGTCCTTCATGGAAGGCAAATACGAGTGGCACGGGAAGGCCCCGAACAAGGAGCAGGCCGAAGCCGCGCTGAAGGAGCTGGAAGAAGCCAGGCGGAGGTTGTCTTCATGAGCGCCGAAACGTATCTTGTGCCAGACCTTTTCTCGCCGGCAATCCAGAAGAAGGCGACGCGCGACGGCTTCGGCAAGGCCCTTGTGGAGCTTGGAGAGAAGAACCCGGACGTCTGGGCGCTCTCGGCCGACGTCTCGGAATCCAGCCGGACCCACTGGTTCGCCGAGAAATTCCCGGAGCGCTTCGTCCAGACCGGCGTGGCGGAGCAGAACATGGCCGGCGTGGCGGCCGGCATAGCCTCCTGCGGCAAGAAGGTCTTCATATCCGCTTTCGCGGCGTTCTCGCCCGGCCGCAACTTCGACCAGATACGCGTTTCGGTCTGCTACAGCAATCTCGATGTCAAGATACATGCGTCCCATGCCGGAATAAGCGTTGGCCCTGACGGCGCCTCGCACCAGATGCTGGAAGACGTCGCGATGATGCGGGCGCTCCCGAACATGGCGGTCTTCGTCCCATCCGACATGGAGCAGGCGAAGAAGGCGACAATGGCCGCGGCATCTCTCAAGACGCCGGCATACGTACGCACCTCCCGCGAGAACTCCCCGGTTTTCACGACCGGGGGCACGCCGTTCGAAATCGGGAAGGCCAACGTCTGCCGCGACGGCTCTGACCTGGCGATATTCGCCTGCGGCCTGCAGGTCTATGAGTCGCTGAAGGCAGCGGAAGAGCTGAAGAAGGAAGGCATAGACGCCGCAGTGATAGACGTGCACACCATAAGGCCCATAGACGAGGCAGCGATAGCGTCATTCGCGAAAAAATGCGGCGTCCTGCTCAGCGTGGAGGACCACTCGGTGAACGGCGGGCTCGGAAGTGCCATCGCGGAGGTCCTGTGCGAGAAGCACCCCGCCCCGCTGCTGCGCGCAGGCATGCGCAGCTTCGGCGAGTCAGGGAACGCCTACGACCTTTTCAGAAAATACGGGCTGGATGCCGCGGGGATAGAGAAGCACGCGAAGGAAGCGCTGAAGCTCAAAAAATAGCTATTTCCCGGTCGGAAGCGCCGCGTGGGTTCCTTCGCCCTGCAAATCTTCCCTCAGCTCAGGGAACTCCCCGAGGTATTTCGCGACCTTGCTGTCCTTGGCTGCCGCCCTTGCAAGGTCTTTCCTGAATTGTGCCGCCTCCTCGTCGGTGGCCGCCCTGAGGGCCCCGTCCGAGGACGAGATGTGCTCGAGGAGCCCTTTCCTGGAATGGAACATCCTGAATCCGTCGTAGGTCTTCCCGATGCCTGTGCTCGTTACGTCCGGCTCGGAATCGCGGTATCCCATCCGGTCTTCCTCTCTCTTCCTGCCCCTTCTCATAATTTTCGATTATCTAAAACAATATTTATTCTTTTCTCCCCCCGCATCGCAAGCTTACTAAACTCTTCCAATCGATTATCCATCAGGTGCTTTTATGAAATTCTTCCTTGACACAGCGAACGTGGAGGAGATAAGGAAGGCCGTCGAGCTCGGTTTTTGCGATGGAGTTACGACCAATCCCACGTTAATCATGAAGGCCGGGAAAGGCCACAAGGAAGTCGTCCAGGAAATCGCCAAGGTCGTAAAAGGGCCGATCTCCGTGGAGGGGGCAGGCGAGACCTACGAGGAGCTCCTGAAGGAAGCCCAGGAGTTCTCGAAGTGGGCGCCGAACGTGGTCTTCAAGGTGCCCATGACCAAGGACGGCCTGCGGGCGGTCCGGGAGCTCTCGGCCCGCGGCATCAAGACCAACGTCACGCTCGTGTTCTCGCTGTCGCAGGCGCTTCTCGTCGCGAAGGCCGGAGCCACCTACATCTCCCCTTTCATAGGCCGGCTGGACGACATCTCGGAGGACGGGATGGGCCTCATCCGGGGCATCGTGAAGATGTACAAGAACTACGGCTTCAAGACCGAGGTGCTGGCGGCTTCAATCCGGCACCCCATCCACGTGTGCGAGTGCGCGCTTGCAGGCGCGGATGTCGCCACCATGCCCGCCGAGGTCCTTGAGAAGATGTGGAAGCATCCGCTGACGGACGCGGGGTTCGCAACCTTCAGGGAGCACCACAAGAAATATAAGTAGTTTATGGGATAAGAATGACGTGAATTCTCATGAGAGAGTCAATACCGCTCACCTGGAGAAGGATTCCTGAAAGGTACCGCATGGTCGGCGTCAGGTGCCAGACCTGCAGCACGGCCTACTTCCCGAAGCGCTCGGTCTGCCCCAAATGCAGGCGCAAGGGCAAGCTCGCCGAAGTCCAGTTCGCAGGCAAGGGCAAAATATTCTCATACACCGAGGTCTCGGCCCCGCCGGACGGCTTCGAGGACCAGGTCCCCTACATCCTGGCCGTCATAGAGCTTGACGAGGGGGCGCGGCTCACCGGCCAGGTGGTGGATGCCAGGAAGGAAGACGTCAAGATAGGCTCAAGGGTGGAGCGCGTCTTCCGCGTCATCCAGCGCGACGACCCGGAGGGTCTCGTGCACTACGGGTTCAAGTTCAGGCTTGCCTGAACGCGCCGATTGCACCGGAGGAAAATGGCATGTCCGAGATAGCAGCACTGTTCGGGTTCCTTCTGCCGGCAGCTGCATTCGCAGGCGGGGCATACCTGATTTTCAGGGCCGCAGGAAGGCTCTCGCCGTCCGGCACGCTTTCAGGAGAAGTATCTTGTCCGAAGCCAGTCCAGGCGTTCGTGTCGGGGAAGGCGGCGGCTTACTCGAGGCTCGTCGTGGACTTCTACCAGGGCGGGCATGCGCCGTGGAAGAACGTGCTCGTGCTGGAGAAGCGCGCGCCTTTCACGGTTTCAGGGAAGGAGGTCGGGCCGGACCATGCTGATTTCAGGCTTTCCTCGCCGAAGGTCTACGTCGGCTATCCTGCGGTCGAGGGCGGGATGATTGACGAGCTGCGGCATAACCTGAAGCAGCTGCAGTCCATGGCCGATTTCAGCGGCGAGGTGGGGCCGAACGAATCCATCCCGTCCGAAGTCCTCGCCCCGCTGATGGCGAACCCCGGCATCAAGGCGAAGCTCGCCCCGCACATGCGCAAGCCGCTCCGCATAAGCGAGTATTCGCTTGCGGAAGGCGCCAGGGTAAGCGTGCTATCCGACCCGGCAATCAGGCAGGGCGGCAAGACGCTAAAAGGCACCGTGGAGTTCCCACTCATCATCACCGACGACGATTCTGCCGCTTCCTCGGCCATGCGGGAAAAGGCGCTTCTCAGCGCCGGAATCGGGGTATTCCTTGTCCTGTTCTCCATCCTGCTGCTCTTCTTCGTCCTATCAGCGATGTGATTTTATTTGCTTCATAGCAATTAAACTGCATATCAGCAGCTTTGTCGCTCATGGCGCCGGTGGCGCTGTCCATGGTCGGCCTCATCCTGCTCCTCCTGGGATATCGGGATTACTCCGTTTTCAGCAAAATACGGGATATCCCTCCCTCTAAAGCGCGCTCCACGGCTGCCGGCCTCGTAGAGTTGCATGGCACGGCTGCGCAGAGCGGCCCCCTCGAGAGCCACATCTCCCACTCCCCGTGCGTCTATTCCAGGCTCACCCTGGAGAAGTTCAGCAGGTTCAAGAAGAAGTGGGTGGGGATAACGATATTCGAGAGGAGTGCGCCGTTCCTCATTTCCGACGAAAGCGGGAGCGTCCTTGTCGACCCCAGAGGGGCAGATTTCGACCTTTCTTTCCACACCCAGACATACGGTGCATTCATGCTCAGCAGCGGGAAAGCCGCGAAGACGCGGGCCGAAGCAATGAAAGAACTCGAGAAGCAAAAGGGCGAATTCAGCCTTGGCCCGGTTCAGGACGTAGTGTTGAGCGGCTCCCGCGCCGGCATGGAGAACGAGGAGTCCGCCGCGGCAATAATCCTCTCCCTGCCGCCCCGGGAAGAGGACGAACGGTTTGGGGGGTTCGCTTCGGCCAAGGCGCTGAACGATTACATCCTCTCCGACCAGAAAGCCGCGGCAGGGTTTCGGACGCTGGGAGCCGGGGAGGTGCGCCTTATCGAGCAGACAATCCCCGCTGGCTCAAAGCTCTATGTACTTGGGACCGCAGTGCCGCCCCAAAATCCCCAGGAGCAGCTTTCGCTAAAGAAGGCAGGTTGCATCCTCACGATTTCGGACTCATCAGAGCGCGAACTGGCGTCCAGGAAAATAACCCGGGCCATTGCATACCTCGCCATCGGCGCTCTAGCCCTTTCGTTCTCTGTTTTCCTGGCCCTTATCCTGATGTAGCTTCCTCAGCCATTCGGCATTCCTTGCAAGCTTCTGCCCCCTCGCATCATCCAGGCTGAGCCACCGGAATCCGCTGAACTCGCCGGAAGGCCTCGCGGTCCTGTTCCTGGCCGTTACCTTGAAAACCAGGCAGGGAACAAGGTGGCGCCTTTTCCGCGAGCCCGTGTTGTGCCTGCCTTCCATCACGATTTCGTGTATCTCGCCGTCTATCCCGGTCATTCTGGGGAAGGCCTCCTTTATGTCCGCGAACGGGCTGCGCCCTGATGGCACCAGCACGCACGGCATCTCAAGCCTCTCGGCTCCGTGCTCGTCTTTCCGCAGGAGGAATAGCACGCGGCCCCCATCCTCGAGCATGCCGCAGGCGAGCGCCTTGGGGATAGGGGTCGCTGTAGGGACCCTCCTCCGCCCCATTCACTCAACCCTCATGATGGGCTCCGAGAGCCAGGAGCCTTTTTTCGAATGCTTCCTGAGCTTCGCCTCATCAAGGGTGAGCCACTCGAAGCCAGCATAAGCCGATGCAGGGTCGGGTTCTTCCTTCCGGAGCTGCCTCATCTCAAGGACAAGGCACGGGATGTGATTCCCCTCGTGCTCGTACCTGCCTTCGAGCACTATCCTCCCGGCCTCGGCCTTGATGCCAGCCTGCTTCCTGAATGCTTCGGAGAGCTGGGAAACAGGGTCCGCGCTGAGGCTTCCGTATACGCACGGCATCTCTATGCCCGTCCCATGGCCTTCCTTGCGCAGCAGGAAAAGCGCCCTGCCGCCGCGCTCGAGCATCCCAACTATGAGCGCCTTCGGCTGGTTCATTCGTAAATCCTCTCCCACATCTCGGCAGCCAGTTTCCCGTTTCGGGTGAAACGCTCCAGGTCCTTCTCGGCCTTCCTGCGCCTCTCGCGGTGTTCTTTCAGGAACGAATTCACCTTCTCGATTAGCATCACCTTCAGCTCGCCGGTCAGCAGCTTCCCGGCCCGGTAGTCGTCATGGATGGCCTTCAGCCTTGCATCGTCCGGCTCGAAGAGTATGGAGAGCCACTGGTAGGGCACGTCCACGTCCGGGTTGCCGCCGAGCCTCCGATGCTCCTCGACCGTCGCCTGCCCGCCCGAAAACGCGTACTTGCTGACCTTGTTCTTCACCGTCTTCTCGTCGTCCGTGAGCAGAATGGCGGTCTCGGCGCTTGCGCTCGAGCTCATCTTGCCAGTTACGCCCTGGAGCGGGGGGAGGAACCTGCTGTGGATGGCGGCCGTCTTGTAATACCCCATCGGCTCGGCTATATCCCTCTGTATCCTCCAGTACGGGTCCTGGTCTATGGCGCACGGGATGAGGCACCTCTTCTTCTCGAAGAACGTGGGAAGCGTCTGGATGGCCGGGTACATGTTCAGCCCGATGTTCGTCGAGTCGTCGAACCCGAAGACCGCCTTCACGGTCGAGCCGGTTATCCTGCGCGCGGTGTTCAGCAGGAGCGGGTACATGTTCCGGATATACCCGCTGTCCCTGAATATGAACGTCCGCTCCGGGTCGAAGCCGACGGCTATTATGTCGAGTATGTTGTCGTGCGCGGCCTCCTGCACCTGCATCCACTGGTACTCCCTCTTGTGCAGGAACCCCTCGTCGTCGGTTATCTCTATGTAGAGGTTGACCTTGAACTTCTCCTGGAGCCACCGGGTCATAATCATCGGGACAAGGTGCCCGATGTGCATCCCCTTGCTCGGCTTCCTGCCGGTATAGAGGAAGAACCCCTTCCCCTTCTCGTAGTCGTCCAGCACGAGGTTCAGGTCCCTGTGCGAGAAGAAGAAGTCCCTCCTCAGCATGTGGTGCGGCTCGTCCCCGCCGCACGCCTTGAGCATCCGCTCGCGCAGGGCCGAATCTATCCTGCTCGTCCCGAACTGCCTGATGAGCTTGTCGTAGTCGATTGCCCCGCTGACCTCCCAGGGCGTCACTTTGAACCCGGTTTCGCCACTTCCGTCTTTCCCCGTCCGTCTTGCCGTTCCTCCGGTGGCGAGACCGGGTTTGAACTCTTCCATGGACGTAGAACTCAGTCAAGGATTAAATAAGATAGGCAAGGGCTTTCACGAGAGCGCGAGGCCGATGAGGAAAGAGGAAAGATTGCACGCCGCGCTCGCCCCAAAGGCGCCTCCGGCATCCAGCTTCCGGAAAAGCGCAATGTATACGCCCCCCTCGGCCAGGAAGGCAAATCCTTCGGCAAGCGCGGTCTGGATCCCCCAGCCAAGACCCAGGTACGGAAAGAAAAACCAGACGAGGGGCAGAGTAAGGGAGCTGGCAGCAACCGCGTTCCTCATGATTATCCCGGCGTCATATTTTCCCCGCAAAAAGAGGAAAAGCGCCGCGCCCTCCATCAGCAGCGTCAGCGCATACGCCTGCCAGAATTCCACCGGCTCACTTTCTGAGGAATGCCGCACCCACCCCGGCAACAGCCAGGAGGATGAGCGAGAGGGGGCAGCCGGAGCTTCCAATCTTGCCTTGTATCTGCCCGCTCGGGGCGTCTATCGTGATGTCGTAGTTGTCGAAGCTGTCCGAGAAGTTGAAGCTCCCGGTCCTCACAGTGTTCCCGCCGTATTCGTAGGAGAAGTAACCCTCGGGGAATGCGAAGCAGGGATTGAACTTGTAATACCATTCTTCGTTCGTGCATGTGCCGCCGCTGCAGGACAAGTTCAAGGGGTACGGCTCCACCGCGTTCGAAGTGTCGGTTTCGGTTGTGTCCATGCAGTGGTAGGTAATGCTCGTAACTGAAGCTTCGGGCTGCCCGCCGCTCACCATGTGGACTACGACCTTGGGCGGCGGCGGGGAAGGCCCCGCGTCTGCGAATGCGAGCGGCAGGGCAAGAACCAGGGCCAGGAAGGCCATTTTAAGGACGGATGCCATGTCATTCTCTCGCCGCCAAGGTTAAAATGGCAACCTTTATATAGTTATAATGTGTATATATATGTGGATAAACTGACAGAGGTGCAGATGTATGAGCAGCCCCCATGGCATCTGGTATAGGAACAGAGGGCCGACTTTTGCCGGAAAAGCCAAGGCCATAGCCAAAGGCGTCTTCATAAGCGGCGAGCCCCTCGTGGAGTATGCCGATTATATGCTGAGGGTGAACGGCTTATCCGCAGACGAGCGCCTGAAGCAGTATTCCCGCATCGCAAGGTCCGGTGACAGCGACAGGATTTTCGAGAAGCTTATGCAGGTTCGGGACCCGCGCGCGCAGGCAGTGCTCGCCGCAGGGTTTGAGCGCTGCTTCGATAACTCTATCGAGAGCCACAAGGCCGAGGACACTTCGCAGTACGCGGCGGCGGCGATGCTAGCCCACTGGGGGGAGCGGCGCAGGTACGTCCAGAAGGTTGAGGCCCAGGCAAAGGAGTTTTTGAAAAAATTCTGGGTCGAGTCAGAAGAGGCGAAGCAGAGCATGGCCAGCGTCCTGGAGAAAATAGAATCGCTCAAGGGTGAGGGGTGGATGAAAGAGGACAAGCGCTTCTGAGCGGCATCCTAGACATAATTCGTAATGTCCCTTCTTTTAAGCGACACGAAACCGAGCAGGGCCGCAAGGAGCACGAAATATGACATGAGCGCCGCAATGTCTATCGCCGGGTCGCCGTCAGTTATCAGCACTATCTTGAATATGCTCGTGACATGGGCAAGGGGAAGGAGCTGCTGCAGGACCTGCGTGTAGCTCGGCAGCAGGTCCGGGGAGAAGATGATGTTCCCCAGGAAAAGCATCGGGATCGCGAGCAGGAGGCAGCTCTGTATGGCGGCCGACTCGCTTTTGGAGAAGAAGCCGACGAGCACCCCTATCGAGCTAAGCACGAGGGCGGATATGGCCGTCCCGTAGACCAGGACCGCCATGTTCTCCGGCGGCCTGACTCCGAAAAGCAGGAGCGCTACTGCGAGAATCAACGCAATCTGCCCGAACGAGAGCAGGACGAGCGCCACTATCTTGCCTATCACGAGCTCCCAGAGGCCCCAGGGCACCATGAGCGCGCGCACGATGGTCTTGCGCATCTTCTCCCGGACCAGGCTTATCGAGCCGAGCAGGAAGCAGGAGAGCAGGAGGGATATGGATATCACCTGCGGCATTATGAAATCCACGAAGCTCCCCCTCGCGTACTGGTTCTGCACCTCTACCGAAAGCGGGGACGCGATAAGGTCCGGGTCCTTGCCGGTCTGCTCGGCCACGGTCCCCTGCAGCGACGATATGAGCGAATCCACCGATGCCGTCTGGTTTAGGGCGTCGTCGAGGGTGGAGTCTATCTGCGTGACGGTGGCCTTCATGCTGGAGAGAAGGGCCTTGAGCTTCGCGACCTCCTCCTTCGCCTCGGCGAATGACGAGTCGAGCGAATCGAGGCTGGCCGACACGTTGTCCAGCGCCGATGCCATCTCGGCGGTCCGGTTCGCCCCGGCCTTCGCGAGCTGCACTTCCACAGAATACGCGTCGAGTGCCCCGCCGAATGAATACAAAGTCGTATTGAGCTCCTCCAGCCTGTCCATCTCGTCTTTCGCATCCTCTATCTGGCCGGCTGTGGAGTTGCGGAGCGCCTGAAGGCTCGCGATGTTCAGCTCGAGGGCCGCAATCATGGCGGTGTCGTTCGTGCCGCTCTTTATCGCCTCCAGCCCTGCAATGGACGAGTCAAGGACCGAAACGGTCTGGTTCAGCTCCTGCACCTGGGAGGCCAGCTTTCCGTGTGTGTCATCCACCGCGTCTATGGACTCGTCGAGGGCGGACGAGGCGTTGATGAGGAAAATCTCGGTCTTGGCAAGCAACTGCTGGTTGTCTGCCGACGCGTTGGAAAGGGCGCCCTTCTGCTCCTCGAGGAGCGCCTGCAGCGCGGCCACCTTAACGGAGGCGTTCCCCAGCGAGCCTTCCAGCCTGCCTGCGTCTATGGAATCCATGTCGGCCCTTGCGCCCGCCAGCGCGGCCTTCGTCTGCTGCATGCCAAGCCTCGTGCCAGCGATGTCCGAAGCGAGCGCCGCGGCCGAGTCGTTAAGGCCCCGGAGCTCCTCCCAGGCCGCAGTCACATAACCCTTCGTGATGTCGGCCGAAGAGGCTTCGATTACCGAGGACATGGCAGCGAGCACGGACTGCTCCAGGGCCAAATCCGAGTTGTCCACCACAATCCTGATTTTCGAGCCCTCCCCGCGCCGCAGGGACTCCTCGAAATCCTCGGGGACGACTATGACGGCCCTGAGCTGGCCGTTCCTGAAGGCGGTCATGGCCTCCTCCTCCGAGCCGAAGTCCTGCAGGTTGAAGGCCTTCGACTCGTTGAGGCCGGAAAAGAGGGCCTGCGAGAAGCTCGTGTTGACCGGCCCTGCCAGGCCGACCGGGAGGCCGTTTATCTCAAGCGAGCGGAAGGAGCTCCCCATGAATATCATCACGAATACCGGAAACGCGAGGAGCACCGCAAGCATTGTGCGGTCGTGGACCATCTCGAGGATTTCCTTCTTTATCGTTGAGACTATCATCTGACCACCGGCCTGACCAGGTACGCGAACACATCCTCCATCTGCTTGAGCTTGTATTTTTTCTTGAGCCCGGCCGGCGTCCCGCAATCCACGATGCGCCCCGCGAACATTATGGCCACCCTCCCGCAGAGCCTTTCTATCTCCTCCATGTAGTGGGAAGTTATGATTATCGTCTTCTTCGTCGCGTGCAGCTCCTCTATGACGTCCCATATCTCCCGGCGCACCACCGGGTCCAGGCCAACGGTGGGCTCGTCCAGGAAAACGAGCTTCGGGTCATGCACGAGCGAGCATGCGATGTTCAGCCGCTTCTTCATGCCGCCTGAAAGCTTTGACGCCAGCACGTCCCTTTTCTCGAAAAGCCTCGTCCTCTCGAGGAGCCTCTTTATGCGCGGCCTGGCCTCGCCGCCCTTCACGCCGTGCTGGGAGGCGAAAAACTCCAGGTTCTCCATCACGGTGAGCGTCTCGTAAAAAGAGTCCTCCTGCGTCACGAACCCGATTTCGGGGGTGGCCTTCTGGAGCTCCTTCAGGTTCTTCCCCATGATGGTGACGCTTCCGGACGACGGGGCAAGGAGCCCGGAGAGCATGTTGAACGTGGTGGTCTTGCCCGAGCCGTTCGCTCCAAGCAACCCGAACACCTCCCCCTCCCCGACCGTGAAGGACACCCTGTCTACTATTATCTTCTCCTTGATGACTTTCGCCAGCTCGCTGACCACCACCGCATCGGGCATGATTCCACCTTGCATTCCTGCATTTTTAAACCTCGCTGGGATGTTAAGTCAACCGGCCGTGCTAATGCTTTTCAGGTATAGCAGACCGGGGAAATCCTTGACCCCTTGGTGATAACGCTTATAGTTGTACCAGTCCTTGAACTGGGCCACCACATCTTCAAGTGAAAGGCCCAGGTGTTTCACCAGCCTAATGACTTCTTCATTCACATTCCTTATGCATCGTTCTACTTTTCCCTTGTCTCTTGGATAGTAGGGATGCGCAAAAACGGCTTCAATGACGTTGGCTAGTAGGGCCTCTTTCCAGCTATCTTTGAATTGGCCGCCGTTATCAGACAGTATTTTCTCAGGTTTGCCGTGCATCGCAAATGCCTTCTCAAGATCAGCCACAATGTCTTCTGTTGTTGGGTCTTTGTCGTAAACTTTCAGGATAATCAGGCATCGGGAATAATCGTCGATAACAACCAGGATGAAATTCCTTTTTCCGTACATGTGCACCGGCCCTTTGAGGTCTATCTGCCACATCTCATTAGCCTTTGCAGCACGGAAGAATTTCCATTCGTGCAGCTTACCATAAGGAGAGCCATTCATTCTATGCCGTTTCAGCACGTTATTTATGGACTGCCTGCTTATGATAACGCCGACTGAAAATTTACCACTTTCACCGACACGTGCCACCAGCGATTATAACCCAACCAGTGTATGATGCTGGGAGAGTTATGATCACACGAGGTGGACACATGGAAATAAGGAATCTTTTGGAGAATGGGGTCTCAGTATCTGAGGCAGCCAGGGGATTGGGTGTGGCAAGGGCTACTGTCAGAAAGTACGCTGACATGCCCTCGTTCATAACCTATATCCGGGAAAAGAAGAAGCCGCACAAGCTTGAGCCATATAAGGAATACATCAAAGGGAGGCTGGAGAAGTACCCCCTGAGTAGTGTACGGCTGTACGAGGAAATCCTGAAGATGGGCTACACCGGCAAGATATCGCGCCTAAGGGATTTTGTGATGGAATTGCACCATGAAAAAGCGTATCATGCCGTCATGATGTTTGAGACTGCCCCTGGGCAGCAGGGGCAGATAGACTGGGGGGAGGTCGGTAAAATGCAGACTGACGAAGGGGAGGTGAAAATATACGTCTTCTGCATGATCCTCGGATACTCAAGAACGCGGTATATCGAGTTCACACTCTCCATGAATCTTGAGACGCTTCTCAAATGCCAGATGAACGCCTATGACTATTATGGAGGAGCTCCGAATGAGCATCTCTATGACAACATGAAAACTGTCGTCCTGGTGCGGGGCAAGACTTCCGATGAATCCGATTTCAACCCAAGGTTTGCCGACTTTGCAGCGTATTATGGCTTCAAACCAAAACTGTGCCGCCCATGCAAGCCACGCACAAAGGGCAAGGTGGAGAAGCTTGGACTGCACCCCTAAAAGTGGACAATTAGAAAAGACTCATCCCACTATTGAAAAGGGGTGCAAAAATGAAATTGAAGCGCAGGTTCACGAGAGAATTCAAGCTGGCAGTAGTACGGGAGCTGCAA
>JBFMCO010000003.1:0-7160 GCA_040754495.1 Microcaldota archaeon
GAAGCACGACGACAACAGCGTCACCATAAAGCCGCTCAAGGAAGCCAAGCCGACCAAGACGGAAAAGGAGAAGGGAGAGAAGGGCGAGAAGAAGAAGCTCACGGCCAAGGCGGTCCGCAGGCTCTCTCAGAAAGTGAGGGACGGCATCGTGCGCGGCGTGCCCGGCATCTTCAAGGCGGTCGTGATAAAGGGGCAGGACGAATATTTCGTCCGCGCAGGGGGCTTTAACATCCTCGGCGCGTGCCAGAACCCCGCGGTGGACCAGAAGCGCGTCTACACCAACAACATCAAGGAGGTGGAGCGCGTTTACGGCATCGAGGCCGCGAGGAACGCCATAGTGCGCGAAATCAAGGACGTCATGGACATGCAGAAGCTTTATGTCGACATCCGCCACATCATGCTGATAGCCGACGCCACGACCTTCGGGGGCTCTGTCAAGTCCATAGGCAGGCACGGCCTCTCGGGCGAGAAGGTCGGCGTGCTGGGACGGGCCGCCTTCGAGGAGACAATAAAGCACCTGATAAACGCCAGCGCGTTCGCCGAGGAGGAGAAGCTCATCGGCGTCACGGAAAACATAATCGTCGGGCAGACCGTTCCTGTCGGAACGGGCAAAATCAAGCTCGTGATGAAAGCGAAGAGGAAGTGATTTCAATGCCAGAAGAGGATACTCCTGAAGAAGAGGCAGCTGAAGAGGCGCAGGAAGCGGAAGCCGCTGAAGAGGAAAAGCCGGCCGAGGAAACGGCTGCAGAGGAAACTGCCGAAGAGAGGAAGGAGAGGAAAAAGAAGAAGGTCGTGCGCAGGCGCAAGACCAAGAAGGAGCGCGAGAAACCCCTCACAATGGCGGTCAGGCTGGCCGTCGAGAGCGGCAAGGTCGAGTTCGGCGCCCGCAGCAGCGTGGCTGCCGGCAGTGCCAAGCTTTTCGTAATCGCAAGCAACACCCCCGCAGAGACGAGGGGAAAGGTCGAGAGCTTCGCGAAGGCCTCGAACATACCCGTAATCGAGTTCGACGGCTCCACAATCGAGCTCGGCTCGGTCTGCGGCAAGCCGTTCCCGGTCTCGGTGCTTTCGGTCTTCGAGGAAGGGTCATCGAACATCCTGGACCTCGCCAAGAAAAAGTAGGTATCCTTATGGTCGAATTAACCGGCGACGACCTCAGCATGTTCTCGAACTTCGAGCGCATCACCCACGTGATGCCCTCGGATTACCTCTCCACGGAAGGCTCGATAATCTTCCTCGTCGGGGAGGAGTCGCTCGGGAAGGCCATAGGCAAGCACGCCTCGAACATAGAGAAGCTCAAGCAGCTCTTCCGCAAGAGGGTCATAATCGTGGCCGACAGCAAGGACCCTGAGACGTTCCTCCGCAATTTTTTCGGCAACATAAACATCTACAACGTGGAGATACGGGACGTCATGGACGAGCAGGCGATAATGCTCACGATAGACGAAAAGGACCGCGGCATAGCCATCGGCCGGGACGGCGAGCGCATAAAGGCCGCGAAGTCCTTTTTGAAGAAGAAGTTCAACGCCACGGTTCATCTGCGGACGAGAAGGACGGCAATCTGATCTTACGAATGGTCCGGGTGCGACCTGGAACCCTGGGCTGTTCGGCATGGTTTATTTCTAGCGCTTTCTTCCCTTCAATACAAATAATGCAGCGGATGTGCGGTCTCCTTCTTCAGATACTTTTGTCCCGGAGATACCCAAGAAATATTCTGATTTCAGCTCAAAAAATCTAGATGCATGCTCTTCAATCCGATCATAACTTGTGTATTTTATGTTCCTGAAATAATCGTCCGGCTTTTGGAAATGCGCCTTGAAATATTCGGATTCTTGGTTCAGCATCATGATGACCATCTTGCCGTCCCTCTTAAGAATGCGGGCCGCTTCCACTATGGCGAGTTGATAATCATCCAAAAACTCCAAGGTCGTTAAGAAAAAAGCACCATCAAAAGAACTATCCGGGAACGGCATGGTGTAAGCATTGCCGCGAATAAAGGCTTTGTCCGATCTACGCCTCGCCTCCTCAATCATTTCACCTGTTTCCAGTCCCGTGATATCCAGAGCGGGAAGCCTTTCCTCAATGCTCCCTATGCCGCAGCCGATATCTAGAATCTTCTCGCACCCGCTGAGTTCTTTCCTAAGGTAAGCAGCCTCCAGGTCCATTACCCGTTTCCCAAAATCGCTTTCGCAGAAGCGGATGAATTTCTCCACAATCGGATCAGGGGTCTCATTTTTCATTTTTCCACCATGCATCTCAGAAGATTCAGGTAGTCTTCTTCTCAAAAAAATCTACCACGGGAGGAAGCGGATTAGAAGGACACGACCTTGTCGCTCTCCTTTACGAGCGCATAAAGGTCGCTCAGCGATGATATGGGACACAGGTTGTCCCCCTCCTTGCCTCTTGACCTGAGGCATGTCCCGCATGCGAGGATTGCCCCTCCCGCGGCAGCGAATTTTTCGGCTTCCTTCTTTGCCGGGAACTTCTCCGTGGAAGCGCCTTCGTACTCGACGCCCTTTCCGACAAGGAAAACCCCCACTTCATCGCCTTCTTTTCTCGAGAAGTTGGCAAGCCTGAATGCGTTCCAGGCCGTTTCCGGCTCGTTTGTCGAAATCACAATGCCCAATTTCATTGCCTCACCCAACGTTATTCCAACTCCTCTCTCATCTCCTCGTACTGCTTCTTCGTTATCTCGCCTTTGGCATACCTCTGTTTGAGGATTTCAAGTGCTGAAAGCGCCGCTCCCCCGCCGCGAATGCTGCGGTAGAGCCAGTATACCAGGAGCACAATGGCCACAAACAACAAAATCCAGAAAACAAGGCTGACAATCCAGCCCCAGCTGTAATAGCCCATCATGTCCCCATAACCCATCATCCCGCCATAAGGGGACCACATCATCCCACCCCCAAAACCGCTTCGGTAAATGAAAGGCATCATGTCCATCATGCCGCCATAGGTGACGCTTGTGTTCGTCTGCCCACAATATAGCACGAGAGCCATCTGTACATGCACATTCTTCAGACTCTCCGACCCCTCCCCACCCATCATCTGGTCCATCCTTTCATGGGCTTGGCCGGGATGCATCTGCTCCATGTAATAGTCCCCTATGAGTTCAAGCTGCGTATCAGTCAACTTATCGCAGCTCACGTTGGAGTCGATAAGCTGACTCGCCTCTCTGAGCTCGTCCTGACCCATCGTAGCGAACATGACACCGGCGATCAATAACGCAAAAACCAATGGTTTCATCGGTTTCACCTCTTTTCTCTAAGTACCCGCTCGCGCGCGGCCATGCGTTCCGAAAGTATCGAGCGTATTATATCGAATGCCTCGATGATTCTGGGATTTGAGAGGCAGTACAATATCTGTCGTCCTTCCCTTTTTGACAGCACGACGCCCCGTTGTTTCATGAGAGAAAGATGCTGCGATACATTGGCCTGCCCAAGGCCCGACCTCTTCTGTAGTTCGCCTACCGAGTGCTCTTTCCCATCCTTCAGTAAATCCAGCAGTTTCAGCCTTACCGGATTGGAGAAAACCTTGCACATCTCGGCGTGCAACTGGTAGATATCTTCATCCATAAATATTAGAATATTATTATATATTTATAAATCTCTCTTGACTTGCTGCCCCCAGCAATCCGGTTTTAACTATTTTCACTCAAATACAATGCTGCATACGCAATGGCCTTCCGAGCTGTAAGCGATGAGGATAAGGTTGAACACGTATGCACCGCCGGGACGGCGTTCCTACAACGCCCCCGGCACTCATCTTACTGGTTTTCGGTTCCGGGCATCCGGTTTCCTGTTTCCAGTTCCCGGCATCCGGCAATTATCTGACGTGCTTCCTCACGTCGATGGCGCTTCCGGGCCTGACTTTGTCAGCGTTCTTTATCAGTTCAAGGACTTCGATGGCAACGTCCTCGGGCACGTATGTCGCCTTCTGGCCAGGGTAAAGCGAGCGCCACATGTCCGTGTCGGTGTCGCCCGGGCAGACTGCGAAAACCCTCACCCCGCGCCGCTCGACCTCCCGCGCAAGGGCCTCGGTGAAGCCGATTACAGCGAATTTCGTTGCGGAATAGACCGCAAGGCCGGGGAAGCCGTACTTGCCCGCGCCTGATGAGATGTTGATGATTATCCCCTTCCTCCTCTCGACCATCCTCGGAAGGAACGTGCGCGTGCAGTCTATCACGCCCTTCAGGTTGGTGTCTATCATCTTTTCGATTTCCTCGTCGCTGTTGCCAAGGAGCTCCCTGTTGAAGGCCACGCCGGCGTTGTTCACAAGGACGTCGAGCGGGGCAATCTCCCAGACCTCTTCCACAACCTTCTCCACGTGCTTCCTGCTGGTGACGTCGCATTCGAAGGAATAAGCATTCGCCCCGGACTTCTCCAGTTTCTTCCTGGCTTCGTCCAGGCGTTTCCTGTCCCTCCCGGTAATCACGACGTCATAGCCGTTCTCGGCAAGCTTCTTGGCGATGGCGAACCCGATTCCCCTCGCCCCGCCGGTTACAAGAGCAAGCATGGTTCCACCTATTCGAAAACCGAAAGAGAAACCTCTGTTATCGCGATGTTCTTCTTCACGATGACCTCGTGCACGTCCGTCCCATCCTCTATCGGCCTGTTGCGCCCGCTTATCCAGTAATACGGCCTGTCCTCGGGGTCCAGCCTTTTTTCCACCCTCGTGTCGTACCTCTCCCTCTGCATTCGCTTCACGTGCACGATTTTCGCCCCCTCCACCTCGCGTGGCATGTTGACGTTGAAAAGCCTGTCCGGGGCGAGCTTTGGCTTGAGCAGTGCGATTATCTGCCCGACTTTCTCCACAATCCTGGCCCGCTCACCCCAGCTCTCGTGGTGGTGATAGTCCCCGCTTCCTCGTGCGATGGAAAAAGCGATGGACGGGACGCCCTCAAGGGCGGCCTGCCAGCAGGCACCCACCGTCCCGGAGCCGAGCAGGGAGCCGAGGCCGGAGTTGTCCCCCCAGTTTATCCCTGACAGTACGAGGGAGGGCTTAGGGAACTCGCCTGAGTGCATGGCAAAAAGCACGCAGTCCGAGGGGGTGCCGCTGATGGTATGCACGTCGTCCGCCATCCTATGCAGGCGGATTGGCTTGTGCAGCGTGAGCGCCCCGGAGACCGCGCTCCTCTGCCTGGATGGCGCGAGTGCGTAAGCCTTCCCGAAGCGCTTGCCGGCCTCGAGGAGCATCCTGAGCCCCTCGCAGTCGCCGTCGTCGTTCGTCACCAGAATCTTCATGGTCCCGAATCTCCGCCAACTGTTTTATATCTTGCTGGGAAATCCGCCCACATGAGAGACCTCAGGCTCATAGAGCGGCTGGCGCTTTCGCACCACCGCGGGCACTTCAGGAAAGACGGAAAGACGCCATACATCGAGCACCCACGGGCGGTGGCGAAATACCTCGAAGACGAGATCGCCGACAAGGATGCCGCATACGCCCTGGGCATGCTCCACGACTCCATCGAGGACGGGCCGGAATTCAGCGGCAAATCGGAAAACGAGCTAATATCGGAGATAAGCGCCGCTCTCGGGTCCATCTTCGACCGGGGGACCGCATCCGGCATACTGGAGGCAATCAAGGCGGTATCGAACAACCTCCACTCCCATTACGGGGAGGGCCTCGAGGGGGCAGGCCCGCTCGCCTTCGCGGTCAAAATCTGCGACATGCGCCACAACCTGGAGGACATGCGGACCCTGCCGGAAGGGGAAAGGGACAGGCAGATAAGGAAGTACCTCGCAGTCCTCAGGAAATTCCGCGGGAGCTTCGCCGGGCTGAAGAATTTCGCGAAAGTCCAGGGGCTCCTGAGAGCATATGGCTACGACCTGTGACTCTACGGAAGCAGCCCCACTCCCATATGGGGGCCGCTGCCTTTCTCCTGCCCCCCTGGGGTTCCACCCCCCGTCGGTCCAACTCCATCATGGCAACAACCTTACCCTGTCCCTGGGGAACAGCATGCACTCGCGTATGTTCTCCTGGCTGCACATCTTCATGACAAGGCGCTCCAGGCCTATGGACCATCCTGCGTGCGGCGGGGCCCCCATCCTGAAGGCGTTTATGTAGAACTCGAAATCCACCGGATTCAGCCCCCTCTTGCGGAGCTGCTCCTCGAGCATGGCCGGCAGGTGGATGCGCTTTGCCCCGCTCGATATCTCGAGGCCCCGGTACATGAGGTCGAAGGCATGGCATATCGCGGGATTGTCGTCCTTGGGCATCGAATAGAACGCCCTCACCTCGGTCGGCCAGTCGTAGATGAAATACAGCTCATCGCCGAGGATTTCATGCAGCTTCTTCTCGGCCTCCTTGGTGAAGTCCCAGCCGTGCTTCATCTCGAAATTGTTGGAAGTCAGCTTGTCCACGAGCTCGGAGTAAGAGTATCTAGGGACCTTGGCAGGCACCTTGATTTCGCCCCATTTCAGGGCTGCAATCTCCTCCCCGGCCTCCTCCTTCACCCTCCTGAGTATGTGCAGCGTCGTCTGCTCCAGGACGTCCATGGCGTCGTTGTGGTCGGCAAAGCCCATCTCGATATCCATCTGGGTTATCTCGTTGAGGTGCGTCGTCGTGTTGTGCTTCTCGGCCCTGAAGACCGGGACAGCCATCATCACCCTGTCGAAGCCCCCTATCACGGCAAGCTGCTTGTAGAGCTGGGGCGACTGCACGAGGCAGGCTTTGTTCTCGAAATACTGGAGGGAAAAGACGTCGGCGCCTCCCTCGGTCGCGGCCCCGGTGATGGCTGAAGGGTGTATCTCGATGAAGCCGAGCTCCCGCAGCTTCTCCCTGAATGCCCCTGCGGCAACGGCCTTGACCCGGAATATGAGCGAGGTCTCCTTCCTGCGCAGGTCCAGGAAGCGGTTGTCCAGCCTCGTGTCTATCTCCGAGGGCACGACGCCAGTCGGGTCCACCGGAAGCTTCCTCTCGACCTTGTTCAGGTGCCCGAATGACGAGGGAACCATCTCCACGCCGTCCGGGGCTATCCTGTTCTCCTTGACAGTCCCCTCGAAGGAAACTACGTCCTCCTTATTGACCTTCACGGCCGCAAGCAGGGCGTCGTCGACGACTCCCTTCTTCATCGTTACCTGCATGATTCCCGTGACATCGCGGACAAGCACGAACTTCAGCTTCCCAAGGTCCCGGAAGTCGTGCACCCATCCTGCTATCCT
>JBFMCO010000004.1:0-31268 GCA_040754495.1 Microcaldota archaeon
GGCATGTGGGCGGAGGGGGCGGGAGGCGCTCGCATCCGCACGAAGCGGTGCACCTGTGCCCGGCATCGCAGCCTCCGCGCGGAGACCTGCTCCGCGTGTCGCACTGCTCGCCCAGGTTGCGCTCTACCCTGCCGTTGCCGCAGTGCGGCGGCGGGGCCTGGACCACAGGCTGCGCGGGCGCGCAGGATGAATGGTTGGGGCACTGGCACGAAACCGGCGCTTCGGCATCGCAGACCGGCAGGTTCGCGTCGCAGGACTCGCGGTAGCCGTTCGGCTCCACGAGGTAGTTGTTGCCCGGATTCACGCTCTCCGGGCTTGCGAACATCGCCACGACGCGCCTCTGGGAGCGCTGGACGAGCGGGGTGAGCGGGTCAGGCGTGGTGACCAGAGGCCTGCTTACCGGGGGAAGCGCGCCCTGGCCCTCGCGCGGGCCGCACATCTGCTGCCTCGCCTGCTCCATCTGGCAGTCGTACGAGTTCGCATCCTCGAGCGGGAGGGGGATCACCCTTCCGCTGCGGTAGCGCACCTCGCGGGCCGGGTTCCCGTCCGGGCCCCTGAGCGAGACCGCGTTCCCTGCCGGGTCGCGGAGCTGGGCCGGGTCGGTTGCGCTGTCGCACACGTGGTCGCCCCTGAAGCAGTCTTCCTTGGAGTAGTCGGAATTCGGAACGCAGACATTCGCGCCGCCCTGCATGCATTCCTCGGGCGCAGCTGCCCTCGAGCCGTTCCGGGTCCTTATGGTTCCGTCCGCATTGCGCAGATACGGATAGGATTCCGTCTCGACGCAGCAGATGCCGTCGTTGGCTACGGGCTCGCACAGCGGCTCGTACCTTCCGGTCCCGCCGCCCGGGCAGCCCCGCGCGAGAAGCACGAGCGCAGTAGCGGCCGCCACCGTGGTGGCGAACATCAGCGGCGCTGCGTTGTTCTTTATCTTCTCCTTTGCGTTCTTGTAGAAAACATTCCTCATCGTCACACCCCCCTCTTCTGCTTTTTGGCCATGTCAGCCAGGATTATGCCGTAATCCTCCCTCAGCCCCTTGAGGAGCTGCTCGCCCACGTTCTCGTTCTTGTTGTTGACCACGTACGCGAATATGTCCCTCTGCCTGTCCGGGTGCAGGGGGTCGCCGTTTACGTTCTGCGCGAAGAGCTCGTCGCATATTCTCCTGAAGACGAAGCTGCGAAGCTCGGGCCTGTTGGGGTCTATCTCTTCGCCCTCGTTGTAGAGCTTCGTGAACAGGTTGAGCCTGCTGCGCGCGTCATAGACTATTTCGGAAAATTTCGTCAGCTTCCTCTGCATGATTTCGAGCTCGAGCCCGGGGAGCATTACTGTCCTGATGGTGGCCCTGAGCTTTGGCTGTACGCGGGCCTCGGTGAGCATCTCGTCGAATATGGCATCCCTGCGCAGCTCGTACATGTACTCGAAGAGCATCTCGTCCGTGCGCATGGCGTGCCTCACCTGCGACGTCTGGTCCTCGAGCTTCGCGTACTTGAGTATTATCTCGGTGAGCTTGTCCCGGACGTATTTCTCCTTCATCTTGTCCTCTGCAGACCTCTCCGCCCTCTTCTGCTCGCGCGCCGCGGCGCGCTTTGCGCGCACATGCCATATGAGCTCGGTGATGCCGAGCACTGCCACGAGAACCGCACCGAATGCCGCGCCTGCCATCCAGGGGGTTATCTGGGGGGCGGGCCTGCTGCTAAGGTGCTGCCAGGCGAGCCTCGCACCCTCGGCCATCTCGGAAAACGAGTGCTTGAAGATAAGCGCGCCCGTGAAGAGGCCGAGACCGCCCGCCCAGAGCGTCCTCGGGTGCGTGATGAACCTGCGGAACGGACCCTGCTTCTTGGAAGGTGGAGGGGGCGGCGGCCTGGACCTGCGGTCCGGCTGCGGCGCGGCTTCCTTCGGGGCAGCCTGCGGCTGCGCCTGCGAGCCGTTCGACGCGGCCTGCGCCGGGGCAGGGGCCGGGGCCGGAGGCGGGGACGGCTGGCGGTTGTTCTTTATTATCTGGAACTCGAGGAGATGTATCTGCTTGCCGAGCGCGCCGAGGAAATCGTTGAGCGCTATCAGGTCCAGCAGCCGCACTTCCACGTCCTCGAACGCAACGTTCTCGCCGCCCGCCTGGCGGACGAGTTTCTGCTTGGCCTGCGCCTGGCATCTCTGGAGCTCTTCCTTGGTGAATGCGCCCTTGAGCTCGCCCATGCCTTTTTCGAGGTACGATTTGGCCTCGTCACGTATCCTTTTCGCGCTCTCGAGCCGGTCGCTCTCGGCTATGGCCTGCGGCTCGACCTCGCGCTTGTAAGCATCCTGCAGCCTCGCAAGGAGCGCTGCGCCTTCGGTTTGCGCCTGGGCTGCGGCCTTCCGCTTCGGCGGCTGTGGGGGCTGGAGCGTGGATTTGTGCGGGGGAGGGGGCGGCTTTGTGGTGCTTCTGACTGGAGCGGGTGCGGGCGCCGGGGCTGGCGCAGGAGCCGGAGGCTGTGCGGCCTGCTGAAGCACTGGTGTCATGTCGGAGGCGACCGTCGCCTCGAATGCCGTGCCCGGAGGCCTGGACGCCCTCGGCGGAGGAGGTGGCCTCGTGGCCGGTTTCTGCGCAGGAGGAGCGAACGCCTGGTTCAGCATGCAGCGTTCGATGACTACCTTGGCAAGAGGGCGAAGCTCCGGCTTGCCGCAGAACGATACAACATCAGCCACGCCATTCCTCACGCATTCGGAGCGGACCAGGCTGACCAGCGCCTGGGGCGAGAGCTGCATGAGGAGTGTTTCATCGAAGACGGCCTGAATGGGCTGCGATGCGGATTCGGGAGCGGAACGGGCAACTACGTCAGCCGGGGCCGCAAGCCCTTCGGCCTGGTGCGACGGCGCGTGTCCCTCATGGACAGTAGCCGGGGCTGGTTCTTCGTCTACGCGGGAGAGCGGGGGGGCATCGTCGGCCTTCGGTTCCTCGAGCGGGGGCCGGCCGGAGGGCGTTTTCCCTTTCGCAGGCTGGCCCCTGTTCCTGTTCATGTCCCTGAGTTTACCCATCCTCACACCCACCCGCTATTGTTGTCTTAGTGAGTAAATTATGTAAATACGAGTTTTTAAATATGCTGCCCTAGGCGGGCAGGCATTGAAAAGCCAAAAAAAGAGAATCAGCCGGCAGGTATCTGGGCCGGGACTGAGATGACGCATGCGTTGCCGTCGGGCGGGGCAGTAACTGTCACGCCCTGCAGGCTGAGGCCGCTCGTGCTCACCACGTTCGCAGACTGCGGGCAGGCTCCGCCGCCGCATCTGGCCGAGGCGCCCTGGACGGACGCCACGCCGCTCTCGCTGATGCGGACGCTGACGCTCACGTCTATGGCCTGGCCCTGCGCTCCGAGGGCTTCCCTCAGCGAGCCGGCGCTCCTGAAGAGCGGGCCGGTCACGCGGTTGATGAACTGCCTGTTGCCGAGGACCTGCGACGCGTATCCGGAGGAGCATGCGCTCACCCGGCCACCGCTTGTCCTCGGCGAGTCGCCGCCTTCCCTCCTGCCGCCCTCGCGGGGCTCGCGGGGCGTCCTGGAGGCACTACCTACCCCGGTCGGCGCCGGTACGGGCGCGGTCGGGCAGTCCGCCGCGCAGTATATCGCTGCTTCCTGCTGGTTGCACGACTCGTTCACCGGAACGCTGCCGAATTCGAACGCGCCGTCGCTGCGCTGAACAAGAGCGGAGTAGGCCTGGTTGCGGTCCACCCTGCCGTTTCCGCAGTGGAAATCAACGTCGCAGACGTACTTCCTCGGGTCGGGCGGCTGGGCCGTCGAAGGCTGCTCCCAGCCCTGGGCAATGCCGTCGCCGCAGAATCCGCAGCTTGCCGGGTCCCAGTTCGCCGACCTCGGCTCGGCCTCGGCCTTGTCGAGCTCGCAGCGGCCATCGCCGCGTACCGGGGCAGCTTCAGCTGCGACCGGCTGCTGGGGCGGACACTGTATCGGCTCTGGCGCGGGCTTTCCGCGGCCAAAGAGCAGGAGCGCCGCCACCGCGACGGTTCCGACCGTCACGGCGGCAGCGTTCTTGTAGCCGAAATATCTTGACTTGAGTTCCTTCTTCTCCCCCGATTTAACGTCCTGTGTCTGTGTCATATCAAGCACCCCTCTCCTGAGCGTTCCGGTGAAGCATCCTCTCGATGCCGGTCCAGACGGCCAGCACGCCGATGACGGCGACTGCAGAGACCACTATTACCGTGTTCAGCGTGCTCGACTTTATCCAGTCCATGGTCGCGCCGCAGACAGCGAGCGCGGCGCCGAAGGCGCCGACGAACACTTCCGGGAGGTGGTCGATGAACCTTGACAGCTTCGAGCGCACGGCCGAGCCGGCCTTCCTGGTCTTCTCCAGGGCCTGCGTGACAGCTGCCACGCCGCCCTCGACCGTGTACTCGACCTCTTTCTTGCCCTGCGCGTTCGCTCCCTGGTATGTGAGAGTCACGGACATCATGCCGCCGGAAGAATCGACCGTAACGGTCTTCGGGACTCCGAGCTCGAGGCTTACCTCCTTGATGCTCTTTCCGACCAGCACGAACTTGCACTTGTTCGCCCCTTCCATGCCCTGGAAGTTGAGCTTGTAGCGCGATGGCAGCATCGCATCATCGCCCTCGTCATCGAAAGCTACGACGCCATGCACCTTCCTCTGCGCCTCCTCCACAACTATGGGCTTCGGGGGCTCCTCTTCCTCGACCGCAAGGCTCCCGAGCGGAGACGGCTCAGCAACTTGGGGCGGGGGAGGCGGACTCTTTCCCGCAGGAGCCGCAGGCTCCTCCTCTTCTAATATAACAGCGGAGCCGCTGGAAACATCGACCGGAACGCTAGGCTCCTTTGCGGGCGATTTTTCAGCCAGCGCATCAGCGAGCGCCGGAATGGCCTCGGAGACATCAACGCCTGATTCAGCCGCTACAACAAGGGCTTTTGCAGCTCTGCCCGCCGCGGATGCCGGTGAGCTGACTGGTGCCGGCTCGGGTTCCGGAACGCTTGCAGGCGCCTCTTCGACAGGAGCGGCCGGCGAAACCGGCTCCTCCGCTCTCCTTGCCGGGGGCTCCACAAGGCCTGCGCCGAGCTTCGGCGGAGGCTGAGAAGCCGGGCCTTTTACGGCTCCGGCCGCGAGCTTCTTCTTCCTCTCGTCCCTAAGGCTTCCCATCACTCATCCCCTCCATCAGAAGTTTCCTTGCGGTATTCCTCTGCCTGCGCTTCGACTGCCTGCCAGTCGAGTTTCTTGAGCAGGTATTCGGAGCGCTTCGCGACATCCTGGACCCTCGCGTCTATTTTCGCCTTCACGGCCGCAAGCTTCTGGTCCTTCTTCACGGCCTCCGCGTCCTGGAGCTTGGTCACCAGGACCTTCTCGAACCTCGCGAGGATTTCCTCCACGAAGCCCGGGTTCTCCACGAACGTGCCAAGGAGCGCCTTGACCGTCTGCGGGCCGCGCTCGACCGCCACGCGCACTACATTGTCCACGTTGAGCTTGCCATCAACCATTATCGCGACAAGCAGGTCTGCGGTCACTTTCGCGTTGTCGCTGACCATCGCAGGTATCCTCTCGCCGTTCTCGCCGCCAAGCGCCTCCAGCTTGTCGCCGACTTCTATCGTCTCGCCATAGAGGAGCGGGACGATGGGCCTCACGTTGCCATCGCCGTCCACGAACGGGGCGAGCGCCGCTCCCTCGTCATCTCCGAGGAGCTGGCCTTTGAGCGTCTCTATGCCGTCGCCGACTTCCATGACTTCTGCGTACATGAGTCCCACGATGGGGCGAACGTTCCCGTCTTCGTCCTTGAAGGGCGCGACCGCCTCTTCCTCATCGTCGCCGTAGAGCTGTTTCTTGAGCGCTGCAAGGCCTGCCTCGAGCGTCTTCACCCTCTCCTGGAGAGGCTTCACGACCTCGGCCACCGCCGCCTTGACCTGCGCGATTACATCAGCATCAGGCTTCTTCGGAGCCGGGGATGCCGCTTCAGGAGCAGGCTTCGGGCCCGCTGGCTCGACGCTCGAGAGCGCGGGCGGCTCCTCGTCCTCCTTGCCGCCGACCCTCGCGCCTACCGGCGATGCGATGCCAATGCGTGCTACCGGCGCAGCAATTGGCTTTGCGACCGCAGGGCGCCTCGCCCTCATGTCGGTCTCGGTGGTCGGCTTTTCCTCGTCTGGAAGGTGCGCTTCCGCAGGAACCACAACGGCTACGGGCCTCGTCGCGGTCTCATCCACGAGCGGCTGCGCGGCCGGCCTCGGCCTCGCCGCAGCCTCTACAACGACAGGCGCGGCGGGCTTCTTCTTTCCCCCACCCAGAAGTCTTCCGATGTTACTCATTATCCACACCCTCCTCAGAATCGTGCTCTATCCCAGCTATTTCCTCCTGTGTAAGCTCGGTATTAAGACCGTTCTTGTTGAGGATCGCCATAATCGCGCCGACGGCGACGTCCATCTTCTTCTGGAACGCCTTGAGCTCGCCGGTCAGCGCATCCACCGCGCCTTCGGCACTCCTGGCCGCGACCTCGGCCTTTGACGCCGCGTCGTTGGCCTCGCCGACCATCTTCTGCGTGTCCTCGGCGATTCCCTTCGCGGTATCGATGAGGTCCTTCGCCTCCTCGGCGCTGTTCTCCGCTTTCTCGGCAGCGCGCAGGGCCGCACCGGCGCTGCTTTTCGCGACATTGACCTCGGCCACGACGTGGGATATGATGTCGCTGCCGGTCAGCGTCTTCTGCTCCTTGCTGCCGTCTTCCCCGACTACTTCAACCGTCTGCTTGAGCATGACTTCCACGACCGCCCTCACGGTGTTCGGTATCGCGGACACGCGCTCGCCGAGCTTCTGGAGCGCCTCGACGCCGACGTATTCGACGCTCTTGCCCCCTTCCTTGAAGCTGAGCTTGAGACCATCGAGCATTCCTTTAATCTCAGTCAATGCTGTTGACGCTGCACCCGCTTCCCGCGTGGCCAGAGCGGCCTGCGAATCGAGGTGAGTGGCCTTGGCGGCGAGCTCACCGTTGGATTTCTCCACCTTCTCTGCATTCGCCGCTATTTCCCTGGCCTTTATGTCGACGGAAGCGGCAGCCTCCCTCGCGCCCCTGGCGTCCGCCCTGATGCTGTTGAGGCCGCCCTCGATGTCCTCCCTAGTGCCGTTCACGAGGTCAAGTATGGCCTCGGCCATGGGCGATTCGCCCAGCACCGTTTTCAGCTTCGCGGCGCCTGCCTCGGAGCGCTTCCTCCCCTGTTCGTGGTTCTTCTTAACGACGTCTGCCTGTGGTCCTCCCGCCAAATGAATCACCTCAATGATTATGTCTAGTGTGTGTTTGTGTATACTTTAGTGGGAAATGTATTTAAATGTTTGCCTAAGTAAAAAAACGTGGAATGTCATTCCGTCCCTGCGATTTTCTTCGGCGGCGGGCCGAGCAGGTATGCCTTGTTGTGGAACGGAAGCGCATAGGGCGCGAGCTGGTCCATGCCACGGACCACCTTCCAGAGCGCATCGCGCATGCCCGCGGCCTCTTCCGGCTTGGGCTCCCCCTCGCGCAGCGCGTATATGAGGAAAGACGCCTTCAGGATGCGCTCGGCGTCCCCGGTGAGAAGGTGCATCGACACGCCGGGTATCAGCTCCTGCCCCTCGACGCTCATGTGCGGGTCGACCGCCATCTGGGGATTGAAGTCCGAATATGCGTAGAAGACCATGATTTCCAAATCGCGCGGCAGGATTCCCAGCTTCGCCGCGACATCCTGCACGATTGCCGAATCGCCAACGTCCAGGACGATGCCATCAAGGTATCTCGTGGCGTGCATGTCGAGCCCGTTGCCTGCGACGTCCGTCTGCGAGTTGAATATCGAATGCCGGGCCTCCTGGCCGGGCTCGGATTCGGGCTCCGGCCAGCTCATGCCCATGGCTTCTTTGGCCCACCGCGCGACCTCCGGATTGCGCGCCCGGGCGAGCGGAGCGAGCTCTTCGGCCGGCACCACGCCTGCGACGAAGTCGAACATCGCCCGCCTCCTTTGCGACGAGTCCGGGGCGTTCTTCAGCTTCTTCATGATGAGCCCGCTCCAGCTCCCTATCCGGGGGCGCAGGAGCTCGAGCAGCTTGTCCCTGTCATCCCGCTGGGACACGACAGCGAACACTGTGCATATGGCTATGGTATGGGCATCCATCGAGGATTTGGGCGGCGCGCTCTCGGCCGCTTCTATGAATACGTCGAATATCTGCCCGAGTTCCAGATAGCCGGTGGATTTTTCCATTGCCAAATCAAGGAGCCCGCGGTATTGGGCGGATACCGCGAAGCCGCGCGGGTCGTCGTGGATGAGTGCGGCCACCCAGGGGTATGATACCGCGCCGGGGCTTGTCGCCTCTTCCATCTCCACATCCACGCCTTCTTCATCCTCTGCGGCGGCCGTGGCCGCTTCCGGCTCTGCATCAGCCGCTTCCGTTTCGTTCTGCGCTGCGGGCCCTTGGTCTTGGGAGATTCCCGTTGGTGTTTTAGGCGGCTGGCCAAGAACGTAGCGCATCTTTAGCGTGATGTCGTCCGGCTTCGGCTTTCCAGGCCGGGTCCTGCAAGTGCAGAGCGTCGGATGCTCCTTCGTGCTCCCGCTGCTCTTTCCGACGCGGCGCGCGGCCTCCGCAATCATCGAGTCCCGCGCGAAAGTCAGGTCCGAGCCGCTCTGGCTGATGAATATGCCGAATTCGTGGTCGCAGATTGGCACGCCCATCCCGTCCGAGCACAGCGCAAGGATGTCGCCGGGCCTTAGCGTGAACGCATCATAACCCCCTGCCGAGTTATTGACATGGACATGCGGCATGATGTGCCCGAGGGCCGCGGCGACTCCCCCCTTCACAATCATGTTGCTGTGCGCTTGGAATATCTCGTCTGTCCTCGCCTCCACCTGCGCGTCGAACTGCTGCAACAGCTGGCCGTCAAGGCGCTCCACGTCATGGCCTGCATCAGCCCATGCCTTGCCGACCTCCGCGAGGGCCATGAGGCGCAAATCCTGCCGCGCGCCCCACTCGCTGGAGTGGCCCACGCTAGAGAAGACGGCCTCGCCTTCCCTGAGTATCTTCCAGTCGCTGTCGCCGCAGTGTATGCCCCAGAAGCGGTCATTGTGCTGCATGGCTATCGTTATCGTGCTGCCCATGTCGTTCTCGCGCGAATCGTCGGCGCTTGCCTTCGAGCGTATCTGCTCCATGACCACCGCAAGGTCGGCCAGCAGGATGGTGCGCCGGGCATCCTCGGGCGTGGATATCCAGCCCGCGACCGCAGCAAGCTCGAACACCTCTTTGGCGACTGCGCTCGCCCTCTGGCCGTTGGTCCGGCCGCTGCCGTCCGTACCGGTGTTGTGCCCGCCCATGCCGTCTGCGACCATATCAAGGATGACCCGGCTCCCGTCCGGCATCTCGACTTCGGCGCTGGAGCACGAGTCCTCGTTCGGCAGCTCTTTTCCGTTCCCGTCGTTCTTGGCCAGCGTCCCCCAGCCCGCGCCGCCCACGGAGCCGTATGGCCTCCTTGCATCCGCTCCGAGGAAATCCGCGAGCGTTACGAACTCGGCCTCGCGCTTGGCCATGCCAATAAGCGAGGCGTGATGCATCGCGGGCCCGAGGGAGGCGAGTTTGAGGACTTCGTCAATATAATGGCTGTTGCTCGTGTGCCGGACAAACGCCGTCCAGAGCCTTTTGTGGTCGTCCTCCGCAAGGGAAGAGAGGTCGACGCGCTTGCCGAGCATCCTGGAGGCGAGTGCCGTTTCCTCCGGAGTGAATGCCGCATCGGGGACGAACCTGAGCTTGTGGGCGAGGGATGATGCCGTGAGCAGGTCGTACATGCCGTGCCTCCACCACTGCAGGCGCTCCTCTTTCGAAGGCGAGAACCATCGCTCGCACTTGTCGTGCAGGTAATCCGCCATGGCCTTGACCTCGCCGGTCCTCTGGAAATCAGCGGGTATGAGCTGGGGCGGCGTCTTTCCCAGCACCCAGGCCAGCATGGACGACTCGTGGTCGCTGAACGTCCCGCGGCCTGCGCGCATCTTCTCGAGAAGCGAGTCCACGGCGGCCTGATGGGAATATTTCGAGTCCCACCATCTGAGCAGCTCGTCTTCATCGCCGCGCAGCCATACGCCGAAGGACTGGATATGCCCCGCGGTGACCGCTTCGGGCTTTATGTCGAAAAGGGATGCGACCAGATGCTTCTGCGTCGCCGTAAGCGCCTGGGGGTTGGTGACCGTGAGCAGTTTCTCCTCTGTAGAAGGTTCCGCGAGCCCGCATTTCTGATAAAGCGAGCCCCTCATCTGGTGGAGCGCAGCTATGCCGGCCTTCCACTCGCTGCCGAGCCACGTGTCTGCAACAAGCTCCCGGATTATGAGTTCCCTCCGGCCCGCATCGAGCTTCAGGAATTCAGCCAGCACGAACTCGTCGCATTCTTTCCTTCCCATGACCTCGGCCACGAGGTTCTTCTCGTACAGCAGCAGCGAGTCGAATATCTCCTTGGCGCCCTTCTTCGCCTTCTCCGCTTCCGCAGCCTCCCGGGCTTTCTGCTGCGGCGCATCTTCCGGGACAGGAAGCGGCTCCCGGTCCACCAGCGCAGTGGCGAGCCCGAGCGCGAGTCCCGGCGAATAGGACCTGCGCAGAAGCTTCACCGCAGGCAGGCATCTGGCCTCTATGGTGTCATCATGGAAATCGAAGCGGACATAGCGCACGAGCGCCCTTGCCACCCTGCGGACAAGGACGTTCCTCTCTATGTCCTTGCCGCTCTCATCCTTCCGCGGGGGTAGGAGCGGCTCCAGCTCCGCATCCAGGACGTCGTTTGTGAAGGGGAAATCGAATTTCGGGAGCCCTGGCATCTGCGGAGCGGCTTCCGGCGCTTCGGCTCCGGGCTGTGATTCCTCTGGAAGCACCGGCTGGGCCGAAGCCTGCGGCGGCCCGGGAACTTCCGCTTCGTCCTGTGGCTGCGCCTCAGGCTGCACCTGGGCCGGCGGGGCCTCAGGCGCGATGGCCGGCGCAGGCGAAGGCTTGCCAAGGAGCTTCTCGGCGGACCTGAGCTGGGCCAGCCCGTACGCATCGACCACCACGGCCGCTTCACTGACTATGCCTTCATGAGTCGGCGCCTGCCTGAGCCGCTCGAGGGAGTCCCGGAAGCACGGCGCGGAGTCCGCAGGCGCGACCCCAAGTTCCAGATACATGCGCAGGTTCCTTGCGGCCTGCCTTATCAGCGCTGCCCTCGCATCGGTCTTGGGCGGAAGGACTGCCTCGAGTGCAGCGTCGGTGGCCGGATTGCCGTATGGGAATGTAAGCTCTATCGCAGCGACTGAGGCGAGGGCCTCTTCTATGGTGGAGGGGTGTGCAGGAGATTCGACGGGCACTTCCGCAGCGGCCTGAGGCTGCGGCGCGGGAGGTTCACGCTCTTCCAGGCGGGTGGCAGTCTCTGGGCTGGGAAGGGGCACGACCTCGGGCTCTGCGACGCCCGATGGCAGCTTCGGTGCCTGGGGCATTGGAGGTTCCTGGGGAGCTATGTCGGGCGGAGGCGGCTGCAGGGTCGTGAAAGATTCCCTCATGCCCCTCCTCTCGTCTACCACGGCCATGGCTATTTCGTAATCGGGCGCATGCATGAATTCCTGGCTTTTCGAGAGGAGCTGCATCATCCGAACCCCGCGGGGGACCAGGCCCGGGTCGACGCCCGGGGATTCCTTCAGGGCCCTGTATTCCGCTATCATGTCGCGCGCTATTCGGAGGTCCTCGTGTGCCTGGGTCCGGGCATCTTCCTCCTGCATTGACGGAGCAAGCACGCGGACGCGCTCCTCCAAAGCGACAGCCTCGAGCGCGATGCGCATCATGGCGCGGAGGTCGGGCGCTTTCGCAGCCTGTATGAATTCGGCGTCTCTCCCCAGGGAAACGGCCACGGCGGAAGCCCCTCCACCCCCAGCTTCATCAAGGACGAGCCGCTGCGCTGCAGCCGCATGCAGGGCGGCCTCATCCGCCTTCTCCGGAGAGAACTCGAACCCGGGCAGGTCGATATGCGAGCGGGCGAGTGGCCTGCCGGAGCGCAGCACGAACTGGAGCTGGGCCGCAAGGTCCCCTTTCGAGGCCGGCTCCGGCGCCTCTTCCCTGCATAATGGGAAATTGTCGAATGCCGGCATGCCCCAGGCGGCAGCCACGGCCCTCGCTATCGACTCGGAATCGAAACCCACGCCGGCCCTGCCCGCTATCGTCGGCTGCAACCAGCGCTTCATAAGGGACGGCCTGAGCCTTAGCATCGAGTGCCGGGGGGTACCTGAGTCTCTCTCGCCCAATTCAACACCTGTTTCTGTCCATATACTTTTGTGTAAAGACAATTTTAAAAGGTTGATGTTCGTGGCGAGGAGGGATGGAAGCGAGCGCTCGACGAGAGACCGTGCAAGGCCCACCACGGCCGCCTCGTAGCCTGGCATTCCATGCATCCCGGAGAGCTCTGAAACCGGCCCGCGGTAGAACCCGTTCATGTCTTGCATGGGGAATGCGCATTCTACGTAGCGGTCGAGAAGCCTTGCCAGCACCCTGACGTGGTGCGCGTGCTCGTAGCCTGTTGGAAGGCTGGTGCCCAGCATCGCCTCGAGGCCGGCGTTCGTCCAGGAGCAAGACGGCGAGAATGGCACCAGGGTCTCCGGAAGGCCCCCGAAGGCAAGGCGCTGGTTCCGTATGTCCTCAGGAAGGAAGTCGCGCTCCACCACCCACAGCTCGCGGCCCGGAATGAGGTCGGCAAGCCTGCGGAGCGCATCGCGATAGCCGCGCATGGTGCATGAGAGCGATTCGTAGTCGGGGGGCTTGGCCCGTATCGAATCCATGAGAGCGCCGGCGGCTGTGCGGAATGTTTTCGCGCGGGATTCGATGGGGCTGGCCATGCCCCTACGCCTCTGCAGGGACCGCTCTGGCCATTGCGGAGTCCGGGGCGTGTACATTGCACCACATGTTTATTTCAATATAACTTTGTGCTTTTGGGAGTGTGAATTAGATGAAACGCAGGGTTTAAATAGTATGTATCAGGGGAGTGCGGGAAACAGTAGTTCCGAACATCTTCTGCCACGTCTGCACTACTACGGCGGTTTTCGGTTTCCGGTTTCCTGTTTTGGCTGCGAATATTGTAAACTGCTATTTCGTCCGAAACTGGAAACACGGGACTCAAAACCACCACATAATGGCAGTTTGTGTCTGCGAACGTTCGGATGTACTGGGGAAAACTGTCAGGCCACCGGGACCTGGAACAGGACGCCCACGAGGTATCCTGCGAGCGCTGCCGTGCCGCCGATTATCATCAGCTCGAGGCCGCCATTGAGCCACTTCCCGGAGGTGAGGCTGCTCTTGTACGCCCCGACGACGAAGAGGATGGCGAGCGATGAGGCGAGGGAAACCGCGATGGACTCGGCTATCGGCAGGAAGAAGAACGGCGTTATCGGGATGAAAGAGCCGACTATCGCGCTGAAGCCGACAAGGGCCCCCTGCCAGAATGGGGACATGGCCTCGGCCGGGTCCTCCAGCTTGAGCTCCTCCTTCATCATCGTGCTGAGCCAGACCTTTTTGTCCGAGCAGATTTTGTCCACGACGTCTTTCAGCAGCTTGCCGCTGAACCCCTTCGCGCGGTATATATCCTCTATTTCCTTGCGCTCCATCTCTGGTATCTCGTCTATCTCGCGGAGCTCGCGCCTGACTTCGGACTGGTAGTGCTCGGCTTCTGCCCTCGTAGATGTGTAAGCCACGGCCGCCATGCTGATGCTTTCCGCGAATGTCGCGGCCAGGCCTGCAAGGAGGACGATGGGGTTGGAGTTGGTTGCTGCTGCGACGCCGAGGACAATGCCGAGGACATTCACCACGCCGTCCTGCCCGCCGAGGATTATGTTGCGGAAGAGCAGGCCGAGCTGGGTCGTGTGGTTCTCCTGGTGGGGCGGGACGCTTTCTGCCACGCAGGAGTAGCGGAAATCAGGTTTATTATAGTTTGCCAGCATCTATCAAGCAACCGGGCTCGTAGCTCAGCAGCAGAGCGCTCCGTTCGCATCAAACTTTTGGGAACGGCAAAGAACGGCGAACCGTTCTTTGCGCCCATGGAAGCATTGCTTCCATAGGGAAGTTTGATCAAAACTGGCTGTTGAAAAACCCTGTCGGGTTTTTCGGCGAAAGCCATTTTGCCCGCAAGGGCAAAATTAGCAAGCCGGTTTTGATCGCCCTTTTCCTAAAAGGGCGGAAATCGGAGAGGCCGGGGGTGCGAGATTGTGTTTCCAGTCTCGGGTTCCCAGTTTCGCAACGGAACTGGAAACGGAAAACCGGAAACCCAACGCATTTCCCCCCGAGTCCATTTTTCTTTTTTTTACTGCTTCCAGCCGCAGCCACGACTAGTCCATTTCTATTTCCTGATTAACCTTACGTATAGCGAAATGTCATCGTCCTTTCCGCCGCGGTCCGGGCAGCCGCACGTGGTCTTGTAAGTCTGCCTCGACTCCCTGCGTGAATCCGCCAGCGATACTATCTTCCGGACCGCCTCCTCCTGCGAAGCCGGGAGCGACATCGCAAGCTCGTGCTCGCACACCGTGTCCCCGATGCCGTCAGTGTAGGTGAAGGCCGCGTCGCCAATCTGGAGGATGATTGGCTCGTAAAGGCCCCTTGGCTTGTTGTTTATGTCTATTGCGCGCGGTCCGATGCCAAGGCCTGCCCAGATGCGGTTTCCGAACCCGTGCGCGTTCGTCGAGAAGAGAGTCTTGCCGGCGCGCACTATCAGCGATTTGCTGTCGCCGCAGTTGATCGAGTAGAATCGGTTCCCTTCGAAATACGAGACGGTGGCAGTGGTTCCCATGTCATGAAGGCCGGTGCGCTTTTTCTCCATGTTTATCGCGATGTCCGCAAGCACCACTGCGCGCCGGACATCCTCCGGGCAGCGAATCCACCCTGCAAGCGCGGAAACCTCGAGGGCCTGCTTCGCAACCGAGCTTGCGACGCTGGCGCCGTGGTAGCCGCTCACGCCGTCGAAGACTGAATCGAGCGAGATGCGCCGGCCGCCCACGAGGATTTCAAGCGACGACTTCGAATCGCCGTTGGATGGGTGGTCGCCCTCCAGGTTCATGCTTCCGATGCAGATGCCCCTCGCCCCGTCTATGGACGCAGAATGCGCCTCTCGCGCTATTCCGAGCGAATCGAGCACCGTCTCGAACTCCATGCTGGCTCGCGCGTCTTCGAGCAGCGGCTCCTTGCCTCCCCATACCAGGTGGGGAAGGGTTGTCAGCGGACCGTGCAGGTAGAAATCGAAGCCGTTTGCGGCCGAGGAAGCGAGGATATCGTTCATCCCATGGCTGATTTGATTGGACCGGAACGCCCTGCGCAGGAGCATCTCCTCGTCAGCAGTGAGGAGCGGCTTGTCCGTGAACCTGAGCTTGTGCACCAGAGAGGCCAGCGTGGACGCGCACGGATTCATGCGGCGCCACTCCGTTCCAAGGGATTCCGGCAGAAGGTGCGACACCCAGCGCCTGAATTCGTCCATCTGGGCATGTGTCAGGCCGCGGCTTGCGACTTCCGGAAAAGCGGAGAAGAAACCGAGCTGCGCCTGCGAAAGCTCCCCTGGCGCCATGAGGGCGCGCATCCTCTGCTCCGCGGTCGGCCCGGCAAGGGCGAGCTTCCCCTCGAGGGACTCCATAGCGGAGCGCGCCTCATCCAGTTCGGCCGATACCAGGTCCGCGCAGTAATGGGCAGGCCGCTTGCCGTCCCGCACTTCCTGCTCCCGCCTGGTCGTCCATCTTCCAGAGGTCCAGATTGCGCTTATGGCATTCTTCATGCGCAGCTCTCTCACGCCCGGGTCCATCGACCGCAGGGCCTCAAGCTCCTCCCCGCCGACACTGGCGCAGCGGAGCGCCGCCAGAACAAGCGCCTCTTCCGCCACAGCAAGGCCGTGCGCATCGGATGCATGGGCCGGCTCATCTGAGATATGGACGCCCCAGTTTCCTGCTATGCTCCGGGCGAGTTCCTCGTGGTCAAAGGATATGCCCTTCCTGCCGGCGAGCGTGCTGAGCGTAGCGAATCGCGTCGTTTTCCGTGCGCGCTCCTGATGCGACATGGCCGGCCCTCTCAATGTTGTGTGAATTAGAAGTTTGTGTAAATCGGTTTAAAACACTACTGTGTCATCAGGACGGTCCCGGAATGCTGGTCTTCCACGTCCTGCTGGGCGACCCTCCGGAGCCTCTGCACGAGGAGCTGCATGGCAAAAAGCGGGACCTCTCCGCCCGAATATCCCCTCCATCCGTCGAGGAAGCCGCGGTATCTCCTGAAGAGCGCGACCTCCCGCGTCCCGATATGGTAATCGAACATGCGCTGCCTTCCCTCGCTGGTCTCCGGATCCGGAATGCTGATGGAGAGGCCATGGAACGCTTCAAGCAGCTGGTGCAGGCGCTCCTCCACCTCTCCTTCAGGCGCCTCGGGCCGCTCGGGCGGCGTCCTGGATAGCGGGAGCGCCCCGCCCCGCGCAATGATGCGGGAGAGCTTCTGCTCCACTGCATCGTAGCAATCCTGGCGAAGGAGCCTGCACATCCCGTCCAGGCCGTTTGAGAGCTCATAGAAGGGGCTGCGACCGCTTGCGTGCGCCCCGATTATCCGCACGCGGTTGCCGCCAAAAACTATCGTGCCATGTATCTCCAGGTCGGACAGCTTCTGCCTTGCCACCTCGTCCTGCTGTGAGCTGTACTCGACAATCGGGGTGAAGACCCAGGATGAGGATTTCGGGATGGGCACGCCCCTATCCGGCGCCCCCACGGAATTCAGCCGGTCGGTTCCTGCATCCTGCACGAATTTCGGGAATATCCCCTCAGCAGTGAGCGCGATGCAATAGAGGTAGGCCGCATCGCGGGAGAGCACCATGAGGTTCGCATGCCTGCCGTAGGCATCGTCAGGGTGGCCTGCCCACCAGAAATCAATGAGCGTCGCAGGCGCCTTCATCCGGTCCCTTTCGTCGAAGGGAGCGGACGAGACCGTCATGCACGACTGCAGTGCGTCCTCTATCTGCGTTATGAAATGCATCGCACCGTCCCAACGGGGGCTGATGAGCGATGAGGAGAGGCCCAGGTCCGCAAGTGAATGGAGTCCGGAGGCGGCGAGCGCGAGCGGGGTGCGGGTCTCGTATATGCGGTCAAGCTCGCGCTGGAGCCTCCAGTCGAAATTCTGCATGTGCTCGCTTTTTCCCTTCCAGAATATGTCTCCGACACGGCCGGCGAACCTGCGCCAGCATGCCTGCGAGCGGGAACGGTACGCGAAAGCGAGGGTCGTCTGGCCGCCCCGGCCCACATAGACGGGGATTGCGTCGTAATCGTCCAGCTTGATGGGAGAGCCGAACCGCACCCTTGCATCATCGGTCGATACTCCGAACGTGTCGAGCAGCCGGAACGCCCCGGGGGACTGCGCGGCAAGGCGCAGGAGCGTGCGCCTCTGGGCCTCCAGCGCCGAAGCGGCATATCGGGATGCATTGCCGACTCCAAGCGCCCGGGCCTCGCTTGGCAGGGTCGTGAAATGCGGGATGAGCGTCTTTCGCATTTCCCGGCCGGCCATCCGCACCCCGCTTGGCTCGATTGCAGGGGCCGGGGGCTGCGAAGCCGGCACATGCGTTATTGGCGCTGGGGACGCGGCTTCCCTTGATTCGTCCAGCCTGTCGAACGCGGCCAGGTGCCACGAGGCGGCGATGGCCCTCGCGATGCTCTCGGGCTCGAACGCCATCCCCCTTGACGACAGCATGGTCGGTTGAAGGAACCGCTTCAGGCTCTTCAGGCAGCACACCCCGGGTTTCGGTTATTTTGTTATTATTTGTATCTATATATGTATGTATCCGTTTTTAAAACAATAAGCCCGGCATGGGGGTTCCCGCGGGGGAGAAGCTGCGGCGGTAAATCCGCAAATAACCTCCGCCTGTACGCCGGGGTTCCCGGCATCCGGCCTTCAGCATTCACGAAACGTTCAAAACCGGATGCTGGATGCTGAAAACCACCTGAGAGCAGCTGGTGTTGTAGAAGATGTTCGGACTAACTGTGCGGGAGGCTCCGGTAACCCTTTTATGCCTTATCGTGCAATTCCATTCCGCGATTCTGATGTTGCCTAATATCTACAAGGGAGACTACAGGAAGCTGGCGGCGGTTCCGCTGCTGCTGCTCCTGGCCTCCATCTACTTCATACCTTCCATAAGGATGGGCGTCGATTTCCAGGGAGGCACCGTCATAGCCCTGTCGCTGAAGGCGCCAGCCGACGCGGAGGGGCTGCAGTCCGCGCTCCGCGGCGAGGGCCTTGACGCGAGCGTCCGCGTGTTCGAGACCGCAGTGGGATACCGCGCCGAAATCGAGGTCCCGCAGAGCCCGGACCTTGTCAGGGCGGACGAGCTCAAGTCCGAATTCAACGGCCTGTTCCCGGTCGTGGCGCAGCTCGAGGTCGCATCATTGCAGAACGCAAGCCAGAACCAGGCGTACCTTGAGAAGAAGGCTGAGCTGGATGCCGTAGCCGACGAGCTGTTCGCGCTCGCCGGCAAAAGCAGGAGCACGCTGAACATAAGCGGCACCAACGAGCTGCAGAAGGAGTTCTCCTCCGCTTATTCGGAGATCTATTCCTCGTACCAGGATTCCATCTCCGCCCCGATAAACAAGCACATAGATTACGATTCGATATCCGTGCAGACTGTCAGCCCGGGCCTTTCCACCCACTTCATAGGGGTGGCCATCAACGTGGTAATGCTCGCGATAGTGCTCAGCCTCATCCTCGTTTTCCTTTTCTTCCGCTCGCTGCCCCCGAGCATCGCGGTGCTGACCGGGGCGGTCTGCGACATTGTGATGGCGCTCGGCGCGATGGGGCTGTTCGGCATACCCCTGACGCTCGCATCTTTCGCCGCCCTGCTGATGCTCCTCGGATTCTCTCTCGACACTGACATACTGCTCACGACAAGGATGCTCAAGAGGAAGGGCGACGCGAGAGAGAACGCTTATGACGCCATGAAGACCGGCCTCACGATGAGCATCATGGCAATTATCGCGTTCGGCGCTCTTTTCATCCTCGCGGTGGTCACGCGCATACCGACCTATTACGAGATATCGGCCGTGGCCCTTGCCGGCCTTGTCGCAGACATGTTCGCGACATGGGGCATCAACGCTGTCATGATACTGCACTATGTGGAGAGCAGAGGGGGGGTTTCCGGTTCCGGGTCTCCGGTTCCGTCCGTACGAGCCCCAAAACCGGAAACTGACAACCGGGAACCGGCCCGCGGGCCCGGGAGGGGAGCCTGATGGAATTCTACAGGGACGGCCGGTTCATGTTCCTTGCAGCGATGTTCATCATTCTCGCCGCGGGCATAATCGCCTTCGCGGGCTGGCTGCTCATATTGGCGCTCCTTATATTCGGGTTCGCATCGCTCGCCTGGAAGGAGCCGCACATAAAGCTCTCCGGCATGGGCATGCTTGTCATTCTCGCCGCGCTGAACATACTCGTAAACGGCATGAATTTCGGCATCGACTTCGTGGGCGGAACGCGCATACCGGTGCTTCTCGAGCATCCGGTGGACCAGTCCACGATGAACGAGCTCGTCCAGACCATAAAGAACCGGGCAAGCACGCTCGGCCTCAAGGAGGTCAAGGCGCGTGCGATAGGCAACAGCGTGGTGAACGTCGAAATCGCCAGCTCGGACGAGGAGACGATAGAATTCATCGAGAAGACGCTCTCCCAGCAGGGAGTCTTCCTCGGGGTGGTGGACGGGAATGTGGCCGTGAGCGGGGACCACATCTACAGGACATCCATCAGGCCCATAGGGCCGGCCGAGCTGGTCCGGCAGGGGGCCGACTGGGGGGTAGGATTCTCGGTCGACCAGGAAGGGGCCGAGCAGTTCGCCAAGGCGGCCAAGGACAAGGCTGATTACCCGATATATATGTTCCTGGACAGGCCGGACGATGCGGCCCTGTTCTATGAAAGGGAGACCTTCCGGAACTACATCCCGGGCGATTCCGGGGAGAAAGAGTCCCTTCGGACGCTGCAGGACATGCTCAGGCTGGAGGGCGGGCGGGACGTGCCGGTCTATATCTTAGAGGACATCCCTGCCAACCTCACGGCGCCGACGAACAAGACGCGCGCCTTCGTGAGCGAAGGCATGGGGGAGGACGGGGAGGAGCTCCTCCGCGGAAGGGGCTTCACCGTGGTCGAGCTGAACGAGAGCGTTATGAGGCCCGAGCTCTCGCGCACGCGCAGCGGGGTGCTCACCGTCGGAAAGCTCGAGGCCGCAGGCCTGCTCACAGCGCCGCTGCTTGGCGGCCAGATAACGAGCGGCAGCCTCAACTACAACTACATAATCAGCGGAAGCGTGAACTCGACGGACCCGCGGCTCAAAAGCCAGGAGGCGGCCGCGAGGGTGAAGAGCATCGAGTCCATTCTCAAGGGAGGCGCGCTCCCGGTCCAGATATCGCTCGGCTCCCGCACCACGCTGCCGGCATCGCTGGGCGGGGAGTTCCTGAAGCTCAGCCTGCTCGGCATAGGCGGCTCGCTCGTCCTCATATCCTTCCTCATCGGGGTGAGGTACAGGAACCTGAGGGCGGCCGCTCCAATCGTGCTGATAAGCATGGCCGAGCTGCTCATACTGCTTTCCATCCTCGGCTCGTTCACGATTGACCTTGCCGCGATGGCCGGCATCCTGGCCGCGATAGGCGTGGGCGTCGATGCCCAGATAGTCATAACCGACGAGCTGCTGAAAAGGGACGAGCGGAAGACCTCGGAGAAGGTCGAGTTCGCGTTCGGCATCATAAAGACCAACGCCATAGTCGCCATATTCTCCATGGTGCCGCTGCTCTTTTCCGGGCTGGTCGAGATAATCGGCTTCGCGATATCCACCATGCTCGGCGCCCTGCTCGGCTACCTTCTCACAAGGCCGGCCTACGCCGCGATAGTCGAGAAGGTGCTGGAGATAGAGCGCAACGAGCACCACGAGCCCCCTCCGGCCTCCTGAGCGCGGAAACACATATTTTTAATCTTTTTGAAACATATTTGAAACATGCAGAGGCAGAGAGGCAGCGGCAGGCCTCCGACAGAGGACACCAGGGCGGAGAATCTTGCCAGGAAGGCCGCACCGCACAAGACTGACCAGGCTGATTCACTTTCCGGCTCCACCGTGAGCGGGCTGAACGCGAGCTACAGCATTCTCGCGCCGCTTGATGCCGGCGGAATGGGCCAGGTCTATGAAGCGCTCAACACGGCCACCGGAGAGAAGGTCGCAATCAAGTTCATCCTGGAAAGGCTGACCAAGGACCTGCCCCCGGACGAGGCCAAGAAGATGGAGGAGAGGTTCTTCAGGGAGGCCAAGGCCGCCGCGTCCGTGGACCACCCGAACGTGGTGAGGACGCTGGATATAGGCATGGCCGACGACAACGCTTTCTTCGTGATGGAGTTCCTGCCCGGGAAGGACCTCGACGACGTCCTCAAGAAGGAGCGGCGAATCGGCTGGGAAACGCTTGCGCCAATCATGATGCAGGTCTGCGAGGGCGTGCATGCGGCGCACCTCAAGGGCCTCATACACAGGGACCTGAAGCCGGCCAACATAAAGCTCGCCGAAATCAGCGGCCAGCAGGTCGTGAAGGTGCTCGATTTCGGTCTGGCCAAATTCGCCCACGGCACTGAAGAGGACCTGACCAAGACCGGCAACATCATGGGCACCCCCACGTATGTGGCGCCCGAGCAGGTCGAGGAGGCCATCGGCAAGCGGGAGAGCTACGGCCACGAGGTGGACATATTCGCCCTCGGCGCGATAATGTACAGGGTGGTCACCGGGTACCCCCCGTTCAAGGGCGAAAACGACCTGAAGACCATGATTATGCGCCTTGAGACGAGGCCGCAGATGCCAAGGGAGCTTGACGCGTCATTAACCCCGGAAGCCGAAGCGGTCATCATGAAAGCGATGGCAAGGAATCCGGAGGAAAGGCACCGGACTGCGATGGAGCTCCGCGATGCGATTGCATCAACGCTTGGCGCATCGCCCTTCTCAGGAGGGAGGCCGGCGTCCGATGACATGTTCCTGGGCGACATACTGAGCTCCATGGAGAGCGGCCGGAGGCCCATCCAGCAGGTTTTGCCGCCAGAGGAGACGCCGCCGGTGCAGGCGTCGCTTGCGGCCATACATGCGATGGAGAAGCCCAGGGGCGTTTTCGGGAAGCTCGTCAAGGCGACGCTGATTCTGGCGGCGCTCAGCGGGGCCGGATACGGAATCTATCATTACAGGGATTTCATCGGGGAAAAGTTCAGGGAGCTCACGGGCGCGGGCCAGAGCGCCGAGCAGCCAAAGCCCGCCCCCTCCGCGGAGCAGGCGGCCAGCGAATACCTTGTCAGCGTGGAGAGCGTCCCCACCGGAGCGACGGTATTCCTCGTCAACGGAAGCTCCCGCGATTATCTTGGCAACACGCCGCTCACCAAGAGGCTCGCGGCCGGGGAGCACACGCTTCTTGTCAGGAGAAGCGGCTATTCGCCGCGGCGCATAACCGTTTCCGAATACAGGGCGTCCCAGAGGGTCGTGCTGAGCAGGCCGGCTGCAAGGCGCGAGGCGCCCGCGCCAGATGAGGCGGCCGAAGACCTTGCACCCGAAGGCACTGCAGAGCCGGACGAACCGCAGTAACAGGTGTAGGCATGCACGGCTCGAAGAAGAAGGGGCATGGGCCCGATGGCGGCGGTCCCACCCTGGGAACCGTTCTTCCTGAGGCCGAAGGCATCCTTAAGGGCTCGATAAACGGGAAATACGACATAATCGGGAAAATAGGGGGAGGAGGGACCGCGGACATATACCTTGCGGTCTCAAGGGAAAGCGGGGAAAGGGTGGCGGTGAAGGTCCTCAAAAGCGACCCCCATATACGCTCCTCGATGGACGAACGCATGTTCATAGAGGCCAAGGCCGCGGCGATGATAAACCATCCCAACGTCATAGAGGTCCTGGACGTCGGCACCTTCGGGGACATGATATACTGCGCCATGGAGTATGTGGAGGGCGAGGACCTCGGGAAGACGATTCTGCGCGAGAGGTGCATCGCGTGGGAGCGCGCGGCGAGAATTATTATGGACGTGTGCGACGGGGCCGAGGCCGCTCACCGCATGAACATCCTCCACCGGGACCTGAAGCCGGAGAACATCGTCCTTTATCGCAAAGGCGGCGAGGAGCGTGTGAAGGTGCTGGATTTCGGGCTTGCCAAGATGGTGGGCGGCGACCAGTCCCTCACCAAGGAGGGGATAATCGTGGGCACCCCCACTTACATGGCGCCGGAGCAGGCGTGGAAAGGCAGCTATGACCACCGCGTGGACATCTATGCCATAGGCGCCATACTGTACGAGATGCTCTGCGGGAGGCCGCCGTTCATAAGCGAAGCCCCGGACGAGAAGACGCAGATACTCCAGAAGCTCATGGCCCATCTCAAGGAGCAGCCGAAGCGCCCGGGTGAATACGCCTCGGATGCCGGCGCGCCCCGCGCGCTCGAGGATGTCGTCATGAAGGCGCTTGCGAAGGAGCCGGGGGAGCGTTTCCAGAGCGCGGCGGAGATGAAGAACGCGATAGCCGCGTGCCTGCCCCGGCCGGTCCGGGAGGAGCCTGACGACGCGCCAGTAGTGGAGATAACCGGCGGCGACGAGGGCGAGGCTCCGGTTGCGCCGCAGCCGAGGCCGTCCGCCGCCCCGAAGCGCGCCTCGGAAGTGGTGCTCCCGAGGGCGGACAAGGGGCCGGCGAGCAAAGACATCGAGGAGATTCTCGGCGAGCCGCCGGTGGAGGCGGAGCCGCACGGCTGCGGATGGTGCACCTTCAGGAGGCTGCTCGCGGTCGGACTCGTAGGCGCAGCGGCGTATCTGGCTTACCAGAACTGGGGGCCCATCAGGGACTTCGCGAAAGATGCGTATCATCGCATCTCCGGCTCCGGGCCTGCGCCAGAGCGGGAGGCGCACGAGGAGATGCAGCACCCGGACCAGACATCGTTCATGGCCACGATCGAGAGCGACCCGCCGGGAGCTTCGGCGTACGAGCTCGCAGGGGGGACAAGGAGGCACCTCGGATTCACCCCTCTCAGCATACGCTTCCAGAACGGGGAGCATGTAATCCTCGTGAGCAAGAGAGGCCACCAGGACAGGAGGGTGACGCTTAGCGAGGCGCACCCTGCCGAGCGGCTCAGCCTCAGGCGCATTCCGCGCAGGCCGAGGGTGCAGCCGCAGCCCGTCGAAGAACTGGATGAAGAGCCGCCTGCTGACGAGGCGGAGCCGCCATCCGGCGGGCAGGGAGAGGCGCCGGAGTAGCCCCGACATACGTTTTAAAACTGTGGATTCGCTATCAGGTCATGTGCAACTTATACCTCGAAGGCACGAGGGCCATCGTCGACCTCGCCAAATGCCCCTACGAGTTCGCCTCCCCCGAATTCCTGAACCTGCACCTCAAAGACCTCTCGACCACCGAGTCCCCCATCAAGACCATAAGATATGAAGAGGAGATAGTGGTTGAGCTGGATGAAGGAAAGACCGCCATCCTCACCCAGTATGCGGCCTTCATCAGGCAGCTCGAGACGATACTTCTGCGCGACGACATATACGGGCTGAAGCAGGACCCCGCCTACGACAACCGCAGGAAGGTCCTCAAGAGGTTCTATGAGTACGTGTTCCTGAATCCGCTTCTTGCCGCGAACGAGCTCGCCGGGTACGATGAGCCCGAGCCTGAGAAGAACATATATGTGAAAGGCTACCAGACCTACAAGGCGTGGGTGGCAGGCATCCTCAAGAGATACACGTCCACCAAGCTGTATGATCTCGTGAAGACGACCGGGGATTTGCGCGCGGCATTCCTGGAGCTCGTCGGCCTCAAGACGCTCTACTTCGTCCCGTCGCTCGTGCTCGGCATCCCAAAGGATGCCGTTCCCGTCAAGGGCCCTGACGCGAGCTACTCGCTCCCTTACGGCGTCCAGGTCCAGATATACGAGATACCCGGGGCTGAGGCCTACCTGTACGTCCAGGAGAACAGGTCCATAGAGGCCCTCTCGCCGGAGCTGAACAAGCTCCTGAAGTCCACCATAAACGAGCAGTTCAAGGAGCAGTTCATGAACGTGGACTGGGACATCCTCATGCAGCTCAAGACGAGGGAGTTCCGCCAGTTTTTCATAGACAGGGCCATGATTGACGGCATAGCGATAACGCCCCAGCAGGCGATGGCAATGGGCCGCGAGTGCGCGGCGTGGGTCGTCGGCCTCGGAGCGCACATAGAGAACCTCTCGCTCGACAAGGAGAACGTGACGGACATCTACATAGACAGCGAGAACTCGCCGATATACATCGAGCACAGGAAGTACGGCCTCTGCCACACGCTATTCAGGTACAACCGGGACCTCCTCGAGCGCTCCTTCAGGAACATCGTCTACACTCTCAGGGGCACGAGGAAATTCGACGAGAGCAACCCCATCGTGGACGTCGTGCTGAAAAGGCTGACCATGAGGTGCCACCTCCAGAGGCCCCCGGCGACCTTCGGTGAGCTGCAGTCCGCGCTGAGAATCATGAAGGAGGAGCCGTTCACGTACGCGCAGTACCTCAACTACAACTCCTTCACGCCGTTCTTCGCCGGCTACGACGACACGATGGTAACCCTCGGATGCTCGGAAGCCGTGCTCGGCCTGAAAGGCGTCGGAAAGACGTCCTTCACCGCTGCAAAGATAACCTCGATAGGCACCCGCAGGAGGATAATACCGGTGCAGGACATCGAGGAGATTCCGGTCCGCGCGTTCAGGAAGAGGGGCTTCCACATAGGCGCCGCGAGGGTGCAGAGCTCGGACGTTGAGGAGGCCACCACCAAGGAGCTCGACCTGGTCACGATGGCGAACGCCCTCCTGCGTATGGGCGATGCCGCGCTGATAATCAACGAGGTGCGCTCGCGCGTGGCCGTGCAGGGCATAATCAACCTGCTGAACACCCAGCCGGGCGTGTTCCTGCTCTACAACCTGCACGCGGAGTCGCTCCGCGACATCCAGGACAGGCTGGAGCTGGTTTTCGGCCTGCCGGCCGCGAGCATGTACGCTACAGACCGCTACAGCTTCCTCAAGAAGGTCCGCTTCGGGCGCAAGGGCCGCATATACCGCGTGCTCGGCTTCGAGTACGAAAGCGACATAGAGGAGAAGAAGTTCGTGGAGATATTCCGCTTCAGGAGGGGCGACAGCATAGAAGGCTGCACGTGGGAGGCGAAATTCCTTCGGAACCCCGAGGGCTCCATGTGGGACTTCTCCAAGGTGGACATCAAGAAGCTCCAGAAGGAGCTGGACATCGCGTTCATACCGCCAGCGCTCGGGAGGAGGGCCGAGGAAACGGGCATATCCCCTGAGCAGTACATACTGCAGGCGTTCTGGAAAGGGAAAATGTACTACGACATCTTCAAGCTCAGCCAGCAGATGAACGACAAGCTCATGCTCGAGCTCGATTTCGTCCTCAAGGTGAACACGGCCGCAGGAAGGCTTCTCGTCTCGATGGAACAGGAGCAGGGGGAGATAGACTTCGGCGAGGCGTGGGAGAAATGGGGGCCGATATTCAAGGAAACCGTCCGCACCGAGCTCGAAAAAAGAAGGGCTGGCGCTCCTGCCGTCGAAGAGGAGCCGGTCGTCGCCCCGCCTGCCGCGCCGGCAGGCGCAGGAAGGGTCGTGACCGCGGCAGCGCCGCCAGGAGCCGCTGCGCCTCCGCCTTCATCCCGCGTCGGGGAGGACGTCGAGGAAGAGGAAAAGGGCGGTGAGGACGAAGGCGAAGCGCCGCCCCCGGAGGAGCCTGAGAGCCTTGCCTCGCTCCGGGAGAAGCTGAGGGCGAAGAAGCTCGGCATCAAGAAGAAATAAGAAGAGCCCGGTCGCATGGCCGGGAACCCGAAACCTACGGCGCCGCCTTCATGTATTCTTCTATCTTGTCGAACGCCGAATCAAGCTGCTCCGGCTTCGGAAGGAAGACGAGCCTGAATGCCTTGCCTTCCATCCTCGGCGCGAACCCTGAGCCAGGAACCACGACCACGCCGTGCTTGAGCAGGCCGCGAACGAACTCCACGTCGCTCTTCCACGGCCCCTCGACGTTTATGAACGAGTAGAAGGCGCCCTTGGGCGGGGCCATCTTCAGCCCGGGTATTCCCTTCACGCGCTTGACAAGGACGTCCCTGCGCTTCCTGAGCTCGGCGTTGAAGCTCTTTATGTGCTCATGCGGCCCCTTGATTGCCGCGATGTATGCCCTCTGCATCTCCCAGTTCACGGAAAGGCGCTGGTTGCATAGCCTCTGCACTGCGTCCTTGACCGGCCCCCATTCCTCCCCGTGGAAAGCGAGGTAGCCGACGCGCGCCCCGGGGTAGATGTAGTTCTTCGAGAGGCTGTTGCCGCACACGACTGGCACGTCCTTGCACATCTCCCGCATGTGCGGGATTTCGCCGTCAAAAACAAGCTGGTCGTAAACGTCGTCGCTGATAATCGGGAGCTTGCTCTCCCCGGCGATGTCTATTATCCCCTGTATGGTTTTGCGGGAATAGACAGCGCCGGTCGGGTTGTTGGGGTTTATCACGAGGATGGCTTTGGTGTACTTGTTGATGTTCTTCCGCAGGCTGTCCAGGTCGGGCTCGTAGCTCTCGTCGCAGCCGTAGAAGTCCACGGTCCCGTAGCCGATGCGCTCCTTGGTAAGGTAGAGCGGGTAGGTGGGCGTAGGCAGTATGATGTTCCGGCCCGGGTCCATGAGGGCCTGGAACAGGAAGTCGATGCCCTCGCTGAGGCCTGATGTGACGAACACGTCCTCGGGAGCGACCTTCTCGTACTCTGCCACTGTCTTTTTCAGCTCCGGGTCGCCATCCGATGGCGCGTAGCCCGAGTAGTCCTGCTTCAGGGCCTCTGCCGCAGCGTCGAGGATGTGCCGGGGCGGCCGGAACCCGAACGGCGCCGGGTCCCCTATGTTGAGGTAAATCATCTTCGTGCCATTTTTCTCAAGCGCCTTGGCCTCCTGCACTATGTCCCTGATGGGGTAGGATACGAGTTCGCTTCTCATGGACGGTTCAATCAATCAAATCACCTGGAGATGCCTCTCGCTCAATCGTTATTTTTGATTCGCCAAGAATGTTTTTATTCGTGTTGATACGTCGTATGACGATATTTTTTGTTCATCTCTGCACCGAGAACGTGACTCGCCGCGGGTAGCCGTCATAAATCACGGTACGTGCAAGCGCCGCCACCCTCTCGTGGGAAGCCCCGTCCCTGCAGTTCGTGAACTCGATGCCGCTCATGAAAAGGCAAAAGCCGGCCTGTTCCTGGATGAGTGCCATCTCGGATTCCACATGGGCGCGACGGCTCCCGCCCAGGTCCCGGAGATCCCCCCTGAGATAAAGCACCCGCCAGGCGTCCTCGGCAAGATGGAGGCGGTAGAGGGAGTCGTCCACCTGGTGGGCTGGGGCGGCAGATAGCGCGAGCGACGCTATGGATGCGAAGAAAAGGAGGGAGAGCATCGCTTCGATTGTCTGCATGTCAACCGCCGCATACGTAAAGCTTCCGCATCTCCTTTGACGGGCCGGCGACTACCAGGCGATAGATGCACGTCTCATAATCGCCCTGTGGCTCACCAAGCCCGACATAGAGCTCGCGCAGGCCTTCCTTCTGCCTCAGCGATTCCGCATACCCCTCTCCGAGCACGGACTCGTCAAGCCAGTTCGGGTAGCGCAGGCCGCCCGCATGGACGGCCGCGCCCTGCTTCACGGTATAATCTGCGGCGGAGACGAGCTTGTCGAACGACTGCTGGCGCTCCAAGGCGTCCTTCCCATGTTCCGAGAGCGAGGCGGCAGCCTGGGAGAGGATGGAGAGCATGAGAATCATCGGGATTATGCTCAGGAGCGCATCGAGGCTGGCCATTCCCCGCATCCCGCCCGGCCTCCGGCCCCCGGTTACGGGTTTCCGGTTTTCGGTTTCGGGTTCTCGGTCATACTGGCTCGGAATCGTCATTTTCGAAAACACCGCCTATCTCTATGACCTTTCCTTCGTGGGATGAATGGAAGCGGCCCCTTTCCACCGAATAGGAGACGCCCTCTTCCCGAAAATCGAATGTCATCCGCCCGCCTGCATTATGCATGGCCTCGAGCGCCCGTGCCGCGGCCTCGGCCCTGGATATTTGCTCGAGGTCGTCAGCCTTCCCCCTCAGGCCCTCGTCCATCGAGCGGAGGGAGGCTGCGATGAGTGAAACGGCCGCCAGGCTCAATGCGAAGACGAGCATGAATTCAATTGTAGCTTGGCCCCTCATGTTTCCGGTTCCCGGTCCCGCGTTTCCGGTTTTCATTTGATTACCACCCCTTCCGGAAGCTCAGAGAAGCCGCTAATCCTTAGGCTCTCCGACGAGGCGTCAATCCGCATGGCGCTCCGCAGGCGCACGGAATCGAGCGCGAAGCCGTTTTTTGCCTCCGGCACCGGCCTTAGCATGGCCTCCGCATCGGCAGGTCCGATTGATATGTCGAAGCCGTCACCGAAATCATGGGCGCGAAGAAGGGAGAGGCGCTCCTGCACCCCGGTTTCGGCTGCTGCCCGGGCATCTGACTCCCTGAAGCACATGTCGCATAGGGCCTTGTCGCAATAGTTCGGCGGGGAGGGGAAAGGGGGCAGGGCGGCCATGCACAAGCCCGGGCAGTGCATGCAGCCGGCGGTGCTGTGCGTTTCGTCGTAATCCGAAAACCCTTCCTCGGCGCCCTGCCGGATTGCCTCCATCGCGGCCTCTTTGGCATCCATCTGCGCAAGGTACGCCCTTTCGGCAGAGATGGCCTTGGAAAAGTCGAGCGAAGACGGGGAGCCGGATACCAGCACGGCTGAAAGCAGCGCTGAAGAAGCGAGCAGGACAAGAATAAACGAAAGGTAGCCCCTCATCCATCCCCCGCGATGACTGGCGCGGGGGCGTTAAAAAAGATTGGCCGGGGCCTTATGTGGAAATCCACTCATTTTACGCGGACCGCGTATGAGCCCACGGCGCTGACCGTTATGAGCTTGGCTATCTCGGAGCGCTCGGGGTCGAGTATGACGACCAGGCCAGAGAATTTCTCCGACAGCTCGCCCTGGCATTTCGGGCAGGCCTTTTCCTTCGTGTGCACGATGTAGCGGCATTCCTTGCATGCGCTCATGACTCTCCCTCCTTCTCCTTCTTTTTCTTGGTCTTCTGCTCCAGCCACTCTGGCTTGCCGAGGCCGTCAGGCCGCATCGTGAGGCCGATTTTCGTGTCGGCTGAGTTCGACTTCATGCTCACCGTGGAAATCTTCACGATGACCTCGTCTCCTTTCTTTATGCTGCGCTTCAGGGCCTTCGAGCCGAGCGTCTTGGCCTTCTTGTCGTAATAGAACTTCTCCTTGTCTATCTGGGACACGTGGAGCAGGCCCTGGAACGGGCCGATTGAGGCGAACGCGCCGAACTCCACGATTTCCTTGATTTCGGCCCGGTAGACCTCGTTCACCATCGGGTAGAACGTCAGGGCCTCGAACTGGACCGTGAAATACGCCCCGCTGTCGCCGGGGATTACAAGGCCTTCCGAGAGGACTTTCGCGTTGTCCACGGAAAGCACGATGCCGAGGTCCTTGTAGATGCGCCCTTCGTAGCGCTGCCTGAGCAAAGCCTTCACCGCATCCTCGATGTCGCTGCCGAACATCGACGGCGGTACGCGTATCCTGTCCTCAATCGTCTTGATGAAATACATAGTCTGCCTCCGTCGTTCGCCCCGGGCATCCTGCCCGGAGAGAGTCTAGCCTGCGGGTTCCGCCGGCGTATATCATTGGCCCGGGGATGTTTAAAAGGCTGCCTATTTCTTTGCTGCGGGCTTCTCTTTCTTCCGGCTCCTCCAGTAGAGGAAAAGCGCCGCAAGGGCCAGGGCGATGATAAGCAGCCAGAGGAGCCAGGAATAGTCGCCCTTCGGCGCCTCGGCAGGTTTCTCAGGTTCGGCCGGGGATGATTTTGGCAACGATTTTACTTCTATTACTTTCACGACCGTGCCGTTCCTGAGGAGCGCGACGCGGTATGTGCCTTCCTTGTCAAGAGGCAGGACGAAATTTCCCCCGCCATCGGTTTTGCCGGCATATACAGCCCCGCCCGGTGCGGTAATCTCCACGTCGCACAATGCGCAAGGGCCTTCATCCTCGGTCGCGTTCACGGTCGCGTTGTCGCCCACGAACCCTGTTTCAGGGCCCCTGAGGTCGCCGCTCACGCAGGCGTTCGCGATGCACAGCTCATCCTGCGGGCAGGACGGGCAGCCGGGCGCATCTCCGCATTCGAAGGGCTCGAGCCCGTGGTTCCTGATTGTTCCGCAGCCAAGGACAGGCTTGCACTGCCCGCCAGTCTTGCCGCCGGGAATCTGGC
>JBFMCO010000005.1:0-34103 GCA_040754495.1 Microcaldota archaeon
GGAGGTCTACAACTCAAAGCGGCTGCACTCGTCGATAGGATATGTGCCGCCCAATGAGTTTGAGGTGAGATTTTTAAACGGGAATGTGGCTTAACTGGTTGTCTACAAATAGGGGTTCACTCCACTTAATGAGGTTCATTTCCCGATGCAGCTCATCATAAACGACCATGCCGCATTCCTTGGAAAGCATTCGGAACTCTTTTATGTCCGCATCCCGGGAAAGCCAGAGCAGGAATTCGCGGCCGACAAGGTCGAGCAAATTATTATCTCAGCGGGTTCTTCCGTCTCGGTTGGTGCCGTCCAGCTGGCTATGGAAAAAGAAATCGATATCGTCTATCTTGCATGGAACGGCATGCCAATTGGCAGGGTTTATCCGTGCAAACTCGGAGGCACAACGCTTACTCGGAAAAAGCAGCTAGAAGCTTATGGAAGCGCGTTATCCACTCTAATAGTGACAACCCTCCTCTCGGCCAAACTTAGAAATCAGGCATATCTACTAAAATCGCTCGCAAAAACACGCAAAGACGTCTTGCTGAGAGAGAACGCAGATAAAATACTGACTGAGGCCGAGAAACTCGCAGCCATGACCGGTCCGCTTGACACTATCCGCGAGCCCCTTCTAGGCCTAGAGGGTTATTCAGGCAGCGTCTACTGGGATGCTCTCTCGCGTTTAATCCCACTGCCCGGCAGGGATAAAAGTGGCTCAAATCTTGCCAATGCGCTTCTCAACTATGGATATGGGATTCTTTATTCGGAAGTTGAAAAGGCATGTATTATCGCCGGCCTCGACCCTTACCTCGGTTTTCTCCATTCAGACCGCTACGGGAAGCCGTCCATGGTGCTGGACCTTATAGAGGAGTTCCGCCCGGTTATCGTGGACAGGGCTGTTGTCACCCTTTTTGCGCATAATATGATGGCAGAAAAGGACTTCGAGCAAGGAATTGGCACCGGCCGCCTGACAAAATCTGGCAGGGATAAAATACTATCCGCAGTTCTTGAACGCTTACATACGAAAATCACGCTGGACGAGGAGCAGGTTGAGCTTCAGGACATAATCCTGAGGCAGGCCCGACAGGTAGCCCATGCCGTACTCGACGAAAAACAGCGCTTCAGGCCGTTCATCTACAAGTGGTAGCATGCTCTACTGGATAATCTATGACATAAGCAACGACAAGGCAAGGGGCCGGGTCGCGGAAAAATGCAAAAACTACGGCCTCAGCCGCGTTCAGAAAAGCTCCTTCCTGGGCTTTCTATCACCTAACAAAGCCGAGATGCTTGCCCTGGAATTCGACGAACTGCTCTCAGAAGGGGATGCAGTCTTCATCATCCCGACCTGCCGCTCCTGCGCCAAGGAAAAAATTATTGTCGGCCATCTTGACGAAGAGAAGGTGCGCGAAAGAGACTTTTATGTGGTGGAGTAATGCGCTATCCAGAGTTCCTGACGGCAAAAGACCTCATGAACCACCTTTATTGCGAGCGCATACCGTATTTCGAGCATGTCCTGAAAGTCCCGCAGGTGACTACGAAGAAAGAATACGTAGGACGGACAGCCCACGAAGATTTCAATAAGGAATCAAAACGGCTGAAGCTCGACAAGGCCTTCGAGGGAATGCAGCGCCATTATGACCTCTTTCTCGAAGATGATGAATTGAATTTCAGGACTATAGTAGACTGCCTTCTTGTGTCCGCGGACGGCTCAAAAGCGTACGTCCTCCAGATAAAGAATTCCCCCGAACCGCCCGTAATCTACAAAGGTCAGCGCATGCAGCTTGCCGCTGAAGCCTATCTGGTGAGAAAGCTGCTTCATTATCCCACCTCGCTCGCATTCATAAATTATCTGAAGAGTGACACGATGGTCCGCGTTTATGTCGGTCCTGAAACCGAGGTCCAGCTTAAATCCACTTTAGACGTCATCAGAAACAACATCAAATCCGAATCCATGCCCCCACCGACACCTTACAAGAAGAAATGCCCCGATTGCTGCTTCTTCAAAATCTGCAAAAGGGTGTGAAACTCGTTATTCGCCGTATTTTTAATAACTTTCCCGCCTTAATAAGCATGCTGAGGTGGGAATAATCTACGTCGATTTCAGGTATGCGGAGGGAAGCATAAAGAAGGGCTCGAAATCCTTCCACTTCGCCTCGAGGTTCATGGGGCGCGAGAGGAAGAACGCCTTCTACGCCATCTACGCCTTCTGCAGGCACACTGACAACCTCGTGGACGACAACGAGGGCAACCCGAAGGTCCAGAAAATGCTCATCCGGGACTGGAAGCGGCGCTTCCTGGAGGATTATCGGAAGGGATACTCCACCGACCCGGTCCTCAATCCGTTCATCTACGTGATGAAGAAATACTCCATGCCGCTGCGCTACCCGCTCGAGCTCATCCGCGGCGTCAGCATGGACATCTATAAGAAGGAATACGGCACTTTCGCAGAGCTGCGCAGGTACTGCTTCCGCGTCGCGTCCGTCGTCGGCCTCATGCTGATGTACATATTCGGCATAGACGACTTCAGGAAGGCCAAGAGGTATGCAATCAAGCTCGGGATAGCCATGCAGCTCACCAACATCCTCCGCGACGTCGGGGAGGACGCCCGCATGGGCCGCGTGTACTTCCCCCGCGACGAGCTCGCCCGCTTCGGAATCACGATAAGCGACATGCTCTCCCTGAGGAAGACGGAAGGCCTCATCGACTTCCTCAAGTTCCAGGTCGCGCGCGCAAGGCGCTACTACCGCGAGGCGCTCGCAGGGCTGACCATGATGCACCGGGAAAGCAGGCAGGTGGTCGCGCTCGCCCTGACGCTGTACCGGGAAATCCTCACCGTAATAGAGGAGAACGGCTACGAGGTCTTCGCCAAGCGCGCCTACGTGAACACGGTGAGGAAAGTGCTCCTCTACACGAGGCTCATCATTTTCGGCTATCCACAGCCGGCCCCCGCATGAGGGATGATGTGGAGCCTCTCTCCGGGCATCAACTGTCGCTCGATGTCAGCGCCCCGGATTTTGGCCATCTCGGGCATCTTGTCATAGACACCGCATACGAGGGGCGCTCGGTTGGCGGCGTGAGAATCCTGCCGGACGTGACGCAGGCAGAAGTCTCCCACATGGCCCGCCTCATGAGCAAGAAATACCTGTTTTCCGGCCTCCCTTACGGCGGGGCCAAGGCGGGGCTGGTCCTGAAAGGCGCCGCAGCCGAAAACCGCCGCGGCGCCCTGCTGGCATTCGGCAGCGCAGTCTCCGGCCTGGTAATGGACGGCTACTGGCCCGGCACCGACATGGGCTCAACCCAGGATGACGTCAGGCTCATTTTCCAGGGCGCGCGCTGCCCGTGGGCGCCGCGCAGCATCCCCCCGACGGATAAATACACCGCATGGGGCGTCATAGAATCGATTGACGCCGCCATCGAGCGCAAGGGCATGGGCTGGAGCGGCCTCAGGCTGGCAATCGAGGGCTTCGGAAACGTGGGCTCGTGGGTGGCGCATTACGCGGCCGGGCGCGGCGCAGTGATAACCGCGGTTTCGAATACGTCCGGAAGCATCTCTGATGCCCGAGGCCTCGATGTCCAGCGGATGCTGCTTCTCAGGAAGAGCCGCGGAAGCGGATTCATCAGGGGCTGCGGCTGGAATCCTGCGCCCAAGGAGGCGCTCTTTGGCGCGGACTGCGACGTGCTCGTCCCGTGCGCGAGGACATGGTCAATCGGCCCCTCTGAGGCGCGCGCCATCAGGGCCCCGGTCGTTGTTTCGGCAGCCAATGTCCCGATGACGATGGCCGAGGAGCATTATCTCGTCCGGAAGGGCGTCCTCGTGGTGCCGGACGGCATAGCCAACTGCGGAGGCTCGGTCGGCGGCGCCCTCGCAGGCGTCATGCCCGAAGATGACATGCCCCATGTCTTCCGCGGCAGGTACCGCGAAAGGCTCCATGAGGTCATGGATTCCGCTTCCTGCCTGTCTGAATGGCTGGAATCGTTCTGCCGGAGGAGGAAAGAAGCCCTGGCCGCTAAACTCTCCCCGCCGGGCCTTGCCCGCAGGCTTTCAGCCCACATGGAGCAGCACCTGGCCAGTCGTTCCGACACGAAGCGCCGGCTGCTGGACGGGCTCTTCCCGGAAGAATAAAAAGGCCGCGAGGCATATGTCAATGGTGGAAATCGTTCTCAGGGAATACCGGCCGGAGGACGCGCCGGAAATCGTCGACGTCTTCAGGGACGCCTGCAATGCGCTGCGAAAGAGCCGGGGCGGCGCGCATCCAGACGAGGACATAGACCGGTTCACGGGGAAGAGCGACGCCGAGCTACTGGAAATCCTGGAGCGCGGGGCGAGGATAACCGTCGCGGAAGTGAAGGGCACCGGCAGGCTCGCCGGTATCGGCGCTATAACCGTGGACCGGGTCGCAAGGCTCATTGGCTCCACGTACAGCAAGGACCATTACGTGCGCGAGGAGTTCCAGCGCGGGAAAGCCGGGGTGAGCGTGGGGCGGATGCTGCGCGAGGCGACGCTGAAAGCGGCCCGGGACATGGGCTTCAGGAAGCTATACGGGTATTCCACGCCTGAAGCAACCGGATTCCATGCCAAATTCGGCGCAATATTCCATCCAGGGCACGACAGCACATACATGGGGGGCGTGCGCATCCTCTATTATGAGACCGAACTCAGGAAAAGCCGCCTGAACGCCATCCGTATCGAGCCCTACGTCTTCAAGATAGGGCGGTTCATTTCCCAGCTGAAGCTGGTGGCCGAGGCAAGGCTTGCGCGAAGATGACACTTCGACGCCCGACGATGCGCCCAGCGTCAATCGCTAATGTTTTTAATCACATGCAGCCCCCTAAATCATCATGCGCATTGTCCTGAAGCTAGGCAGCTCCCTGCTCAACGGGGGTATGGGCCTCAACAACATCTACATAGACGCGCTCGCCAGCCAGATCATGGACATGGGGGAGCACGAGTTCGCGATAGTGACATCCGGGGCAATCTCCACCGGGATGAGGAAGCTCGACATCAAGGAGAAACCGAAGGACGTTGCCATGCTCCAGGCCCTCGCCGCGGTCGGCCAGAGCGACCTGATGCACGCCTACGAGAACGCGTTCGAGGACAGGCGGACTCTAGCCCAGGTCCTGCTCACGAACCACGACTTCTCGGACAGGATGAAGTACCTCAATATCCGCAACACGCTCAATACGCTGATGTCCCGGAAGGTCATACCGATAATAAACGAGAACGACACGGTCACCGTCATGGACATCAAAAAGTCCGCGTTCGGGGACAACGACACCCTCGCGGCGCACGTGGCGGTGGCGATAGACGCAGACCTCCTCGTGATATTCACGAACGTGGACGGGCTTTACGACCGCAACCCCGGTGAAGAGGGGGCCAAGCTCATCCGGACGGTCAGGAGCGTCACCGATGCCGAGCTTTCCATGTGCAACGGCGTGAGCACCGCGGGGCGGGGCGGGATGGCAGCCAAGCTCAGGGCGGCCAAGATAGCGACCGAGGCCTCGGTGAGGGTGGTCGTGGCGAACGGCACCGCGAAGGACGCGCTCAAGCTGGCCATAGAGGGCCGGACCGGGACGGAATTCCAGCCGGCCGAGCAGGTGCGCCTCAGCGAGAGGAAGCACTGGCTCGCTTTCGCTTCCGAGCCCAAGGGGCGCATATACGTCAACGAGAATGCGATGCAGTGCGCCATCGGCAAGAACTGCGGCGTCGTCCCTGCAGACGTGCTCGAGGTGAGCGGGAACTTCGACAAGGGGGATGTCGTGGAAATCGCCTGCAAGGAAGGGAAGGTGCTCTGCAAGGGCGTCACCAACTACTTCTCGCACGAGCTTGCACGCATAAAGGGCAAGAGCCTCGATGACGCCTTCCAGGAACTAGGATACGCCTACTTCGAGGTCGTGGCCAGCGCGGACATGGCGGTCGCAGAGTAGTGCTGGTTCAGGGTTTGGTGCCAGCGGTTTGGGGGTAGTCATATGGAAATATCTGCATATATGGAAGGGCTTTACGGGAAGGCTCGCAAGGCCGGCATGAAGCTTTGCGCGATGAGCGCGGCGGAGAAGAACGCCGTGCTGCTCGGGGTGGCGGGCCTGATAGAGCATGATGCGGAGCGCATCGTGAAGGCCAACGCCATCGATGTGGATGCCGCGAGGAAGGAGATGACCAAAAGCGAGATAGACCGCCTGCTCCTAACGCCCGAGCGCCTGAAGTCCATAGCATCGGACGTGCGCGCAGTCGCATCGCTCCGCGACCCGGTCGGCGAGGAGGAGGGCTGGATTGTCCCGAACGGCCTCAGCATCCGGCGCGTCCGCGTGCCTTTCGGCGTCATAGGCGCGATTTACGAAAACCGCCCGAACGTCACGATTGACATCGCGTCGCTCTGCCTCAAAAGCGGGAACGCGTGCATCCTCCGCGGCAGCGCGAGCGCGATAAACTCGAACCGGGCCCTCCTGGAGGCGATAACCCCCGCGCTCTCGGAAGCCGGGCTCGATGGCGCTGCGCTCCTTGTGGACACGGCGGACCGCGCGGCCGTGGAGCACATGATGAAGGCCCGGGGGAAGCTTGACCTGCTCATCCCGAGGGGCGGGGCCGGGCTCATCCAGCGCACCGTGGAGCAGTCGAAGGTGCCTGTCATCGAGACCGGGACGGGCAACTGCCATGTTTTCGTGGACGAGAGCGCGGACCTGGACATGGCGGAAAGGATAGTGCTGAACGCCAAATGCCAGAGGCCGAGCGTGTGCAACGCCGAAGAGAAGCTGCTCGTCCATCACTCCGTTGCTGATTCTTTCATCCCGCGCATCGCGAAATCCCTGCGCGCAAACGGCGTAGAGGTGCGCGGCTGCCCGCTCACGCTCACCATACTTCCGGATGCGAAACCCGCGACAGAGGATGACTGGCCGAGGGAATACCTAGACCTCATAATCGCGATAAAGGTCGTGCAGGACGTCGATGAGGCGATTGCGCACATAAACAAGTACAACAGCAAGCACACCGAGGCAATCGTCACCAGGTCATACGAAAACGCTGAACGCTTCACCCGGAACATCGACGCCGCCGCGGTCATGGTGAACGCCTCCACCCGCTTCACGGACGGTGGCATGTTCGGCTTCGGGGCCGAAGTAGGAATCTCCACGCAGAAGCTCCACGCGCGGGGGCCGATGGGCCTGCGCGAGCTGACGACGTACAAGTACGTCGTGCAGGGAAACGGCCACGTCCGCGGCTAGTTGTCTTAAACCCGTCCAGCCCAAGTTAATGCATGGGCACAAACCCTCTGCGGATAATCCGCGAGTTCCTGGAGCTGAAATCGGCCCAGTGGCAGGACCGCGACGCCATCCTCAGCCTCCAGTGTAAGCGGCTCGAGGCGCTCCTGCGCTCCGCATTCCGCACGCCGCACTATGCCGCCGCGCTTGCCGGCCTCAGCCAATCGGAACTGGCGGACGACATCACCTCAGCTCCTTTCACTACTAAGGACGAGGTGCTCGACCGCAGGCGGGATTTCATCTCTTCCGGAGCGACGGACCTGCTCCGGGTTGAAACCGGGGGGACCGGAGGCGTCCCGCTCACGTTTTTCCGGGACAAGGCGTTCCACGAACACTGCATCGCGCGCGGCCTGTTCCTTGAAAACGAATTCGGTGCATCCCCTTTCGACCTGCAGGCCTACATACTCGCAAGGCCAGTCCATTCGCGCTTCCCGCTCTACCCCCGCATCAGCCTCTCCACCTTCGAGCCGGAGGACAAGAACCTGGAGACTGTGAAAAAGCGCGGCGTGAAAATACTCGGCGGGCATACCAACTCGATCGCCATAATGGCCGGCATGAACGACGGCTACCGCCTGAAATCCGTCTTCGCGACTGCAGAGACGCTGAGGCCTCGGTCTAGGCGGCTGATTGAGGACTCCTTCTCATGCCGCGTTTTCGACCATTATGCGGCTACCGAATTCCACTCGCTGGCCTGGGAGTGCCCGGAGGAGGGCAGCCTGCACGTCAACATAGAATCGTGCCTGGTCGAGATTATCGGCAGGAACGGCAGGCCGAAAAAGAGCGGGCCCGGAGAAGTAGTCGTCACCGGGCTGCGGAACCTCTCCATGCCTCTTGTGCGCTACCGGCTCGGGGACCTGGCGCAGTGGGGCCGGGACTGCCCCTGCGGCCGCGGCCTTCCGGTCCTGAAGGCAGTCCTTGGCCGCTCATCCGATACGATACTGCTCCCGAGCGGCCGCCGCAGGGCCCTCGAGGCGCTCGGCCCGCTTTATAGGCTCCGGGGCATCAGGGCCTACCAGGTGATCCAGGAGAGGCCGGATGCGCTCGCCTTCCGGTACGTACGCTCTCCAGACTTTTCCAAGGCCACGGAGGAGAGGGTGAGGGAAATCCTCTCAAGGGGCTGCCTCGGCGAGCCTGTCGCGGTCGAATGCGAGGAGGTGGAGCGGCTTGAAAAAAGCCGCTCCGGGAAGATTCCGGATTTCATATCACGGATAAGGCCGGCTGGCGGCTGACGCGTTCCTCTTTTTATTGCTTGCCGCGATAGCAACATCATGAGAATCGCAATCATCGGAATCGGCAGGCTGGGCGGCGTCTTCGCCCGGGCGCTGGCTAAAAGCCACGAGCTCCTCCTGGTGGACCGCGACTTCGAGAACGCCCGCAACGTGGCATCGGAGCTGGGCGCGCAGCCGGTGAAGGACCTATCCCAGGTCGTTTCCTGCGACATGGCCATAATAACGGTCAAGCCGGCTCACGTCGAGGAGGTCGCGAAGCAGCTCAAAGGCGCCAGCCTGGTCGTCTCGTGCGCGGCCGGAGTCCCCATCAGAAAATTCGAGTCATGGGGCGTGCCCAGCATCATCCGCGTGATGCCGAACATCTGCGCCGAGGTGGAGGAAGCAGTCATAGCGTACTCGCTCCATCCGGAGACCGAGAGAAAGGAGAAGGTGTTCCTGACCGCGTTCTCCTCGCTCGGCATGTGCATCAAGACTGACGAAAGCCACCTGGACCCTATCACCGCGACGTCCGGCTCAGGCCCGGCCTTCATCGCGTTCTTCGCGGAAGCCATGGTCGAGGAGGCCGTGGCGAACGGGCTTTCCCGCGAGACCGCGGAGCGGTGCGTCGCGCAGACCCTGGTAGGCACCGGAAAGCTCATGCTGTCCGGGTGGAGCGCGAAAAAAGTGATGGATACCGTGGCAAGCCCGGGCGGGACGACTGAAGCAGGCCTGAAGATGCTCGAGCAAAAAAGCGCGAACAAGGCAATCCACGAGGCAATAAGGTTCGCGACCGCGAAAGCCCGGGAGCTGGGAAAGTAACCTGCCGGGCTCAGGGTCAGCGCACTGATTTATATCATGCCACGCAAATATCTGTGATGGGCTTGCTGAAGATGGCTGAAGCAGCGCTGCTTATGGCCGGCATGAAAAGGAACCAGTGGCTGAGCCGGGACGAGCTGGAAGCCATCCAGGGCAGCAGGCTCAGGCGTCTCATAACCCACGCGAGCTCCAGCGTCCCCTATTACAGAGACGCCATCGGCGGGGCTGATGTGCGCTGCATCGACGACCTGCCGGTCCTGCCGCTCACGGAAAAAAACGCAGTCCGCAACGGCTCCCGCTCTTTCATAAGCAGCCTGGCAGGTGGCAGGCTTTCGACTCTCCATACGTCAGGCTCGACGGGCCGCCCCCTGCCCCTCTACTTCGATTCGCGCGACGGCTTCTACGGGGCCGTCCTCAGATACCATGTGATGACCGAGCTGGGGTTCAAGCCGGGAGACCTGCTTGCCAATATGATGGTCAGCCGGCTGCAGCCATTCGCCCTGCAGAGGTTCATTTACCGGGTTCGCGACCTGAATCCGTCAGACGCCGACGAGCTGAATCTGGCGCAACTGAGGCGCCTCGCCCCGGACATGCTCCTGACCTACCCGTCCAAAATCGTCCTGCTTGCGAGCCTTAACCTTTCCTCGCGGGAGCGGCTGGGAATCAGGACGGTGGTGTCCGCATCGGAGCTTCTCAGCGCGCGGACAAGGGAGCTTGCGCGCTCCTCGTTCGGATGCGACCTCCGCAACTACTATGGCATGAACGAGTCCTGGGGCGTGGGGTGGGAATGCGAGAAAGGGTCCATGCATATCAACTCCGACTCGGTGATAATGGAAGTCGTGGATAAGAAGGGCAGGCAGGTCAAAGGAGGCCGCCAGGGCGAACTCGTCCTCACATCCCTCTGGCGCTACTCCATGCCCTTCATCCGCTACCGCACCGGGGACATGGGCGCAATCGGCGGCAGCTGCGCCTGCGGCCGCGGGCTCCACGTGCTTAAGGGGCTGGAAGGGAGAAGCGACGATTTCCTGACATTGCCCAGCGGCAGGCCTTTTGCGGCCATAACCCTTCTCAGCCTGCTCAAGAAAGTCCCGCAGATGCTGCAATACCAGATTGTCCAGGAGAAGGACCACACTATCAGGCTGCTGGTGGTGCCGGAAGGCGCCTTCACCGCCTCTGATATAAAGGCCATCAAGCGCTCTTTCGAAGAAGCCATACCCGAGCCGGTCCCGATAGAGCTGGAGATAGTTTCCGAGCTGCCGAGGGAGCGGTCCGGAAAGCTCCGCTGCGTGACATCGAAGCTCAAACCGGTGCTGGGAACATGAACGTCGATGCGCGGATGCTCCTATCCATGCTGCCGCATCTTGCCTCCATGAAAGCCAGCCAGTGGAAAAGCCCGGAGCGGCTGGAGGAGCTGCAGTCGGAAAGGCTGCGCATACTAATCCGGCACGCGTCATGCAACGTCCCGTTCTACAGGAAGGCGCTGCGCGGCAAGGCCGTCCGCTCGGCCGAAGACCTGCCTTCTTTGCCTCTGACCGCGAAGGAGGACGCGAGGGGGACCGATGCTTTCACCAGCCTTGCCCATGCGCCGGCCGGGCTCTCGGAACTCAGGACATCAGGCTCAAGCGGCACCCCCCTCATTGTGCGGTACAGCAGTGGGGAACTCGCCTTCAAGCTGGCCCTCCGCTACCACTTTCTCCTCGAGTCGGGGCTGCGCCCGGGCGACATCCAGGCATTCGTCACATACAGGGAGTACCCATGGACAATGCTCCAGAGGCTGGGCATCTTCAGGTGCCACTGCCTCTCTTTCCTAGACCGGGAAGAGAAAAATCTCGCGGCCATGCGGCGTATCGGGGCATCCAGCCTGATATCGTACCCGTCATGCATTATCCCGCTCGCGCATCGCAACCTAGAAGAAGGGGGCAGCCTAAGGCTGAAGACCGTCTTCTCCTCTGCCGAGCAGCTCTCGGGGGAGGCGAGGGCCCTCATATCCAGGTCATTTTCCTGCAGCGTCAGGGACAGGTACGGTGCAATCGAGACGGGCTCGATAGCCTGGGAGTGCGAGAAAGGCAGCATGCACGTCTATGATTCGGTCATAGCCGAGGTGGTGGATGATGATGGCCGGCCCCTCGCGCCCGGAAGAGGCGCGCCGGATTCTGGGCGTCTCCCCGCCTAGCTGATGCCCCCAGTGCTGAAACCGCGCGTCGGGGAAAAGCTATTGCGGCGGCTCCGTTATCTCGCCTATCTTCGTTGCGTTCACGATGCGGCATTCGTTCGGATGCTCCCATGCCCATACGAACGTGGAGCATTCGTATGACATGACATACCTGCCCGGAGGATAGGTCTTGCCTCCTGAGTCGAATGTCTCGCAGTCGCTGTACGGGGTGTCCCTCCAGCATACGAAATCCAGGTTGTAGATGCCCCCCTTCTCCTGATATGATATGTAGCCGGTCGTAGTCCCGCTCGCCGGGGCTATGTCGAAGTGCGCAATAAGGTCCACGAACATCATCGCGAACATGCAACCGAAAAAAAGCACGAACATCCCGATGCCGATAAACGGCCCTATCTTATCCATGTCCATCTTCATCCTAATCCCTCAGCCTGAATTTCAGCAGTGCCGCAATCTTCCCGAAGCCCCTGAGCTTCGCCCCGGCATCGCCTTCCGATGAAAATACCACAATCTCGGCCTTCGCGCCGTCCGCGAGCTCCACGGCCTCTTCGGCGGCCTTGTCGGTCCGCAGGTACTCGTCAAGGACGAGAAGCCGCTTTATGGCATACGCTTGCGCCGCCTTCCGCACCTCGGCTATGCCGTAGACGGCCCGCCCGGTGTCCTTGTATATCTCCACGAGCAGCTCCTCTACCAGCTTCATCTCCTTCTCGAAGCGCTCCTCGCCCATGACCTTCTCTATCGTCCCCTTGTTGAAAAGCTCGTTCACGCCGCTGCGCTCCGCGTAGCTGACGTTCTCGAATACGATCCGCCTGAGCAGCTCGGGCTTGCGCTTCTCGATGAACTTCTTCAGGTTGTCCTTTGCAAAGCCCGGCCCGGCCACGATGAACTTCTCGGGGTGCCTCTCGATTTCTGCCATTAGCTTCCCGAAATACTCCTGCCCGCGGCTCTCATAGTCTTCTCCCTTCTTGCTGCCGCCGCTGCGGAACTCCGCGCCGTACTCCACCCCGAAGGCCCTCAGGATGGCAGTGAGGGCCTGCTCGTCGTCCATGACGATTATCCTCACCCTCGGCCTCTTGGACTCCTTCACCGCGTCCTCGAGCCTCCTGACCTCGTGATTCTTCCACTGCTTGATGATTTTTATCCTGTCCCCCTGGGAGACGTCGATAGTATGGTACTTGCCGAGCTGGACGTACTCCTCAGGCTCGCCCCACACGATCGGCCCTAGCAGCCTGAGCCGGTTGGCGTTCTTCGCGAACTCCACCCGCTCCACCTTCACCCGGATGGTGACGGGCTTCTTCTCCTCCCGCGCGCCGACCTTGTAGGTGCGCATGGTGTGGGACTCGACCTCGTCGCCAGGGACTATGACCTTGTCAAGATGCCAGAGGTCGTCCAGGGTTTCGGCCTCGACTTTCATCTGGCCAATCTTCCGCTCGAAATGGACGATGCGCATAGTGCAAATTTATTTATCCCAATCTTTAATATCCCTCCATGCCAGTGAAGGTCATCCGGCATCCGGCATCCAGCCCCCCGCACCCGGCATCCGGAACCCAGAACCCGGAACCCGCAACCCAGAACGCCAAACCCGGAACCAACATGTGCGAGGGCTGCCCCGGCCACTGCTGCCGCCTTGTAGCCGACCTCACGACTTACGACATCGTGCGCATAGCGGTCCAGGAAAGCCTCAGGCCGCAGGATTTCGTGGAGTTCGTGCGCGCGAAGGACAACGACGCGTTCGCTTTCAGGAGCAGGGGAGAGCTGGCTAAATTCGTGCTGAAGCACAAGGGCGGCGGGTGCACGTTCCTGAAAGAGGGCCTGCGCATGAACTGCTCAATCGAGACTTCGAAGCCAGCCGTCTGCCTCGCATATCCCTTCGGACTGGCCGGGGGCAAGCCCGTGCTCCTCAGGAAGGCGCTCTGCCCGCCTAAGAACCTGGCGATGGCAGACCATGCTAAGATGTCCGAAGCGGTCCTCTCAGACTGCGACTGGGAGCTCCACACGTATGCCGAAATCGTCGCGGACTGGAACCGCGCATCCGACGGCAACGGGACTCCGGAGCAGTTCCTCGCTTTCGCGGCCAGGGAGATGGAGCTTGAAAAAACCGCGCCCGGCTCGTTCTACCGGAAGCTCCTGCGCGCAATCCGCTCGCTCAGCCCGGGAAGCCGGTGATGATTCCCTCTAAGCTGCCGTTGATGTTGAACCTGTCGGTCAGGATGGTCCCGTTCACGAGCACCTGCGGCACGAGCCTCTTCTCCTTGCTCAGGTTGAAAGTATCGGCGAAATCCAGGTACGCCCACGTGCCGTTCTGGGTCGCTATGTCGTACCTCCTGAATTCGACGCCGGGATAAGTGGCCTCGAGCCGGTCTATTTCCGGCCCTATGGCCTTGCTCGCCACGCAATAAGGCGAATAGAAGTAATGCACCACAAGCTTGCCGTCATCGGTCAGGGGGAACTCGAAATCAGGCACGCCGGGCAGCTCTGTGTTGGTGTTCATGACGTCGTCCGCTTCCCTGGTGAAGGAGAGGTTCGAGGTGTCCGGGAGGGGGAGTGCCGGCTCTGCCTGCAGCGCCGTCTCGCTTCCTGCGCCGCTGCCGGATTCCGGCGGGACCGGAGCTTCGTCCGCGGCCTGGGGCTGGCTTTTTTCCGGAACCTGCTGTCCAGCGCACCCGAAAAGAAGCAGGAGCGCGAGGGAAAGCAGTATGGCTGGTTTCATATGCTGGAATCTCCACGCCCAGGTTTTTTATTTTTTGGGTTATGGTTCCGCGGAAACGCGGTGTGCCTGCGCACATGTATTTAATTCTTTTTGAATGGCCAGCCACAATAAGCACTGAAAAAATTATTAATATCCCCTTCAGGCCAGCCTCCGGCGGGGATGTTATGGGCAGGCTTCTCTGCGTTCTGGCGATTTTCGTTCTTGCGTCTTCCTCCTGGGCGTTCATGCGCCCGTGGGAGAACCGCACCTGGGTGGCGGCGAACCCGCACATATGGAGCTACGGGACGGAGTACTGGTGGGACCTTCCGGCCCTGCATTCTACCATTGGTACCGTGCCGGCTATGCCGGATGCGCAGGTGCCAGAAGGCGTATCAGGCAACCTTGCTGAGGCTTCCGGTTCGGCTGCCGAAGCCGCCGCGGCCAAAGACCGCTGCGTCATGAACCTCATTGCTTCCCTCGGCGCGATTCCATGGTCCCCGGGCACCCCCTTCCTGGCGGCCTTCTCGGGAAGCTCTGGTTGCATGGCCTACAAAACGCACTGGAAGGGGGCGGTCTCAGCCACTCTTTCGGCGCTCGAGAAAAGCCAGGATAGCGCCGCGCAGTCCGTGGCATCAGCCCGCTCGGCATATGAGGACATGATTTTCATGGGCCTCTGCGACGGGAATTACACTGGCCCCGGAAGCGAGGACTGCGGGGAACTCTCCGGTGCGTTCAGCGCAATCGATGGCAACATCACCGAGGGAGGATACGGGAAATACGCGCTGCTCCAGGAATACTCGTTCCGCCTGAAAGCCAGCCTCCGGAATCCCGTCCCAGACCTCTCATTCTCGCAGCCGATGCTGGCAATGGTCTGGGCCGATGACGGGGTGGTAGCCATTTTCGGTGGGGCGCGCACCCTCGCCCTGCGCGCCGCGAACTCGTCCGAGTCAGGCTACAGGGAGATTTTCGATAACGCGTCTCTGAAAAAAAGCGGCACCGAAAAGCTGCTCCAGGCTCTCGCCTCGCAGAAGCTCTACCTTGTTGACGAGGCGCCATCCGGATTCGATGCGCGCGAGGCCGGCTCGATAGAAGAGAATCTCGCGTCCCTGGGCGAGGAGAAGGCCGGGCTGGACATTGCCCTTGCAGAAGCGAAAAATGAGCACGGAAGGACTGGGAAACGCGGCTACATGGCCAGGGCTGTCGCGTTGGCGGCTGACGCGGACGACGGCTACCGGAAGCTGGCGGATTCCCTGGAAGAGCTTCGGGAAGACGCTCAAGAGGCCGCCACGCAGGAGAGGGATGAAGCCGAGAGCGAGCTCGGGAAAGCCGGGCGCGAATTCTCATCCGGGCCTCCGGGCTCGGAAGCAGCGACTTACCTGGAGCAGGCCAGGCTCATGCTGGAAAAGGGTGATTCAGCAGCCACGATTGGCGAAAGATTTTCGTTCTATTCGAAGGCAGCGGCGCTTGCAAGGGCCGCGGGCAGCTCCGAAAGCCTCGCCGGAGAGGCGTCCGCAGCCTCATCGCTAGCAAGCCTGGAAGAGCTCGTGCGCGATGCCGGGAAGGACGGCATAAACGTCGCGGAGCAGAAGGGGGCGCTCAGCCTGATAAAATCCCTGCCACCGGCGCAGGCGGAAGCGGCCGCGCAGGAAGCAATGGATGCCATAATATCCAAGGCGAAGGCGAAATACGACGACGGCATCCTCTCGGCGCGCTCCAGGATAAATGACAAGCTCGCGCTTGCCGGGCCTGATGCGGCCGACCTGGCGACCGACCTGGAGCGGCTGGAAGGCGGCCTCATCCTCGACGGCACCGTATCATACCCGGATGCAATCGGCTTTCTGGGCGGGCTCTCCTCAGGCTACTCGGCCTTGGAAGAGACGCTGGATACGTACATGAGCGAAATAGTCGGGAACGCGATGTCGGCCCAGGCAAAGCCGCTTTTCGGTCCGGTGCGGCTCGACGAGCCTGCCTATATCACGCTGGACCTGGTGCTGTCTAATCCCAGGCCATATAATGCATCCCATGTCGAAGCATCTGTGGCGCTTGCCTCGGATTTCGGCCTCCTCCATTCAGATATCGTATCCGGCAGGGAGGACGTGGAAAGCGTGCGCTGGAAGGACGGGGCGCTCCTGCTTTCGTTCCCCTCCGTAGGTCCCTATGATGTCCGCCGGGTGATATTCGAGAAAGAGGCCACGTTAGCCACTACGACCAGCAGCACATCCAAGGCAGAGGGCATCGGGGACGGGCGGGCAGTCGTTTCCGAAACTGTCCAATTCGAGCTGGCGCAGGACATCCCGGCCCTCCATCTTCCTGACGGATATGAGGACGCGGTTATAGACGGTCTCCCGGCTTCACGCCCGCTTGGCGCAGGGCACCACGCCCTTTCATCGGAGCGCACCGTGGAAGATGCTTACACCGAGACAACCGGCGAGCCGCGGGTGTACCGGCTCGGCACCACAACCTACGTGGAATACGAGATACGGCTCATGCCCGCGATGGACCTTGGCAGCGTTTTCATCGCAATCGACAGCCTTAACGATTCCCGCGTCTCTTCGATGGACGTGGTCTCGGCTACCGGCGAGTTCGTCAAGGACGTCAAAAGGACCTCCGGCACCCAATATTCGGCGAAGGTCGTGGGCCTCAAAAAAGGGAAGGAAACCGTTGTCCGCGTGAGCTACCGCGTGGATGACACAGAATCGTTCGTGGAAGAACAGCTCTCCTATCTGGCTGGCCAGAACATGAGCGCCGGCGCGAAAGAGTTTCTGGAGCAGGCCAGTTTCCAGGCGGCATCAGGCAACCACAGCCAGGCCCTCGGCCTGATAGAGCGCGCCCTCTCCAAGTCCAGAGAGGATGAGAAAAGCGCGGCCAGGCTGGAAGAAGAAGCCGGAGAGCTGGAATCGGAGATAAGGGCTGAGCTAGTCGCTCTGGATTCTGCCCTGTCCTCGCAGCATGCTGATTCGTCATTCATCCAGAAGCTTTCGTCGAGAAAGTCGGAGCTTGAGAAGCTCCTTGCGGAAAGCAGCTCCGGGAACGCCAGCAGGAAAATCGGGGCGCTGGGCAAAGCCGACATGAAATGGCTTGAAAAGGAGCTGAATTCATTCAGGAAAGACTCTTACAAACAATACAACGGCCTGCGTGAGAGGCTTTATGCGGCCGGCGAGTCTGGAACCCCCCAGGAATTCACTGATTTCGAGGAGGCCCTGAGAAAACTGGAAAGCGGAGGGAGGCTGGAATACGCGGTGGAGGCATCCGACGCCCTCCATCTGGCCGAGGCGGTGGTGGAGGCGAAGGAGAACGACGGCGAATCAGAGCGGGGCCGCCTCGCAGAGCAGTTCGAAGAAATGGAGGCATCCACGCTCGATACGCTGGAGAGATACTCGCGGCAGGCTTCGGCGGCCAAGGGCACGGATTACAGCAGCCTTTTCACAGAGAGCGAGAAGAAGGTGGATGCCCTGCTCCAGGATGCGGAAAAATCCCTATCGGGAGACACCAGCCTCGCCACGCCCAAGCTCGAAGCGCTGAAGCGCAGCCGGGACCGGATGGAGCTGGTCCTCGACACCCTGCGCAACGAGAGCGAGTCCAAGCTTTCGATGCTCGGCTCGCTGATGGCATCGGCAAAAGTCGACGGCGAGAGGCGCCAGTTCTTATCGGAAAGGCTCGAGTCCATGCGGGGCATGGTGTCTGCAGGGGATTACGTGAACGCGCTGCGCGCCGGGAGCGCGCTTGGCAAGGAACTGGACGGAGACCCTGCACCAGCCGGCGAAGGGCTGATGGTTCTCGGCCTCTCGGCACTGGCAATCCTTGCCGCGGCCGGCTTCTACATCTCAAGCCGGAAAAAGAAAGAGCTGCGGAAGCTCACTTCTTGGAGGGACCCGCTTCCGAAGGCCTCGTCATCACCCTCGGGTCACTCGTCTCGAAGCTCACCTGAGCTCCCCCGGAAGCCGCCTGCACCCTGAGGTTCCATATGGGAATGACCCTCAGCTTGAAGGCGTCGCCGGTGCTCGTGCCGTCGTAATTTAGCGTTATGCTCGACTGGTCCACCTGCGTCCTCTGCTCCGGCTGCGCGGTCGCGAGCCTCTCTATCCTGAATGTGAGCTGGATGCCTGTCTGGAAGATGCTGGCAGCCTCGAGTGCCACGACATCCATCACGACCGGCCCGCCGGACCTCATGGAGAGCACTTCATCGCCCTGCGATACGGTGACGCTGACCTGCCTCGCCGGGCCGCTCACGGCCAGGGGAAGACCCTCGGAAATGCACGAATAGAATCCCTCCTCGTTGCCCTGGTTGCGCTCCCTGCACGATGTGGCTATGCTCTCGATGATGCACTCCTGCACCCTGCTGCGTCGCTCCCTCTGGCACCTCTGCTGGGGCGTTTCGTCGCGCCTCTGTGCCTCCCGCGCCTGCGGTGCCGGGACGGCAGGCTGCACATTCGCCTGGGCGCCTGCGCAGCCGCCTGTGAATCCTGCCGCGACAATCCCTGCATAAGCAAGAATCCTGAGCCTGGAAGTCATGATGAATTATGTAGCTGATAGGATTTAAAACACTTTCCCCCACCATATATAACCTATGAGCAGGTTCCATGCACGCACTTCGGCACTAACCGCCCAGCAGGACCGGCGCCTGCGGAGCGGGCTTGATGCCGCGCATGAGCGGGCCCGGCTCGTCCTCACCGCTTTGCCCCAGGTCGGGATTCCGGAAGGGAGGCTGGAGAGGATAGACCAATCCCTGTTCATCCCCCTCGCCACCCTCATGCATAACGATTCCTTCAAGGCGCCGGAGCTCTTCAGGTTCATATTCGAAATGGGCAGGCCGGAGTCGCTCAAGAGGCACCTCGGCTCCATGGCCAGGGAGGCCGTCCCGAACTACAAGGGATTCGTGCTGGAAGCGTATGTCCGATGGTGCCTCGAGCGGCTCGCGAAGTCTGAAGAGCACTCGTCATTCACTTTCATCTCGCCCGGGAAAGGCGTCCTGCCGAGCGGCCGCGAATACGAGGTCAACCAGTGGGGCAACGTGCTTTTCTTCGACCCGAACCGGAGGCGGGGCAGGGTGCAGATAGCCGAAATAGACTGCATGTGCGAGTTCTACCACTCCGGCCATTTCGCGCCGGTGATGTTCGAGGCGAGCTTCCGGGACCACCCGCTCCATTACCGCTGGAAGAGCAGGCTTGTCGGCGAGCTCTACCGCAGCCATTCAGACCCGTACGTATGCGAGGTGCTGGCCTCATGGGGCGCGCACGGCGCGGTCATCGAGCCCGGCAGCGTGAACCCGCTGAAAAGGAAGATAATAATCCCGAACTCCCCTGAATTCGAGGCGGTCGCGGAAAGGCTCTACAAGCGGGACCTGGCGTTTCCCGATTTGTAAAGGGAAAAAAGGAGTAACAAAAGAAAAAATCAGTCGGACAGCCCGCCCGGCGTGACCCTGAACACCGCTTCCCCTTCAGGCATGTTCGGAGAGTCGACGAGCCTCGCAATCCTCTTGTCGTCCTTGCTCTTTCTCACATAGAGGCGGTAGGTCGACATGTGCGCGAGCACGTGGCCGCCGATAGGCGTGGTGGGGTCGCCGAAGAGGATTCCCGGGTTGTCCATGACTTGGTTGGTGACGTACACCGCGAGGTTGTACTTCTCGGCGAGCTTCTGGAGCGTGTGCACGTGCTTGTTCAGCTTCTGCTGCCTCTCGCCGAGCGCTCCGCGGCCCAGGTAATCGGCCCTGAAGTGCGACGTCAGAGAGTCCACGACGATGAGCTTGATGTTGTTCTTCTCAATCGTCTCTTCCGCCCGCTCGAGCAGTATTATCTGGTGGTCGCTGTTTTCAGCCCTCGCCACGTGGATGCCCCTCAGTACGGTCTGCGGGTCGAGGCCCTGCGCCTCGGCCAGTTGCGCAATCCTGTCCGGCCTGAACGTCGCTTCCGAGTCCACGAACAGCACGGCCCCGCCAAGGCCCCCCTGGTCGACCGGCCTCTGCACGTTCACGACAAGCTGGAACCCGAGCTGGCTCTTTCCGCTCGAGAATTTCCCGTACATCTCGCTTATCGCCATAGTTTCGATGCCTCCTCCAAGGAGGTCGTCGAGCGCCTGCGAGCCGGTCTTGATCCTGACGATGTTCTTGCGCCTCTCATAGACGACATCAGCGGTCTCGAACCCTATTTCGACCATGCTCTTTGCGGCCTCTATCGCCTTCTTCGCGGATTCCACGCCCATCCCGCCCGCTTCAGCGAGTTCGTGCGGGTTCGCCGCGGCTATGGCGGAGAACTCGCCGTATCCTGCCGCCCTCAGCTTCTCGGCTGTCACTTCGCCGATTCCCGGAAGGTCTTCCAGGTCCTTGTAGTATTTCTTTTTCTTGTCCTTCTCCTTATCCTCAGCCATCTGAATCACCGATCCTACTTCTCATCCTTCTGTCTTCTTTCATTCTCAGGCCATGTCGCGAACCTTTGTTCGCGAGCATGCTCATGGACGGACCGCCGTCCATGACATCCGAAGCCCCGAAGCGGACACAGAATAAACCCAGGCTCGCTTCGGGAGCCGTTCCGGGTGCCAAATCCTGAGACCCCCACTCATTTCCGGTCATTCGGGAAAACCAGCAGCTTCAGCTGCCCGATCCTGAGCGTGTAGAACGTGTTGCCGTTCTTCGAAATGTTCTTCCACATGCCCCCCACGTTGATATAGACCGTGTTGCCCTCCTTGTCCCTGTCGGCCTGCACCACGCGCAAATCCGGCCTGTTCGCGCCGCTGCTTCCTGCGGGCGGCGTTCCGCTATCCTGCTTCGGCTCCAAAGGCAGCTCCTCGAATCCCTCATCGTCGAGCTTGACTTCGCTCTCCTTCATTCTTTCACCCCTGAGTGTATACTTATAATTATACGTATATACTAAGGGGTTTAATGCAGGGCTTTTATTTAAAGGTGCCGGGGGTTCATTTCCGCGCCCCACTTTTAGGAAAAGTGGGGTCAAAACTGGTTGTTTGCCAACCCAAAGGGTTGGCCGATTGGCCAAACTCGCCTTCGGCTCGCAGGGAAATAGGTACCCAAAAACTAGCTGTAAATCTGCTATCCAGACTTCCATAGCGCTAATTACTTATCGACAATCAACTTCCCCTTGTGAAAAATCCTGCCAGATATGACGTTGCCGATGCTCTCGAATTCACCGTTAAGGTGTATCTCACCGCCCTGCATATCATCCCCGACGTCAGCCCCTGCCTTTCCATTTATCGTTACCTTCCCTCCAGTCATTGAGTAAAGGCGGTCTGAATCCGGGCCCATTTCTGAGCATCCGATCCACGAGCCGGCGTTCCCCTCTACTACTATCTCCCCGCCTCTCATCTGGCCGCCAACGCTGTCCCATGCACTCCCCCTAACGATGATTTTCCCGCCGGTCATCTCGTAGCCTGTCTCTTCGCCTGTATCCCCCTCCACAATCAGCAGGCCTCCCGTCATTCTGCAACCGGTCATATATCCGCTGTTTCCTCTGACCCGGAGGACCCCCTTCCTCATGCACCCCCCGGTGGCCGTCCCGGCGTTTCCCAAAATGGTAAGCATTTTCGTGTTCCTGTAGCCGAGCTCGTCTATCTCTTCCCCGTGAATCAATCTCGTGTCCAGCGTAAACTCCCTTTCCTTCGCCTTGTTTATGAGAGCGCTCAAAAAAGTGCCTATCGTTTCGTAAAACCAGCCAGATTTGCTTGCTTCCCTGATTGAATCGAAAGCGGCCAGCATGTATTCGATATCCTTCGCCGAACACCTGAGCCCTTTGAGTTTCTTCAAGGCTTTCGGGTATAATGAACCGGGCTCGTAATTATGCTCGTCCACGATGGCGTCCAGCTGTGACCAGATGCCGAGGAGTTTTGCCGTCGAACCCGTCTTTAAGTCTGCATCCCTGATTGGACGCTCTTCCTCCGGCCTATACCTGCGGAATTTTCTCGCTGCTGAAACAGCCTCAGCACCTGATACGTGACGCATCCTGGCCATAGTAACCATATGAGTAGTGTTAGAAAACGTTTAAAAAAGGTATCAAGTCGGCTTCAGGAGGTTGCCTGACTGCGTGACTATGAAGTTGGCCGAAAGCGTGATTGCGGCCACGACGATGCCGCCTACTATCATGCTTATGGCTGCTGCCTGCCATTTGCCGCGCGTCTCGCCCGGCTGCATCTGCGCAAGGCCGTAGGTGATGCCGCCAAGGGTAACGAGTATGACGGCGATTATCGGCGCAAGCGTCTGGAGGATGTTCGATATGTTCGATGCAGCGACTTCTAGCCCGGTTGCCATCGTTAGAATATCCCCCTCAGCCTTTATAAATTTTCATCCTAGAGCTTCGCCAGCCTCCTGACGAAATCCACCAGCCTGTTGGAGTAGCCGAATTCGTTGTCGTACCAGGACGAGACCTTGGCAAGCCTCCCCTTGGCCTTCGTGAGCTTGCCATCCACAACGGACGAGAGGGGGGTCCCGATTATGTCCGAGGACACTATCTCATCCTCCGTGTAGCCGAGGATTCCCTTCAGCTCCTCGTTCGCGGCCCGCTTCAGCTCAGCGTTTATCTCCTCGGCCTTCGCCTCCCTCTCTAGAAGAAGCGTCATGTCGTTCATCGAGCCGCACGAAACCGGGACCCTGAACGCAAGGCCGTCCATCTTCCCGGCCAGCTCGGGTATGACATCGCCTATCGCCTTCGCGGCGCCGGTGCTGGTCGGGATTATGTTCATCGCCCCGGCCCTCGCCCTCCGGAGGTCGCTGTGGCTGCCATCGACGAGATTCTGGTCGTTGGTGTAGGCATGGACCGTGCTCAGGAATCCGCTTTCTATGCCGAACTTCGCGTCCATGACCTTGAGCACCGGCGCGAGGCAGTTGGTGGTGCAGGATGCCAGCGAGAACACGGTCATTCCCCTGTTAACGATGTGCTCGTTCACGCCAGGCACCACTGTCGCATCCACTTCCTTTGCCGGCGCCGAGATGAGGACCATCCTCGCTCCGGCCTTTAGGTGCTTCTCGGCATCCGCCCTCGACCTGAAGGCGCCGGTGCTGTCCAGGACGAGGTCGACTCCCAGCTCCTTCCACGGAAGCTTGAGCGGGTCGGTCTCGCTTACCCATTTTATGGTGTGTCCATTCACCACGAAATTGCCGTCTTTGGCTTCCACCTGCCCGTCGAACCTGCCATAAACGGAATCATACCTGAAAAGGTGCACGTGCTGCTCAACCGGGCTGCGCGTGTTGATGGCCACGACCTCGAAATCCCTGCCCAGCGCGCCCTGCGCCAAGGCGGCCCTCAGAAAAGACTTTCCTATCCTGCCGAATCCGCTTACCGCTACCTTCATGCCAATCTCTCCCTACAAGTAGTGTGGTGATAACCAAGGTTACTCTAATAATACTTATGGCAGGCCGGTATATTTAATCGTTTCTAACCACCGATTCTCACAGGCTAACCCCGGCGAAGGCGCCTATCGCCTCCACAGCGGCGTCGCACCTCTCGAAAAGCGCGACCGCCCTCACGAACTCCTGTCCCTGCCCCCGGAGGCCGTTCGCGAGGAAATTGTCGCCCGGCGTTGTGAGCAGCACCGGCAGGGCGCCCCTGTCTATCAGGAAATCCGCCATCTGGCGGGCCTGCGAAAGCCCGCCGCGCGGCCTGATGCCCTTATCCACGCCGAAAAGCACGTACGGGGAATTCACGAGTTCCGGGCATACCCGGCCGTCCCTCATGTACGCCTGGGGGAACGCAAGCCCGCTTATGCCGGCGAGGGCCTCGAGGAGCGTCCTCGTCCTGGAAATCACCTCTCCCCGTCGGTTGCGCCTGAACCTGTCGAAGTCGTCACCCCTGGCCTGTTCGGCCAGCTCCGAGTAAAGCCTCTGGAGGGCAAGCTGGAATGCGGTGGAATTCGAGCCCAGCGACGGCTGGAACACCATGGAGAGGGCGTCAATGAAAGCGCCGACCTCGTCTTTGAAGTCAGCGCCTTCGTGATAGACGCGCATCCAGCCGAGGCGCGCTCCCGGCGCGCCAATCAGCTTGGATATGGAATGGAGCTCGATTGTAGGGCCCAGCCTGCCGAGGCGCGCGGACATCCCAATCGGGTCTATCGGCTCGCTGCCGGTCCGAAAGCCCTCGTAAATCGTGTCCGCGACAAGATATACTGGCTGGTTGAGCTCACGCTCCTTCTCGTTGACCGCCCGGATTATCGCGGCGAACGTATCCTGCTTCATGGCTATCCCGAGCGGGTTCCCGACCGTGGTTATGAACACGGCCTTGGTCCGCTTTCCTATTGCGTCCTTGAGCCTCTGGACGTCGACCTCGCCGCTTTCCGTGAGGGGGACGTTCACCACCTTCGCCTCGCTCAGCGCGGCTTCCGCGAAATAGATGATGTAGCTCCATTCCGGTATGGCGACCTCGTCGTTTCCCCTGTCAATCATCGCGCTGAAGAGGAACCGCGAAACCCCGCTTATGCCGGGCCCGACGAAAACGCGCTCGGGCGGAATCCTGTAATCGCCCTTCCTGGTCTCCGGGTTGCCCCTGCCGAGCGTGTCCCGGAGCTCGGCAAGCCCCCGCGCATCCTGGTAGCTCCAGCTGCGCGGCTCCCACATCGCCTCCTCGACGAGCGCGACATACCTGGGGAACGGAGCGAGGCCGAACGCGGTCGGGTCTCCGAGGCGCGCATCCATGACGCGCCTGCCGAGCCTCCCGGCACGCTCTGCCGCCTCGTTCACGTCAGTCTTCCTGAGCGTGTATCCTCCCATGTCCGGGACTGCACGGTTCAGCCTCGTCTTATCATAAGCAGACATGTGCGGCTGTTGTGGGAGCGGGTTTTTATTCCTGTATGCCCTTGCCAACGGCTTGCGCCGTAGCCTCCCGGACAAGCTCGTTCAGGACGTCTTTCGCGAACCCGGCCCTCGCCCTTATCGCGCCCGCCTTCGCGTGCCCGCCCCCGCCTTCCACGAAATCGGCCATGCTCTCCCTGATTTTTTTCGCGAGCGCGTCCGCGCTGAGCCCCATTGCGGTCGCCTTCTCGTCCAGCCTCATGATGAGCGAGCGCTCGGTCTGGCCGATGCAAAGGAGCGGCCTCCCGCCTTTCAGCTTGTCGAAGACGCGGGTCGTTATCTTGCTTGATGGGGGCCACTCGCCCCTCTTCGCTATCCCCTCAAGGGAGAAGCTCACGATGTCAAGCTCACCCGCCTCGCTCTTCTTCATCCTCGCCATCGCCCTGCCGGCCGCCTCCTCTATGGATTCGTCCGCCTGCCTGGCAATCGAGTCGAACAGCTCGGCTTTGCCCATGACCTTCTTGTAGAAATCGAGGTTGTTCCCGAAGGAGACGTGGGATGCGAGGAAGTCCAGGACCATCGCCTTCCGGGCCTCGTCCGGCCCGTTCCGGATAAGGGCGCTCTTGTCCCCGCTGCAGGCTACCGCGGCAAGCCCCCTCGCCGCGTCCGCATCATGACCGCACGCGGTCGCAATCTCGCATGCAAGGTATCCGGCGGTGTAATGCGACGCGTTCTCATCCACTGAAAAAGGATTGACGATTCTCCTGTCGCTTTTGGCGCTGTAGGGGTGGTGGTCTATGACGAGGTAGTCTATGCCCGCGGCGCTCAGCAGGCCAAGGGCCTCGGCGCAGGCGTCGGCAGAGCCGAAATCCAGCAGTATGACCATCGGTCTGCTCTCCTGCCCTATGGCGGCTATATCGCGCAGGGCGTCTTTCACGCTGTATATGGCGGAATTCTGCTGGAACGCCTTGCATTGCAGGATTCCGGTGAGCGCGAACGCGCCGCTGATGCCGTCCGCGTCGCCGTGGAACCGGAGCATGACCGAGCGGCCTAGCTTTCGCGCGCTGATGATATCCAGAGCGGCATCGCGCATGGCCGGCCAGAGCTTCGAGGTCACATCGTCCTTGAGCAGGCCGGGCCCGGCGGGCAATTCAACCGAGGCCGCGATGCTGCCCCTCACGGCCCCGAGGACCCTCGCTTCATCCTCCCCGGAGAGGACGTCCGCCTTCTTCGCCGCGATTTTCCCCTGCCCCATCTCGCCCTCGATGCGGATGCATGCCCCCTGCGGCAGGAACGCGTCGATGTAGAATCCGTATTCTCCCCGCCCGTCTGTCAGGGTATATTCCCTCTTACCGTGGCGGAAGCTCACCCTGCACAGGACGCCTTCCAGCGTTATCAGAGAAGCACCTTTATGAGGTCCCCTTCGCCCTTGCCGAGCTCCTTCTTTATGTTGAAGGGGCAGAGGACCTCGAGCACCTCCGGCCCATGGTGCGTCCGGAGCGGGATTATGAGGGCGCACCCCCTGCCTTCTATCGTGCATGGATATGCGAAGATGTCGCCGTAAGTGCGGTTCTTGTCCTTGAAGCCGGGTATTATCACCGGCTCGGTCTGGAGGAGCTGCTGGCGCTTCCATCTCTGGGACTCGTCCACCTTTATGTTGAGCGTGCCCGGGTAGGGGTCGAAACCCAGCTTCTCCGCAATCCGCTTCCGATAGCCTTCCATGGAGACGTAGTAGCGCCCCTCCCCGAGCCCTCTCGAGATGACGCCTTCGATTTCGAGCTTCTCGCCCTCGAAGACCGAGCGGAGCGCCGAATACAGCCCGGCAAGTTCGTCATAGGCTTTCGGGCTCAGGCGCAGGCCGTCCTTGCGGCGTGTTAAGTATCCGGAGCGCTCGAGCTGGGCGAGCTTTCGCGATGCATTCTGCTGGGACATGCCGGCAAGCATGCCTATCTCGGAGGTCGTCATCCTCAGGGACTTGATATGCGCTCCGCGCCGGAGCAGCAAAAGCAGAATCTCGTCCATGCATTTTTATATCGTAGGCAAAATATTAAATTACATGGAATTCACCTACCGCGGCCTCGCCCTAACCGTGCTGGAATCGGTCTATCCGCCGGCCGAGGATTCCATCATGCTGGCAAGGGCTGCCGAGGCCCTCCATGGCAAGGTCCTGGAGATGGGCTGCGGGTGCGGGCTGGCGTCGCTCGCCTGCGCGGTCATCTCCCCGGATTCCCTGGTCCTCGGCGCGGACATCAACCCCATGGCCGTCAAATGCGCGGTGGAGAACGCGAAGCGGAACGGCATCCGCAACGTGCGCTTCATGGAGAGCGACCTGTTCTCAGGCCTCGATGCGAAGAAATTCGACGCGATACTGTTCAACCCCCCCTACCTGCCCACCTCGGAGGCCGAGCGCATCCCAGGCCAGCTGAACCACGCATTCGATGGCGGCTCGGACGGCAGGCAGGTCATCGACCGCTTCCTCGAAAAGGCCGATGCGCATCTGAAGCCGGGCGGAATCCTGCTGATTGTCCAGAGCAGCCTCAACGACCTGGAGAAGACGCGCTCTGCTCTCGCCGCCATGAGCTACGAGGTCGAAATAGCCGACGAGGAGAAATTCTTCTTCGAGCGCATTTACCTGCTTAAAGCGCAAAAACCTACCGCTCCCTCCGCCTAGGCACCGCCCCCATCTGAATCTCATTGAGTACCTGGTCAATGACTGACTCGTGCCCGTGATTCCTTTCAGAGAGCGCCTCCAGCCTTTCGATTACTTCTTCTGTAGTGAAGGCCGTGTTCTCGACAATGTCAAAAATCTGGTTGTAGACGCCAGCCCTTTCGAGCGCCTCCTGCAGGGCCCGGCTTCCAGCCCTTTTCCTCTCCACGTCGCTAACCGTTCTCGTATGCACCCTCTCCCCCCGGACTACGTCTTCGGTTGCCTGGCCGACGAAAACGGTGGAGAAAATATCCTCGTGCGGTGCCTTGAGAAGCGTCTCCGGCCTTCGCTTTAACGATTCCAGGTAGGACATGCCGCCGAGGCGCCTCATCATGTCTGCGGCATATACCCGTTCCATCTCAGACACATGCCCGTATCCCATTATGACGGTCGCCAGTGTCTCTATGAGCCTGTTCTTCTGGCCGGTGTCCCCGCGCTCCAGTTCGCGCTCAGCAAGCCGATATACCCTTGCCAATACGTTGGTATCAAATCTCACTGAATCCCGGTTGCCCATCGCGTCTGTCCGGTAAAGGATAGCGTCTAGGTTTTCCACACTTGCCCGTTTATGCGGCGACACAAAACAATATATATACACAAAATCATTAAATTACGGAATGATGACGTGAACAACCTCTGATGGCCCGGGTTAAGCGGCATCCTACGCCGTCCGGGCCAGTATGATGACGTCAACAGCGTCTGACCGAAGTTTTCCTCCGTCTTGACGCCGGATAAAACTTCACAAAACTTCAGCCGTATTGACTCCGGCCGGGGTAAAGCCGCAGTACAAGTCTTGGAGCTCGTCATGGACAACGGGTCGTCCATGACGCACAAAGAACACCTTTTTATAACCTGCTGGACATATGTACGTCATGAAACTCGATTTCCGCTCACTTTCGGAAGAGCGCAAGGCAGCCATGTCGGACGTCGTGTCGGCTTTTGCCCGCTCCGGGAAGCCGTTCTCCCTCCTTGTGGAAGGGCTGAGGATGCTTTCGGCCCCGGGCCGCGAGAGCGCGCAGTCCATGCTGGATTCGCAAAGCCCCATCGCCGACTTCGGCGTTACCTATGGAAAAGGCGTGAGGTGCAAGCACGCCCTTTCGAGGGAGGACGCGGCCATCCTCATGCAGCTCGCGATTGAGCTCAGGAAGGAGGCCGGAAGCGACGCCGCAGCGCAGAGGATGATTGGGATGGCCAAAGAGGTCCTGTTCGAGGGCAAGCCCCTGCCAAGGAACCCGTCCGAGCCGCTTTCCGAGCCCCTCTGCCGCGTGCTGACCTCGATTGACCCCGAGGTCGGGCAGACCTCCATGTTCTGAAAGCCAATGTGAACTACCCCGCGCTAAGGTGCTGGGCGTCCTGTTTCATAGACGTCTTTTTTGTGACATCTCCACAGGCGTTACTTCCCGGCGTCCCACCGGTAGCTCTGTTGAGTATGTTTATTGCGGCGTTAAGGTCGCGGTTTATGCTCAGTCCGCAGGATTGGCAGTTATGCTGCCGCTCCCACAGGCCCTTTCTGACCAGTTCTCCGCAACCGCTGCACTCCTTTGAAGTGTTCCTCGCATCCACAAATACGACTTTGCAACCAGCTTCTTCCGCTTTGTAGCAAAGCATATCTGCGAACCCAGCCCATCCGGCGTCGTTGATTTGCTTCCCGTATTTTTGCCTTGCCATAGCGGCAGAGTCCAAATCTTCAAGCGCTATCAGGGAATGAGAACGAACCATCTGCCTGGACAACTTATGCAGGAAGTCCCAGCGGGTGTTCCTGACCTTCTCATGCAGGATGGCTGCTTTCTTTTTGGCAGTCTGGCGGTGGCAGCTGCCGTTTTTCTTTCTTGATAGGTTCCTTTGCCTTTTTGCCAGTTGTTTCTCATATTTTTTCAGGTGCCTTGGATTTTTGATGGTTGTCCCATCGGAAAGGGTTGCAAGGCTGGCCAGCCCCAAGTCCATGCCAACCCGGGTGCCATTATTCTGTATGAACGGTTTCGGCTCTTCTTCTGCCGTCAGGATTGCGTGCCATTTTCCTGATGCTTCCCTTTTGAGAGTAAGCGTCCTGATATCGCCCGTCACCTCCCTGTGCAGCCTGATGTTGATTTCTCCGAAAGGAGTGACTCTCAGCATCTTCCCCCGAAGGGAGAAGCCGAATTGTGGATACGTCATGCTCTTCATGTGGTCTATGCTCTTGAAACGAGGGAACCCCGCTTTCAAGCCCTTCCTTCTTTTTCCCACCATGCAGCAGATAGCCTTGTTCAAACGCCTGAAAACATCTTGGGCGACCTGAGAGTACAGGCCGCTCGTCTTTGTGAGTTGGTTTAATGCAGTTGCTGTTGAAAACTTACCATACGTGGCATAGGTATCCCTCGTCAGTTCCAGCATGTCGTTCCAGAGATTTTTGGAGAGCCGGAGGTGTGCTTGCATCTCCCGGCATTGCACCTTATTTGGATACAGACGGAACTTCCATGCGCGCATCGGCATACGAACTCAGAGATGAAGATGATTTATAAGCTCGGCCTGGCGCCCCATTTCCGCGGCAAGGGAATTGAGCGGCTATGAACTGTATCCATACGCTGAAGCTGGTGGTGTCAGCGCCAACGTGAATATAAACCTTTTTTCCCTAATCACTGCATGGCTGACAGGTCAGGAGAGATTATCGCCGAGCTGACAGGCATCGGCATCACAGAGCACGACGCGCTCATCATAGCCGACTGCATAATAACCCGCAAGTCCTGCTCCTGGGTCAACACGGACGAAGTTGACGACAGGATGCTCAAAGACCTCAACGACCTGATAAAGAAGAACGACTACCGCATAAAGGTCAATGTGGATGCGGTCCCCACGCGCAGCAAGTTCATCTGGGACGTCAAGGTTCTCTAAGGTTTTTCCTTTCTCCTGCAATTAGCTGCTTCTCTTCTACAGACTAGGTGGACGCGGTCTAAGTATAAACCCAGGCCGCGTCAGCCGAAATTTCAAGCCGCGCCGGTAGACGTTTTATTAAATTTCCCGCGCCAAAAACAATCCCATGAGACCTTTCGCATGCGACATGATACTGATTGAAGGCGGGAAGGTGCTGCTTGTCAAGCGTGCCAGGGAGCCGTTCAAGGATGAGTGGGCCCTGCCCGGCGGACGCATAGAAGACGACGAGACCGCAGAGGAATGCCTCAGGCGCGAGATGAAGGAGGAGACCGGCCTTGATGTCGAGCCGGTAAAGATGACCGGGCTCTACTCCGACCCCGGGCGCGACCCCCGCAAGATAATCGCCGCTGCCTATCTTGTGCGCCGTGTTGGCGGAGAGGTTTGCGCCGGGGACGATGCCGGGGAGGCGGAGTGGTACGACCTGAATGACCGGCCGGAGCTGTGCGCCGACCACGAGAAGATACTGAAGGATGCGCTGAAGGCGCTGCAATCTTAGTATTTTGTGTTAAAAGATATATTATTAAGGATATAACGGCATACCCTTACTGATGCAACTCATCCAACCTTCGCTTCGGGATGTCCACCGGGCGGAAGCATCGAAGAGATTCGGCAGGTACAAGCCGGAAGACCACGCCACAGTAAGGCCGGCGCAGCTTCGCGGAGATGAGTTGGGGCATCTTCGGCAGAAGAGGGAGCTTCTGAGGAGCATGAGCCCGGAGCAGGCGATGCAGGTAATCGAGTTTCATCAAGGCCTGAACGTTTTCGAGGCTCTGGCGCTTGCCAAAAAGGAACGAAAAATACTCGTTCCGAATTATGTTCTCGACAGGATTCTGACTGAAACCGACGATGCGGTTTTTTTCGGGAATTACCCGGTTTGGACCGGAACTGCAGTAGTCTATGAAGCCCCGGGAAGGCGTTTGGGGAAAGGGCCGTTTTCCGCTGGAAAGACGAAGATGATACCCAACACACCATGTCATTCATCGTCCCAGTGACATTCAGAGGCATAAAAGACTGCGCGCTTGTCGTTGAGCACCCGGACTTCGATATGGTAGGCATGGGCGGCAACACCTATGAACTCAGGGCTGATGAGAGCAGTTTTCACCTGCTTGAGCATTTCCCGGGCAGTCGCCCATGGCACTGTTGTTATGATGAAAAATTCAGGATTCCGGTCGGGCCGGCATTAATAGATGGGGATGGTCCCACGAGAACTTTATTGAGAGCCGATGGCAGTTATATCGGCTCTCTGGCCCGCGTCGTCTACAGCTACTCCATCGGCGGCGTCGGGCGTGACGTCCTTGCCGATGTCGACTGGTCCAAGGCTTCTGGGGTGGCCCTTTTCTAAAGTGATTTTTATGCAACAGGCTCAACAGCCAAGAAGCGATATCCCGATAGCAGCAGCTTCAAAGCGCTTTGGCAGGTACAATCAAATCGGGCCTGAGCCTGTGCGGCAGATGGCATTGGACGCAAACGAGCTCGAGCACCTAAGGCAAAGACGGGAACTGCTAAGGTGCATGACGCCCGAGCAGGCGTTGCAGGTAATCGAATTCCACAAAGGATTGAACGTTTTTGAAGCGCTTGACCTTGCCAAAAGGGAAGGCAAAGTCATCGTCCCGAATTACGTGCACGACCGGATTCTAACCGAAACGGAGGGCACTGCCTTTTTCGTGAGCTATCTAGTCTGGACCGGGAGCGTGGTAATCTACGAAGCTCCCGGCAGGGCATTTGGGGAGAACGTAGTTTTTCACTGGGAAGGCCGCGATAACGCCCAACACGCCATATCATCAGTCATCCCACCCGCATTCCGAGGCATAAAAGACTGCGCGCTTATAGTCGAGCATCCTGATTTTGATTTCGTTAGTCTCGGAAGCCGGAGCTACGAACTCCGGGCCGCCGATGAAAGCAGGGTTCATTTGCTGGAAAAATTCCCGCGTGAAGGCAAACACCCGTACCGTTTCGATGAAATATTAAGAATACCTTCAGGTGCTCGAGTCCAGTCCGATGACGGGGTCCGCTATCTTGGGAGACTTGACCACTCCTTCCTGGGCCTTGTTGCCCGGGGCGGGCTCGGCATCAGCAGGCGGAACGTCCTTCTCGGCAATGCGCCGTCCGTTGCGTTCGGGGTGGCCGTCTTCTAGAAAAAGAAACTACTCCTCCTTCTCAATCAGCGCCAGGTCGCCGAGGGCGACCAGGTCCTCATCGGCCTTGGCCTGAGCTTGGGCCTGCTTCCTCGCGCTTATCCTGTACGTCTTCATCTCGTCGTAGAGCTTGCGCAGCTCGTCGCGGATGACCTTCAGCTCGGTCTCTATCTGCGTTATCTCGGTCTTGCCGTCCGTGATGTCCTGCTCGACGTACCTGATTTTGCGCCTCGCGCGCTCGACCTCCTTGTACTTGTCGAGCTGCTCATCGATTTTCTTGAGCTGCTTTATCAGCTCCTTCTCCATCTTGGGCGTATAAGCCGCGGTCGCGATCTTGAACTCGAGGGCCCTCTTCTGTTTCCTGTAGGGGGCTATCTGGACTTCCTTGGTCTGCTCAAGGAACGGGCGGAGCGCCTTCTCCTCGTATTCCTTGTAGCGAATCCTGCGGTTGAGCTGCTTGATGCGGTCGATGAGCTCGGACTTCTTCTTCTCGAGCTCTTCTATCTTCGCCCTAAGCGTCTCTTCGTCAGTCATGAGCATCACAGGAATCAAAATGAGCGTCTGGCTGTTTCCAATTATTCCATAGGAACTAATTTAAACATATCACCGAGACGTTCTTTCCATGAAACCGCTTCTCAACATCCTCCTCTGGCTAGCGCTCGGCGTCATGCTCGGGGCCGCGCTTTACCTCGTGGCATTCCAGCCGCCTGGGCTGCCTGCAGGAAACATCACCCCTCCCCAGAACCTCACCCCGCCGCAGAACCTGACCCCCCCGCCGGAGGACAACAAGGTCAATATAACTCTCATCGAGGCCCCGGGCTGCGTGGAATGCAACGCCGACGGCCTCCTTCTGGACCAGGCACGGGCGGTCATCAACGAGTCGCTGCTCTCCGAGGGCTCGGCACGCACTCTCCAGTACTCGTCCCCTGAAGCATCGGCCCTCATAGCCAGATACGGGCTGACGGAGCTTCCCGCGGTCATCATCGAGGGGCCGGTCGAAGCCGACCAGGATTTCGTCTCATCCTGGACGGACGGCGTCGGGACGTACGAGCAGGGCGCGCTCATCTCGAGGCTTCGCATCCCGCCTTTCTATGATGTGGAATCTGGCCGGGTTGTCGGCCTCGTGGAAGGCATCGGCATAAGGGCGTCCGGATGCCCCGAGTGCGCCGACCCTGCCATGATGATAGCATCCCTGGAGGGGCCCTCTTACGGCGTCGTCTTCTCCAACAAGACATTTTACGAGGAGAACGACCCCGAGGCCCAGCTCCTCATCGCGGAATTCAACATCACGAGGCTCCCTGCGCTCATGCTGGGCGCCGAAGGAATAGCGGCCTATCCGGTTTATGCCCAGCTCTCCATGATAGGCGAAGTGCAGGGCACCTGGTACCGGGCGCGCAACGCATCGCCGCCTTATGTCGACCTTCTGGACAACCGCAGCATCCGCGGCTTCGTCGATGCGATATATCTCAACGACTCGTCCTGCGCGGACTGCTTCGATGTGGCATCGCTGTCGGA
>JBFMCO010000006.1:0-8474 GCA_040754495.1 Microcaldota archaeon
GCAGGGGGGCGGCCATCGCATCTCCGAATTGACCGAGGAGGACGACCATGTCAAAGGAGTATGGATGGTTATGCTCCACAAGGCCGATGATGATGGGCACCGCGCGGGCATCACGGGTATTTGCGAGCGCAATCGCGCAATGGAACTGCGCTTCGGCATGCCGGCTCCGGAGACCGTCCAGCAGGACGGGAGCCACTGAAGCGTCTGTGACTTCCTCCAGCCTTTTGGCTGCCTCGGATTTCTCGGCCTCATCCCCGAATATGACGGCGCTGATAAGCGCCCGCGTGGCCTGTTTGCCGCTTGGCGTTTCGGAAGGCCGGATTGGCCGGAGAAGCGGCTCCGGGTTTTGTATATCGGGGAGCCGGACAGCAGGGGGCGGCAATTTCGGGGAGATGCAAGCGGAGAGCACCATGGCCGCCAGCATGGCTGGCGCTTTATTTCTTTTGCATGGCATAATGTTACCACAATAGTCTATAATTAAAAACATTTAAAAAAAGGACTACCGGGCGAGGGGGTATTTCTCCATGTACATCTGGGTCTGGAGCACGGTCAGGAAAGGCAGCAGCACCAGCGAGTTCACGAGAAGCACGAAGTAGCCGGAGAACGGGCTCATGAAGACGAAATCCGCGGCGAGCTTCAGGAGCGAGAGGAGGAGGAGCGAGATGAACGTCCAGAGAAGGACGAAGTGCGGGTTCGCGAGGGCCATGGAGACCGAGCGCTTTATCGCTGTCGGCGTGTCCGAGTTGTCGATGACGACAGCAGGCGGCACGAAGAAAAGCAGGGACGTGAGGACGAGGGAGAAAACGGGGTATAGCCAGCCCTGGAATGGGTTCTCGTACGTGAGCAGCTGGGCGATGAAGAGGAGGAGCAGGACCATGGTATATATGTAGAAAATCCTCATGGCGTATGTCCCCATGGCGCCGAGGACCTCGTGCTTTATCGATGTGAGCGTCCTCTTCGAGCGGATTATGATGTTGATGTTCACGATGGTGTCCGAGATGATGAATACCGCGAGGGCGTAGGCGACGGCGGTTATGATGATGTCGAGAAGCGTCAGCTCCGGGATGCTGCCTGTGCGCAGGAAGACGGACCCGAGGGCAAGGTAGGTGGGCGCAGGGACTAGAGCCGGGATGAGGAACGCCAGTATGAAGGGTATCGAGAAGACGATGAGCAGGGAAAGACGCTTGAAATAGAATTCTTTCGTGTACCTGAAGGTGCGCGACAGGTCGTCATCCATGTGGTCAATTCGAGCGCATAATCTTTAAATTGTTGCCCGCCCGCAGCACCTCACGCCCATCCGGCGCCGGGGCTAGCTTTAAAAAACAAATGAAATCAATAAATTCGACTCATTATCAGAGGTTTTGCACATGAAGACGATAAATGCCGTAGTGGAAGGCGGGAAAGCGACTCCCGGCCCCCCTCTGGCGCCGGCTCTGGCGCCCCTGGGTGTGAACATTGGCCAGGTGGTAGCCAAGATAAACGAGATGACGAAGGATTTTGCCGGCATGAAGGTGCCGGTCAAGGTGAATGTCGACCCGAAGACCAAGACCTTCACGGTCGAAGTGGGGAGCCCACCGACCGCCGAGATAATCAAGAGGGAGGCTGGCGTCGAGAAAGGCGCCGGCAACCGCGAGGCGCCTGCCGGGAACCTCTCCATGGTGAAGGCGGTGTCCATAGCTAGGGCCAAGCGGAATTCGCTCGGCAAGGACTTGAAGGAAACGCTTAAAGAGGTTCTCGGGACATGCGTTAGCATGGGCATCACCGTTGAGGGCAGGAATGCCAAGGAAGCCATAAGGGAGGTCAACGAGGGAAAGCACGATTCGCTCCTAAAGGGCTGAGGACATGAAAAAGGCACTCCTCCTGCTCCTGCTGGCCTCGCTCTCGTACTCGTCGCTCGTCTGGCAGTTCGCGACCGACGGCCCCATCAGCTACAAGCCGCTGATATACCAGGGCGCGGTCGTGTTCGCCTCGGATGACGGCAACATCTATGCGCTCGACCCCACGACGGGAGCCCGGAGATGGTCGGTTCCGGTGGGAAAAACGCCTGCAGAGCCGGTGATGGCCGACAACGCCATCTACGTGCCGCTGACAAGCGGGAAGGTCGTCAAGCTAGGCCCGAACGGGCAGGTGCAATGGACTGCGGACCTGACGGGCTACCCGTACAACATCACCTATCTTTACGGAGTGAGCGTGACACCCAAGACCGTCTTCGTGACGGCAAGCAATGGCGTCTATGCCCTCGACAAGAACGGCAGCGTCAGGGCCCGTTTCACAAACTACACGACTGACGCCACCCTGACGGCCCCTGCATCCGGCGCTGATTACGTGGTTTTCGGGAAAGGGCGGGAGCTCATACGCATGAGCGAGACCGGCCAGGTGCAGTGGAAGGCTGCGCTCGCCGAAGGGAACTTCTGGCTCTCAAGGCCGACCATAGAGGGGAATGTCGTGTACGTCGGCTCGCTTGACGACCGCATGCACGCATTCGTGGTGACCAACGGGCTCGAGCTCTGGAACATCAGGGCGAAGAACTGGGTCGCCGGCACGCCGCTTGCGAGCGGCGGCACGGTGTATTTCGGCGCAAACGACGGGAACGTGTACGCGGTCGAGGGCGCGGACGGCACCCTCAAGTGGATAGCGCCGACACAGCTTGCAGTAATCTCGCAGCCCGAAATCGGCACGATGGGCGGAAAAGAAGTCGTCTTCGCGGGCGGCAGCGACAAGAACATCTATGCCATCTCCAGGGACAGCGGAGAGGTCGTCTGGAAGGGCCCGGCGGCCGGTGCGGTCGGGAGCCCGCTGTTTTACCAGAACAAGGTTATAGTGGGCGCCGCGGACGGAAAGGTCTACGCTTACAGCACGGAGAGGGCGTGCTCCATAACATTCCCGCTCGAGGCCGATGTCGTCGGCCTCAAGGAGCTGGTGGTGAGGGGGAAATACGCGTCGGAGACGGGAGGGGCGAAGGTCCTTGTCCAGATAAACGAGGGGCAATGGCAGGATGCCCAGACCGGCGACGTAGACTGGACGTTCATCGTCAATCCCAAAGCCAGCCTTGCCCCCGGCCTGAACACGATATCCTGCCAGGTGTCTGATGCCGGCGGAAGCGAGGAGGGCCCGACATACACTTCCGTGGCGATAGCGCACGACCCGAACGCCCCTGTCAGCAACCTGTTCGTGAGCGTATCCCCGAACATCGTGGAGGGCAAGCCTTTCACGATATACGTCAACGATGCTGACGACGGCTCCGCTGTGGACAGGTTCAACCTTTCCGTCGCTGACAAATTCTACCAGGCCGACAAGAACTACACGCTCACTATTGACCAGGCCGGGACCTACACGGCGACAGTCAGGAAAATAGGCTTCAACGACGCGACGGTGACTGTCACCGTGAATGCGGCCGGCGTCAACCCATTCTATGTGGGGGGCGGCGTGCTCCTCATCCTCATAATCGTGTGGCAGCTCTGGACGAGGGTCTTCCGGCAGCGGTTCGCCGCGAGAAGGAAGTGACCAGCGAGCAGAGCTGCCGGCAGCCCTCGACAAGCCTCGGGCCGGGCCGGTTGAGGAGCGAATCGTCCATGACATGGACCTCCCGGGCCCGGATGGCCGAAACGCCCTTCCACCCCTCCCGCGAGAGGACCACTTCCGGGCCGAGCCGGACACCGCATATCGAAAGGATGATGAGTTCCGGGTCGTAGCGGCGTACCTCCTCTTCGCTGACCTCGCGGCTGAGGCGGCCCGCTTCCGAGAGGGAATAATCCGCGCCCGCGATTTCAGCCAGCTCAGGCACCCAGTTGCCGCTCACGAACGGAGGGGCATGCCATTCCTCGATGTACAGCCTCGGGGGCCTCGAAACTGCGGCTGCCCCGGCCTCGAGTTCCGAGAACGAGAGAAGCATGCCCTGGACAAGCGCGTCGGCCTCCCCGAGCCGCCCGGTGATTTGCCCGAGCTTGTATATGCTCCTGAAAACGCCTTCGAGATTCGTCGGTGACAGGTGCTCCACCGGAAGGCCCTCCTTCCTGAGCTTTGCCGCGAGCTTCTCCTGCACGACCGTGGAGGTGAGTATGACGTCCGGCTCAAGCGCCCTTATGCGCTCGATGTCAGGCTCCACCCAGTCCCCGACCTTCCTCACCGAGAGGGCTTCGGGCGGATAGTCGCAGAAAGCGGTCCGGCCGACGATGTCGCTCCCGGCGCCCAAAGCGAACAGGATTTCCGTGTTGCTCGGGGCGAGCGAGACGATTCGCATGGACGGCTATCGGAAGAAAGGTTAAAAATCAGAAGAGGTGGTGGTCGAAATCGATATTGCCGCAGGACTGGGGCGCTTCGTTCCTCGGGACGGCGCAGCCGATATCGAACTCGTCGTGGAGGGCCCTCTGGAGGTCCTCGACGCTCAGCCTGTCGGGCGGGAGAATCTCCCTGCCCTTGAAGGCGCCCTTCCCGATTTCCTCTTTCTTCGAACTGGCGGCACTCCTAGTAGTGTTGGAAGTCATGAGCTGATAGGTGCAGGCAGGAGCTTAAAAGGCTTTGGTATGCCTAAAGCCGCTTACTCTACGGTTACGCTCTTTGCCAGGTTCCTCGGCCGGTCCGGGTTTATGCCGCGCAGGACGCTCACGTGGTAAGCGAGAAGCTGCAGCGGCACGATAAGGGCGAATGGGTAGAGGTCCTGGTTCTCCACGTGCGGGAGCGGAATCGAGAAATCGCTCTCCTTGCGGACGTCCTCGTCGTCCGTGATGCTTATGATGAGCGCGCCGCGGGCCTTGGCCTCCCGGATGTTCCCGGAGAGCTTGGTGAGCGTTTCGTCCCGGGGCGCGAGCGCGATGAGCGGAACGCCGTTTGTGATGAGGCTGAGCGTGCCGTGCTTGAGCTCCCCGCCCGGATACGCCTCAGAATGGATGTAGGTGATTTCCTTGAACTTCAGCGAGCCCTCGTATGCTATCGGGACGTTCCTTCCCCGGGCGATGAAGAAAGCGTGCTCGGCTCCAGCGAGCTTCTGCGCGATGGCCTTCACCTCGTTCTCCTTCTCGAGCATCGCTGATATGAGGCCAGGTATGGCCGCGAGCTTCTCTTTCGGCAGGACCAGCTTGTATATTACGGCAAGCTGTGCCGTGAATGTCTTGGTTGCTGCCACGCCCGCCTCCGGGCCGGCGTTCAGGAACACCACGGAATCCGCCAGCGTCGTGATTGTCGAGCCGACGATGTTGGTAAGGGCGAGCTTTTTCGAATCTTTGGCATAGCGCATGGCCTGCAGCACGTCGGCCGTCTCCCCGCTCTGGCTGATTGCGACGACCAGCGTCTTCCTGTCCGGCCTGGCGATGAACGGATAGTCGCTCGCGACATATGCCTGCGCCGCCCTCCCCTCGCGCTGGAGAAGGTATGCCAGCATCAGCCCGGCATGGTATGACGTCCCGGCCGCGATGATGTCTATGCGGCCTGCTTTGGCAAGGAGCGCTCTCGCTTCCTCGGTGTCCGAAGAGAGGCTCTCGTTGATGAAATGCTTCTGGTCCATGATTTCCTTCTGCATGAAGTGGCTGTATCCCCCCTTCTGCGCGAGGTCCATGCCCCAGTCCACGGTCACCTGCTTCCGGGTGACCTCAGAACCGTCAAGGGAGTAAATCTTGTAGCCGTTCCTCGAGATGACGGCGAGGTCCCCTTCCTGGAGCGGCACGAACGTGCGGGTATGCGTCAGCATTGCGGGGATGTCAGAGGCGCAGAACATCTCCCCCCTGCCCACGCCTATCACGAGCGGGCTGTTCCGCCGCGCAAGGAAGAGGCGCTCCTCCACGTCGTTCGCGCTCATGGCAACTATGGCATAGGAGCCCTCCAGCCTGCCTATGGAGCGGATGAATGCCTTGAGGAGCGGCTGCGATTTTGCGCTCTCCTCGATGAGATGGGCAATCGCCTCGGAATCGGTGTCTGAAGCGAACTTGTGGCCGGAGGATGAGAGCTCCTCCCTGAGCTTGGGGAAATTCTCTATCACGCCGTTGTGGGCCAGGATTATCCCCTTCGTGCAGTCGGTGTGGGGATGCGCGTTCTCCCTGCACACCGCCCCGTGCGTCGCCCATCTCGTGTGCCCGAGGCCGATGTTTCCGCCTATTCCGGCAAAATCCAGCGCGGATGACACTTCCTCGACCATCCCCTTGTCCTTGCGGATTTCGGCAGTGTTCCGCTCAAGCACGGCTATGCCCACCGAGTCGTAGCCGCGGTATTCGAGCCTTTTCAGGCCGTCGGTGATTATCCGCGAGGCCCTCCTCGAGCCGACGTAGCCGATTATGCCGCACATAGGTACACGCTGCCATCAGATGATGGTTTCCGGTTTCCTGTTCCCCGTTTCCGGTTTTCCTGAACCGGAACGCAAAACCCAAAACTGGATACCGGTTGCTGGCAACCGGATGCCGCTTTGCCGCACATGACTAGGGATGGATAAAAAGATAATAAAGGGTTATTGTATGAATTCAACTTTCGCGGTGTCCCGGTCGTAGAGGGCGAGCGTGATGGTGCCGCCGTGTCCCGAGAGCTCGGCGATGTCGGCTGAGCTCCTGAGGAGCTTCTCGCGAACGGCCCTCAGGGTGTTCAAGTCGGTGTCCAATATCACGATGTGCCGGTTTCCGCCATTCTTCCCGACGCCGTAGACGTGGCCGCCGTCCAGGAAGGCGGCGTATCTCAGCGAGCCGATGGCGGAGAGGGAGAGCGAGTGGCCGTTGGATGCCGCCCTGAAGTCCTCGGTAACGCAGAATATCTCGTTCGGGCTGGAGTCGAATATCTGCCTCGGGCCGTTCACCCGTCCCAGCCGGTAGGGGTCGTAGTATATGACTGCGTGGGAATACTGGTGCTCCGGCGTGATGCCGTTAGCCATGGAGTATTGCCAGGTCATCTGATTCACCCTCCTGAATTCCTTGTAGAATCCATCCGGCGTCGTCTGCGTCCTGGATAGCCACTCGAGCTCGAACCTTCCTTCCCTCCAGCCCCTCCAGTTCTCGAAAAGAGGGTGGACCTCGCAATCGTTGTCCACGGACTCGAGTATGGCCGACGCGTTGACTTCCTGGCTCCTGGCATTCCATCTGGAACGCAAATCCCGCAGCTCTTCCTTCGTCTTCTGCGGGGGCTCGGTCCGATTCTTTTCCTGGGATTCCTCTCCGATGGTCGCGATTCCGTGGGGAATAGAATCGATAATGTGGTCGATCTGGGGGTCGTTGAACTTTTCGCCTTTGACATGATAGACATGCGCCGTCCCTTCGCCGCCGCATTCGGTGTGGGTGGCGATATATCCCCGCCCTGCAGGGGATTTAAGGACCTTGAAAACCCCGCCATGCCTGACCACGGCTCCTGCCGTCCTCTCGTGGATGGTTGAGAAGGTCAGCAGGGTCATGAGATTGAACAGCGCGGTGCGGGCGTCGACGCACTGCTTGACCGCAAGCTCGTACTCCCCGGCCCCTCCATGGACAAGAGGCCCGAATTCCCTCGTGAAGTCGCCGACGACCGAAACTACACGCTCGTTGCCGAGCAAAAGGGCCTTTTTCGAGTCTTCGATTGGCACCGGCTGCTTGCCCCTCATCGCACCATAGACGGACTCGATGAAGGGCCGCTCGGCATGGCGGCGGTAGTACTCGCTCTTCCTATCATAAAACGTCCTTTTTGCCTCTGCCAGATACTGTAGTTTCGGGTTCGACATACCTATCTGCCTCTGCAGTGGACCGCTTCAGCAACTGCTGGGCTCGGAAAATCCAAGACCGGCCTTGCTGGAGAGGTTAATCCACACTGGCTTTTTGTTTTTTTACCGTAATTATAGTGTGCAAAAGTGTTTTTAAATATGTCCTTAGGCCGCTCAGGCCGGGACAAGCTGCCCGGACTGGAGGTCGTAGCGGAGCCTGCTGATGCGGAGCTCTCCCGAATCGAGCATCTGCGCTATCATGGGCTTGCCATCGACGGTCATCCTGCGGAGGTCCTCCTCCCAGCGGTCGAATATCTTCCGCACGGCCTTCATGTTCCTGGCGCTCCCAGGGACGATGAAAGGTATGTGCCGGACGTGGAGGTGCTCGATGGCATAGAGTATCGAGCCGGCGTCGAAGTCGTCAAGCCCCTTCTCCGAGCCCGTCGTGTGGAAGACCTCGTTCTGCAGCGCATGCGTTATGGTGCCGAGGCTGAACGGGAGCAGGTTGCTGCCCACGATGATGGCGTGGGGCTTCTGCTTTGCAAGCCGGGCCGCGAGCTGGCCGTCGGCATCCGCCTCCGCGTGCCTGCGGTTGAAGAGGTCCACGAGCAGGTCCATGGTGTGGTTCTTGCTCGCGCTCAGGATTTCGACCCCGCCGTGCTTCCAGTCGTAGATGAGCGCGCCGGTGCCCCTCTCTCCGAGCGCCGGGATTCCCCTGAGCTTTGCAAGCTGCCCGAGGGCGTTGTCGGTCGGCGTGGGGCCGATGACCTCGTGGAGCAGGTTGTCGAGCGGCTCGCTCCCCGTCGGCTTCATCCCGCCTTCCAGCCACTTG
>JBFMCO010000007.1:0-21570 GCA_040754495.1 Microcaldota archaeon
CGAGGAGGTCTACAACTCAAAGCGGCTGCACTCGTCGATAGGATATGTGCCGCCCAATGAGTTTGAGGTGAGATTTTTAAACGGGAATGTGGCTTAACTGGTTGTCTACAAATAGGGGTTCACTCCAAGGTTTTCTTATCAAACCAAAGATAGTAGAGTATTATAGCCCCAAGCAAGGCTGGAATAAACATGGGAAGAGGTAATTGAGGGAAGCGGATAAATAACAATACAAATGCCAGAAACAGTACAATAATGATAAATATTGTCGTTAACGCTCTTGCAATTTTAGATTGTTTCCATATGAAAACGGCAAGAATGATTGCTATTGCTGGAATTGCCAAAAGCAGGAAGAAAAATAAATTAGTAATTAGTGTTATATCTTCAGGCACTGTTAAAGACGCTGTTTTCGCTGTTGTTTCCACTAAAAAGGACATATCACGCACCTTGGAATAATAAGTATAGGGTAATCCCTGAAATAAGCAGTCCAAATAGCACTAAAAGAATTGTTGCGATCAATAGACCGAACGGTTTTTCTTTCTTCATAGTATATCAGCTTGAATAAATTATACTAAAATAGAGTTAAATTTCTTCTCCTGCAATATCTTGCACATACATGCATGATCTTGCATGTCTTGTCTGGAAGCAGTTTCACTTTTTGCAATCGTACCCTGCACAGGAAGCTTTTTATTCATTTGTGGATAGTATTATTCACTTTTGGATAAGTGACTGGATGGAAGCGATACAACTCATGAAATACCGAGGAGCGCGGAAGCTTCTCGAAACACTGATCAAGTTCCCGAACAGACAGTTCACAATAAACGAGCTAGCGAAAGAGGCTGGTGTGCCTTTTGCATCGACATGGCGACTGGTGAGGAAGTGGGAGCCTGCGGGCCTGATAGAAACCGGAAGAGTCGGAAGAAGCGTCACGGTGAAGCTCCATAGATCCGAATACCTGGATTCCGTCCTCTCGCTACTTAACATAAGCAAGAGCCCCCAGGTATTCACTGCCAACGCCTTAGTAGACCTGCTCGCCAAGGAGAAAAAGGTCAAAGAGGCCTATCTGTTCGGCAGTGTTGCAAGTGGAAATGAGAAAATCATCAGTGACATTGACATCGCCTTGCTTGTCGAAAAAGATTTCGACGCAAACAGTTTAGTATTCCGCGTTTATGAAAAATACGGAACAAAGATAGTGCCGATCACGTTCCTAAACAAGAAAGAACTGAAGGCATTCATGGCTGACAAGAAAGGGGAGCGGTTGAAATGACAGATACGCCTGAAAGAGCAGTGCACGAAGCTGAAAACTGGCTGGCATCTGCTAGGCACATCCTGATGGATGCGGCTGAAGACGAGGCACGAGTGAATGTCTGCTGTGCCCAGGCCATACATGCGATAATACGTGCGAACGACGCACTCTCACTGAAATTCCTCGGGCACAAAGCAACCCGCCATGACGATGCTGCCATCTTCTTTTCAAAGATCGTCAGGCAGGGAAAGCTTCCTGAGAACGCAGCGGAATTCAAGAACCTGATAGCGCAGGCGATGAGGGATAAAAGCGGGGCGGATTATGGGAAAGGCTCGTTCTCTTGCAAAGATGCTCAAAAGTATGTAGAGCAAACAGGGCATTTCGTCATGATGGTGAAGGACGTTTTGAAGTTGTGACATGCAAAATGCTTAAATATTCAGAGTCACAATCCTATACAAAAAGAGCATGATATTGACTCTCAAGGAAAGGCCTTGAACAAATGCCTGGGTTCATCCCCGGGGCGTAATCCTTTCTGCTCGTCGCCGCCTTTTGCAGCCCCCGGCGAACCGGGCTTCTTCCACCTTCGGGGCTTTCGGACCCGGCAAGGGCCGTGGCCGGTGGGGTAGCACTCGCCCGGCCGGGGCTGGGCGATGCGGTTTCCGGGGATGAACCACACGTGAATATAAGATATCCCATGATATTCCTAGCCATGAAACCCGGAACGTTCGTTCTTTCCCTCCTGGCGTTTTTGTCAATCGGATTCGCGGTGCCGGTCTCGTCCTGCAGCGAGATAACTTCGCCTGGGACGTACGACCTCACATCAGATGTCAGCGGAGAGCCCTATCCGGTCTCGCTGCCGTATGGGGGGAACGCCTGCTTCAGGATCGATTCTTCAGACGTCATTCTCGACTGCCACGGATTCGACTTGGTGGGCACGTATGTATACGGCAACTCATACGGGGTCGCCGTAGAATCCCCCCTTTCGAATGTGGAGATACGGAACTGCGACATAACCCAATACGTATATGGAATTTTCTCAGACGTTTCCACGTCCTTGGTCGTGACGAACAACTCCATCCACGACAATCAAATCGGAGCCCAGCTGGAATCCTGTTCCAACTGCAGCGTGGAGGGCAACACTTTCCTTGACAATATCGGCAACAACCAGATATACGCGGAGCACGGGTCTGGAAACAACTTCACTGCAAACAGCATAACCCTTTCAACCCCTTCGGCATGGGCTGACGGGATGCAGTTTTATGACGAGTCATTCGACATCGTCCTCCTTAACAACATTAGTTTCATGGGCAGGGGCATCAATGTCAATTCCGCCTGCAGTAACATGACCTTCATCGGAAACAACGCCAGCAACAATTCACAGTATGGATTGGAGCTCGGGTTCAGCACAAACGGCACGGTCCGGGACAATCTTTTTCAGGATAACGGCCTCGTAGACATATACCTTGTCGGACAGGACTGCTCAGATGTCATCGTAAATAACACAGGTTCCCGGGACATGCCGATATATTACAACAACAGCGCCGTCCTCCTCCAGGACTCCGAGTTCTCGGAACTCATGCTGTGCGGCCATGGGGCGGACGGTTCCTCGCTCCAGAACGTCACGGTGCACGGCTCGGATAGCGTCTACAACAATGGGGCCTTCTTCAATAACGTGGATTATCTCGTGGTGAACAACTCCGAATCGTCCAACAACGCCTACGGTTTCCAGTGCTGGGGATGCAATTACGCTATATTCACGAACGACACGGCCGACTACAATTACGCGCTCGAATACTACCAGCCCCGAGGCTTCGGATTCAGCATCGGCGACAGCCGGTATGGCTTTTTCGACAATCTCAGTGCATACGGGAACAACCAATATGGTTTCGTGATCCCGGACACCGATTCCGGTGGGCACACGGTGAGCAATTCTATTTTCCAGGAGAACCAGGAACTGGATTTCATGGCTTGGCCGACGTATCCGGAGTATTACTGCGATTATATTATAAGCAACATTACGGTTTCAGGCGACATGCCACTCGATTACTACAACGAAAGCGTGGTTCTCAGCGACATCACATCGCCGGAGATCCTGCTTTGCGGAACAGGCGCCAGCGGCTCGAACCTCACCAACATCACGCTGAGCGGCTCCCCGGACGTGGGCAACAACGCCATAGTGCTCATGTTTGTCAACGATACCAGCATCAGCAATTCCGAATCGTCATGGAACTATTACGGCGTATATGCCTGGGGAGGAAAAAACATCGAGATATCCAACACGACCGCTTCATACAACGGCCTGGCGGGTTTCCAGATATATTATTCTGAGAATGCCCGCATCTTGGACAGCACCGCCGCAAGCGAACAGTACGGCGTGTACCTGAATGGTGCGGGCAACGCCACCGTAAGCAACAATACCATGCCCCTGGATTCATTCGGGGTGATGGCCGTTGGCGGACCAAATACCACTATCATCAACAACAACATAACGGACAGCGGATATTCCATCATGCTGGGGTCGACTTCCGGAGGCAACGTTTCCGGGAATTCGATCGCCACCGCGTACGGCTCGTGTATCTACGTCTATGACATAACCGGTGCCGGCATCTCCAATAACAGCGCCGACAACTGCTCGTCCTATGCCGGGGCATACGGCGCCATCTATCTCGGATATAACTCGAACGGCAACACCATCACGGATAATGCGCTCTCGGGAAGCAATTACGGCGTTTCGTTGGAGACTTATTTCACAGGGAACAACAGCATCAGCCGGAACAGCATCCGCAACAACAGCGTCGGGGTCTATGCACAGTCTGGTGTGCACGACAATGACGTCTTCAACAACAGCATCGCCAACAATTCCCAGTATGGCGTCTCGCTCAGCTACGCAGGGACGGGCAACCTCTTTCGCGGAAACGACATGGCCGGAAATCTCCTGCGCGGCTTCGACCTCGGATACAGCTCTGGCAACAACTTCACCGGGAATCGGATTTCCGGCTCCAGCTCCGGCTTTTCCATCGTCTCATCAAACCTTAACCATCTGTCCGGCAACGCCATCGCTGACGTATGGACGGGGATAGATATATCCGCCGCATCTTCCGGCAACGTGCTCCAGTCGAGCAACATCACCCGGAGCAGCGCTTATGCCTTGTCGCTGTCGAATTCGGCCGGTACGAACATCTCTGACCTGCACTTCTACAACAACAGCATCGATATGAGGGTGCTGGGCCCCAATGTCACGTTCAACTCCTCTGGAGTCATATTCGACAACCCGTACGGAAATATCACCAATTATACGAACCTGTCTCTTTACGATTCCGCGGGACCTGAGGGCTACGTCCTTCTGTGGTCGCCAAGCCCGGCGCCCCTCCCGGAGAACCTGACCAGCTTCAACCAGAAATTCGTAGAGATATCAGCTTTCTCCGGGACGCCCACCCTAGACAGCCTCACCTGGCACTGGGATGACTCCGAGCTCGCGGGATTCAACGAATCCAGGCTGGACCTCTGGGGGTATTCCTCCGGATGGTACAATGTCACGAGCGCGTCCCTTGATGAAGCCGCGAATGCCATTCATGTGACGGCCCTCGATCCAGCCAGCGTCTACGCCATCGTGCAGGATGAGCGGTTGTCCACGCCACCGCCAGAGGGGCCCCCAAGCGGGGATCAGGACAGGCGCGAAAGCCTCGATGCATCCGTCGATTCCTCCTGCGAGATGAACTCCGTAGAGGTCACCAGCGGCGATACCCCTGTTTCCGGCTCGCTGGTCATAGTTACAGACCGGAGCGGAAGCGTACTGGCATCAGGCTCCACGGACGGTTACGGAAGGTTCGGGTTCGGCGGCTGCGGAAAAAACGTTTCTTTGCATGCAAGCAAGTCCGGCTATCTGCCAGCCAGTGCCGAAGGGGCCCTGGTAAGCTGCTCGCAATGCGCTCTGCCTGAATGCTCTTCCGACAGCGAGTGCGATGCCGGACGCTGCAGCGACGGCAAGTGCACGGCCGGGCCGGGACCCGTGCCGCCCCCCGGACAGCAATGCACCGCGCCAGCATGCTGCGTTTCGGATTCGCAGTGCGCCGACAGCCAGGCCTGCCTCGGTGCCAATGATTCGGCCGGAACAAGCGCCTCGCCAGGCTCGTGCAAGGCATTGACCGGCTGCGGGCATGTTGAAGGGCACAAGCTCGCCCCGTATGAATGCGGCCCTGAGGCAGGATGCCCGAGCTGCTCGGAGGGCTTCACCTGCGTGGAGCACAAGTGCGTGCAGAACGACATATCCTGCCCCACTACGGGCATAGTCGGCGACGAGAAGACCTGTGCTGCGACCGAGAACGGCCAGGCCTGCGCGAACTGCGACTTCGAGGTCACCGACCCCTCGGGCAAGAAGTCCCGCGGAAGGACCGACGAGGAGGGCAACTTCAACCTGCCGCTCAACCTGGAGGGCACATACAAGGTGGCGCTGCTCAAGGACGGCAAGGTGATAAAGACCATAGATGTCAAGGCCTTCCCGCAGGCAGCCCCTGAGCAGCCCGAGAAGCCCCCGACGGCCGGCACAGACGCGTTCCCGCTCCTGTGGCTGGTGGTTCTGGTGCTCCTGGTCATGGGCGCAATTTTCTACTGGAGACGCCGGGGGCAGAAAAAGAAAGACACCGGAAAGAATGGATAGACTGCAGAATGAAAGCTCGACCGCGATAAGACTTCGCGCGTGCAGCAGCACCTAGTTCTCCGCTTTCATCTTCTTCCGCCGCTCAAGCTCGGACTTCGAAGGCTTTGGGAGTTCGAAGGTACCGACCTTGATTTGGCCCTCCCGCGCGTATGTAGCGATGATGACGCCGGTCTTCGACACCTTGCAGTCGAGCAGCTTCAGGCCGGCTGGGACCGTTCCGGAGTCGAAGAGGCGCTTGCCTTTCCCCAGCGTGAGCGGGAATATCCAAACGTTGAACTGGTCAATAAGGTCGTGTTTCAGCAAAGTTTGGATGAGGTTGCCGCTCCCGTGGATTTGTATCTCCGGCCCGTCCTGCTTCTTCAGTTTCGCGATTTCCTTCGCTACGTCGCCTTTGATGAGCGTGGAGTTTTCCCAGTCCGCTTTTGAAAGCGTCTTCGAGACGACGTATTTTTTCGAGCCATTCAGCTTGTCAGCAGCCGGCTTTTCAGGCCCGTCCTTGACATACGGCCAGTGGGCGGCGAATATCTCGTATGTCTTCCGGCCGAGCAGGAGGTCGAACTTCCTTCCCATGAACTCGTCCATAACCTTGCCCATCTGCTCGTCCCAGTAATTTACCGACCACCCACCATATTTGAAGCCGCCTGACTGGTCCTCCTCCGGCCCGCCCGGGGCTTGCATGACGCCATCAAGGCTTACGAACGTGTTCGCTACTATTTTCCTCATTTTTTCACCTCGTTCTTCTTCGCCCGCGCCCTGACCAGTTTCCGTATGAGGGCGGCAGGTAGTTTTTCGTCAAGAGGAAAGCGGATCGTCGCCGCTGCGGTCTTGTATCCTTTCAGCTCCTTCCTGTGCTCCGCCACAATCGGAGTTGGGATATACAGCCCGATATGCCTTTTTGCAAGCCGGAAATACGCAAGCCGTCCCCGATATGCGTAATACGGCATCCCGTAGCTGATTTTTTCCTCAGCCTTGGGCGCTGCGGCCTTGACTATTTTGCGCATCTGGGCGAGCTTCGCTCGCGCTTCCTTAGGAGCCGCTGCGATATAGGAGCTTACATCGTTCGGTTTTTTTGCCATGTCATCCCTTCCCGGGGCCTTTCGGCCTGTAATAAAGCAAAACATTCCCTGAGCGGAATGTCCTTGTTTTCAGGAGTTCCAGGCCGAGCGTATTGCCCAGCCCCTTGAGCAGGCGCGTCCCGCCCCCTATGGCGACCGGATTCACCATGATGCGGAATTCGTCGACAAGGCCTGCCTTCACCAGGCTCACGCACAGGTTGTTGCTTCCGAAGATTGCGATGTCTTTCCCGGCCTGCCGCTTCAGCTGGGAAACGATTTTCTCCGCGTCCTTCTTAACGAGCGTGGTGTTGCGCCAATCGACGCTGGAAAGAGTCGTCGAAAAAACGAGCTTCTGCGTGTCGCCGAGAATCCCCGCGACCTGAAGGTCGTCCCTGGCGGTGGCCGGATCCTTTTCGGCCGCGGGCCAGAAGTCCTCGAAGAGCTGGTAGGTCTTCCGCCCGAGCAGTATGGTGTCCGTCTCCTTAAGCTGCTTGATGGCGAATTCGTTGAACTCCCCGTCCACGTTGTGCCAGCCCAAATCATGGCCTTTGCCCTCGAAGAACCCGTCCAGGCTCACCATCATGAACAGGTATACCTTCCTCATGAGACCAGCACCGGCCATACGCGACCGCCTAAGCTTCGGCGATGACCTTGAAGCCGCCGTAGGCCATGCGCTTCGTGTCGAAGGGCATCTCCATGTCCTTGTTCTTCGGGTCGCTCATCATCTCCTTCATGACCTTCTTGTTGACCGCGTCACGGTGGGCGCGGGACCGGTACAGGATGTAGGAGAACACGACAGCCTCGCCGCGCCGGGGCTTGGCCAGCTTCAGGAACGTCATGACAGGCGTTCCGCCCATGTCCGGGGCAAGGTCGTCCCCGACGCACTCCTTGTAGTCGAGGGCGCCGTGCTTCTTCCAGACCTTCCCGGCCGCCTGCGCCATGCGGCGATAAACCCCCAGCTTTTTCTTCGGTACCACCAGTACGAACCCGTCCACGTATCCTCCTTTCATATTCTCAATCCTCCTTGTCCGATGCGGTTATCATTCTCGTCCGGGCACGGATTTTCCCCGGGACATCACGTCTCGACCGCGATTACCTCGCCGGTCTCTATGTCTATGAAGACGTCCGTCTCGGGACCGCTGTCGGCAGCGACCTCCACCACGTAAACAAGCCTGCCGGATTTCCTTTCGATGGATATGCTGGTAACCTCGCCGGAGACTTCAGCGAGCGCGATTGCCTTCGCCTCGTCCTCCGTGATGTTGCCGACAAGCCCGCCAGGCTCCTCAGGGGCGGAGGGAGACGGCTCGGCGCCATATTCCACGCTGATGAGCCTTGTCGTCTCGTTGTCCTCAAGGACGACCTCCATAGCCACACCGCCAGGGCCGGCGCAGTAGTATTTGTGCTCCTTTGCCGACAAATCAAGCGGAGTCCAGTCATAGGTCTTGAGGCAGCCCGTGAAGCTTCCGTATGGGACGGAGACGGATTCGCTCACCGAAAGCACGTCCGCCATGTCTTCGGCTTCGCCCGCGAAATATTCCTGCCGGTAAGAATCGCCCGGAACCGGTGCGGCCTTCATGATTATCCCCGGCTTCGCCCCGTCCACGCCGGCTTCCCATGAGCCCGCGGTGCTGACCACCATGCCTCCGGCCAGCTCTTTTGTCTCCTCGCCGAAATACCATACGTTGCCTTCCTTGTCCTGCGCATACCAGTCCAGGGTGTCCTCTACTAGCTCCCCATCCAGCCAGACGCGGTCCCAGACCACGATGGTCTCGACGCCCTGGACGGTCTTTGTCGCGTTCATCACGTACACTTCAATCCGCTCCGTCCCGTCCTGGGTTTCCCCTTCGTAGACCATCTTCTTGCGCGGCGTGAGCGAGAAATATTTGTTGGTGACGTTTGCCGTAAAGTCGGCCGGAGTTATCAGGGGCGAGTAGGTGGCGTTGGTTCCGTTCCGTGGCGGAGTCGCATTTGAGGGCGGCGTTTCGACAGGGACTCCAACGCAGCGGCTGTTCTCGCATTTCCCCGTGCTTTCGATTGTTGCACATTCGCAGACAGGGTCGACCGTGCAATCGGGCGCCTTCTGGCTGTATTTGTTGACATATACTCCGAGGCCGCAGTCGCAGCACCGGTTCAGGCGCACGCAGTCGCTGTCGGTTTTGCAGTAATCCGCGACCTCGTAGCCCGGAGGGATTGATACATTCGTTGCGTTGGCCTGGTTAGTCGCGTTCTGGCCCGGCGGGGACTGCACGCATGCGGCTGCAATGAGCAGGATTCCGAGCAGTATCGCGGGTTTTGTCATTCTTACACCGCAGGTGATTCCAATGCAGGATTTATAAGATTTAGGCTCGCCTAAATCGGGTGCATGGACGGCCTGGAACTGCCGGGGGCAGGTTCCGGCACCCCTAAAAACCCACCCTGATTATGCATAGCATGGCGGAATGTTTTCTCTGCCACGTGCAGAGCGACACCAGAAGGGTGTTCATGGGAAGCGCCAGGGGGTTCGCGGACCTCTGTTTCGACTGCACCCTCCGTTTCTATAAGATAGGTAGGGAGGAGTGAGTTGGAAGCGGCCTGGCAGTTCCCCGTCGCCCAGTGCTATTTTTAACGCGCGCCGCATAATCAGACGCATGACAGGGCTCCCGGAGGCTTTCATCCTCCTTCTCGGCATAATCGACCCGCTGACAAGCGTGGCGGCTTTCATGTCCCTTTCCAAAGGGATGGACGAGGGCGAGAAGAGGAAGGTCGCGCTGAAAGCCGTCCTCGTCGCAGCCGCGGTCTTCTACCTTTTCACGTTCGGGGGCGAGCCCATCATGAGGCTGCTCGGGGTGAGCATAGAGAGCTTCAGGGCGGCAGGCGGCATAATCCTTATCCTCCTTGGCGTGCAGATGAGCCTCGGCATATCGTTCCCGAAAGAGAAGGAGGAGGTGAGCGAGATTGCGGTGGTCCTCGCGACGCCGCTAATCAGCGGGCCGGCCACCATCACGACCGCGATAATACTTGCTAGCGACGCAGGCCTCATGGTAACCACGATAGCCGGCGCTGCGGCCCTCCTTATGACCCTGCTCGCGCTCGTGTTCGCCGGAACCCTGAACAGGCTGGTCGGGCGCTCGGGCGTGCAGATTATGTCCACGATGATGGGAATAGTGACTATTGCATGGGGCCTGCAGTTCCTGCTGACCGGGATGCACGCTTTCGAGCCGGCCTAAGCCATTAAAACCAGTATTGGCGAGTTCAGACCATGCTGGAATGGCTCGTGGAGAGAGTCCCGAACATATCGACACACCTCTTCAACGCGTCTGCGCTTGCCTTCGCGGCTTTCGTTCTCATCTGCGCGGGAGCCGTGTTCCGCAGCCGCCACGAGGTAATCCTCAAGAAGCTGCGGGAGACGGATGCCAGGGGTTTCCTGATGAAGGCTTTTGCGGGAATGCTCATCTTCCAGGCCGCGATATGGCTGGCCATGCTCCAGATAGACAGCGAGACGAGGGCCGTCCCGGAGAAGAAGCTCGTCATCATCGAGCTGGACGATTTCTGGAGCCTCGAGGGGGGCAATTTCGATGGAAACGGCTATTCCGTAGAGAGCTATGAGTCCGTGATACGGATAATCGAGGCCCACAACTACAGCGCGACGCTGGGCGTCGTCCCCTACATCTTCATAGAGAACAACACGGACATCCTGGCCCTGCGCGATGATTCGGAGATGGTCGCGTACCTGCGGGAGAAGAAGGCCGCAGGGCACGAGATAGCCATGCACGGGTATGCCCATTGCAGGAACAGGTATTACTGCCCGGACGTGGAGGAGAATTACCTTAACATCCTTGAGGGGAAGAAGGAGATAGACAAGCTGTTCTCCCAGGAAACCGTGACGTACCTGCCGCCTGGCAATTTCTGGGACGACTACCAGTACAACAACGTGAAGAGGAACCGGTTCAAGATAATCGGGAACACCAGGATAGAGCGGCCTTACTGGGACGGGAACGTCCTGATAACTCCGAGGGGGTACGATGTCGTCGAGAAATGGGACTGGTACGGCGGCGACAACAGGCATTCGCCATATTCGGAATGGGCGGAGGCGTACAACAGCAGCGACTTCTTCATCCTGCAGCTCCATCCCAACACCTTCGACAGCCAGGAGAAGCTTGACGACCTAGAGCGGTTCCTGGACTTCCTGGAGCGGGAAAACGCGACGGTGGTCACGTATTTCGAGGCCTACGGCCTGACGGATGGGCGGGATTAATAAGGGTTTTCGCGGACTGATTGGCATGAGACCCTTCCTGTTAATGCTACTGCTGGCGCCTGCCCTCGCCTATGCCGCCGAGCAGGCCGCCATAGGCGTTTATGTCATAAACGCAGGCAAGTTCGACCCGCAGAGCGGAAGCTACACCGTGGACTTCTACCTCTCTTATACGTGCCCGCAGAACTGCTCCCCGGATTTCGAGTTCATAAACGGGAGGGCGCTCTCGGTGGAGAAGGTGATAGACGAGCCCGCGGAGAAGTTCTACCGCATACAGGCCTCGCTCCAGGACCCGGTGGATTTCAGGAGGTTCCCGTTCGACTCGCACGACCTCACGATTGAGATAGAGGACAAGGAGAGGACGAAGGACGAGCTGGCATTTACAGTGGATGACGCGCAGAGCGGCGTGGAGCCGTCCATCCAGTTCGTGGGGTGGAAGCTCGATGGCTATGACGCGAAGGTCGAGGACCATTACTATCCGCCGTATGGCGAGACGTTCTCCAAATACACCTTCACCATGGGCCTGGAGAGGGAGACCATCTCGTCGCTCCTCAAGGTGTTCGCGCCGGTCTTCTTCATCATGCTCCTGAACTTCTTCGCGCATTTTCCCGACCCGGACAAGATTGCGACGCGCATCACGCTCCACTCCTCGTTCCTGATAGCGGCGGTCATGTTCCACGTGGCGATAGGCAACCAGCTTCCGCCCGTCGGATACCTGACGGTCGCGGACAAGTTCATGTTCGCGGCCTACATACCCCTCGCCTTCAGCCTGTTCTCGGCCATCGTGGTGCTGGAGCTCTCGGAAGAGAAAAAAGGAGATGTTGTCCGCAAGGTGCACCGCGCATCAGGCGTGGCCAGCTTCCTGCTCTGGCTCGCGGGCCTCGCCTTCGTCCTCCTCACCATGTAAGGCGCGGACGCGCGCGGCGAATATCTCCGCAAGAATCCTGCGGTCCTCAACGCTCAGTCCTATCCCCATTGCATCACCGCAGGGTGTGGGGCGAAGGGGGGGATATCCGTTGCGCAGGAGGGCGGATTTCCGCGGCCCTTTTGCAACTCATCCATCCTAGACCGGGCAAAAGTCTCCGGCGCACGACGCGTCGGTAGGCTTGCCGCGCTCCGGGCATTTCTCGGACTGGATGCATGCCTTGTCGGTTACGGACGACATCTGGGCATCAAGGGCGGGGCGGGCATCGTTCCCGTAAGTGATAAGTATCCGGTCCAGGTCGCCAAAAACATAATCGCCGGGCTCCTGCACCTCGTTCCATTCCCCGCCCGCGGGCCTTACGAACATGCGAAGGCGCTTTTCGCCGGAATCGCAGTAGGGCGTGCCGTCGTCAAGGCCGATGCAGGTGGAGTTCAGCGTCATGTTGAGCGAGGAGAAGAACTCGGAGAGGGTGATGCCGCGCGCATGCATGTGGACCACCTCCCCGTCCATGTCATGGAGGTGGATGACGTCGCTGAGGGTATGCCCTTCGCTGGACATGTAGCGCGCCTGCGAGAGGTCCAGCGCGCTGCCCTCGACATAGGCCTTCAGGTCAGCGTGTATGTGGAATGGCTTTGGCTGCTGCGGCTGGCCGAAGATAAGAAAGCCCGCCGCGGCCAGCGCCAGCAGGAGGCCGCCGGCTATGACGTGCCTCGAGTCAATCATGATATGTCCCTGTGCGTCTCGTACATGAATGCGACGGCCTCGTGCTCCTTGGCCAGCTTCTGCATGATGAAGCCGAAAATCTCGGTGGAGTTCACCTCGTGGCGGCCCTTGAGGAATTTCCTGACCTCATCGAGCATCCTGCCGGCTATCCTCTCGCAGTCCTTCTCGCCGAGGCTGCAGTCCATGCATGCCGAATAGACCGAGCCGTACACTTTCTTGTCGTCGAACGCCTCCTTCTTTCCCCTTCTTTTCACCACCACTGCCATACAATCAACCCAGGTTTATCGTGCCGTTGGCTATGAGTATCAGGAGCCACCCCAGAAAAACCAGCAGTATGCCGATTCCGAGCCGCATGTTCGCCTTGTTCGCCTGCTTCCACATCTGCATGTCGCTGATTTTCACGCCTACCATCGCGGCCGCGAGGATGGCGATAAGGGGCGCCACGAATATGATGTTGTAGAGCACGAGGAGCAGCACTGCGGTCAGGTCGAAGCTCTGCTTGAGAACGAGCAGTATGGCGAGATACGGCCCGCCCGTGCATGGCAGCTCCACGCCGGCAACGAACGCGCCGAGGAAGATGACGCCCCATGCGCTGAGGTTCCGCATGTACTTCTTGATGTCCTTGGCCCTCTCCGGGGGGATTGCAAGGGATATGCCCTTGCCGTACCAGAAGAAGTCCTTTATCTCGACTATGCCTCCCAAGACGATGACTCCCCCGACCGCGACCGATATGTACTGCGCGATGAAGAGGGGTATGCTGGCCAAAAACGCCATTATCCCTAGGCCTGCAAGCAGGTAGGTCAGGAAGACGGAGAAGACGTAGAGGCCGCCGTAGAAGAGCATCTTGCCCCGCAGCTGCTGGTTGGACACCATCAGTGCCACGAGAAGTATCATCACCCCTATGGCGCACGGGTTTATGGAATCTATGGCCGCGGTAACGAGGACCGTAACGAGCGTCGGCAATGATGCTTCGACTGCCATCAGGGCGGGCCTCCGATATCCGGATTCACCTCGTCCGGCTTCTTCTCCGTGAACACGAATTTTATCGCATCCCCGGGAGGGACGAGCTCGTATGGCGAGATTACATAATCGTGGGCGTCATCGCCGAGCGGCTCCCCGTTCACGAAGACATGCCACCGCGCAGGCCGGCCGTTGCACAAATCGCCGTCGTTCCATGACATGACGCCCGCGTTCGTGGGCAGGGTCAGGCTGTCCTCGTCGAAATTGCCGCCGGCCTGGATGAGGAAGTTGCGCAGGCTCGCCTCCCCCTTCTTCAGGAGCACGCCCTCGACATGCATGCGGTTGTCGTTGTGCTCGTGAACGACCGGGCTGCCGACCTTGTTGTCAAGCCCCGATGGGTCCGCAAGCTCGTATTTCTCCCCGCACGCCCAGATTTCGAAATCAGCATGCCAATGCACCGGCCCGGCGCTTTCGGAAACCGCGTTCAGGTAGACGGTGGTGGCTCCGAGATAAATGGTGCTCAGCCCTATCGGGGCGGCTATCACGAAAAAAACAAGCTTCTTCGCCTCTTCCGAGAACCTGGCGAAAATCGCGTAGAAAACCGCGAGCCCGGAGACGAGGGCGGCCGCGTACAGGACGTGGAGGGGGTTCGGCACGCCGAGGAACGCCCACGGGTCGTCGTGGAGGGATTCGATGCTGTCGCTGTGCGGGAAGCATGCTGCGCCAAGGAGAAGAAGGGCGAGCAGTGCCTTACGCATGGGGGTTTTAGGAGTCCCAAAATTTATATAATTTCCCGCCATCGGTTGTGCATGGACATCCCGCAACTGCTCAGGGAGGCGAGGACTATAGCGGTCGTCGGCTTATCAGACAAGCCCGAGAGGCCGAGCTACGACGTGGCGGAGTATCTCATGGGGCACGGATACACAATCATCCCCGTGAATCCGAACATCCATGAATGGAAAGGGCTGAAGGCGCATGCGTCGCTCCGGGACATTCCTGCGGGGGCGAAAGTGGATGTCGTAGACGTCTTCCGCAAGAGCGAGGACGTGCCGCCGGTCGTGGATGAGGCGATAAAGATAGGCGCAGGGGCTGTGTGGATGCAGCTTGGGATAGTGAACGAAGCGGCCGCGGAGAAGGCGCGGAAGGCGGGCCTCTTCGTGGTGATGGACCGCTGCATGAAAATCGAGCACATGAAACTCGGAAAGTGAGCGGGCGAGGGCAATATAAACGGTTATGGATACTATAGCTTCATGGCGGAGCTGGACATAGAATCCATAGGCCCGAAACTGAAGGGAATAAAGCTCAGCCAGCTCCAGCCGGAGCTTATCGACGCGGTCCTGGAGCTTGCCGGCGAGCACGGCTACGAAGTCACCATCACCTCTTCGAGCAACCTCGAGTTCCTGTTCAAGATTTACCAGGCCGAGAAGGCGAAGGAGAAGGGGAAGCGCAGGTCGCTTGAGAAAGCCGAGAATATCATCCTCACCATCGCTGGCGTCTTCTCGCTCCACCACGACACCGTCATTGCGGAGCAGAAGGGGAAGCGGGAGGAGCGCAAGCGCAGGGCGCATTACGATGCGATGGGGGAGGACATGCGCCTCAGCAGGCGGATGCGCGAGCTTTTCGAATCCATAGGGATAGACAACGAGAAGGAGATGCAGCGCTCGGTTGCGCTTCTTGGCGAGGAAAAAATCGAGGAGCGGGTCGGGCTTGCGAGGGCGAGCAGGCTCGGAGATGCGCTTGTCCGGGGCGTTTTCGGGGAGAACCCGGAGCTGATTCGCATCGTGAGGGACGAGGAGTTCAGCGCGGCGCTCTCGGCGATGGAGGGCAAGAAGGATTTCATAGACGCGTGGAAGGAGGCGAACAGGAAGCTTCCCCTGTGGGCTGATTACAGCGTTTCCCCGAGCGTCCTGCTTGCTGATTACAAGGTGCTCCATGGCGGCCTCGGCGAGGCGGCCGTCCCGCTGGGGGGAAGTGCCTCGCACGGGGAGAAGACAGTCCCAGGAAGGCCGTCTGCAATCGAAGCCTCGGGCGGAGCAGCGAGGGCCGAAGTGCCGCAAAAAGAGCCGGACCTCGGCGCGCTCGACTCGCTCGCCCATCCGGCGGCGGCGCGGGCCAGGGAGGCGTACGAGAGGCACGGCGGGGGCGTCGAGGGGAAGCTTGCCGCGCTTGCGGAACTCGGGATAGACATATCCGAGCTGAGCACAGAGCGGGAGAGCATAAGCGAGGATACGGACCCGGAGAGCCGCTCGAAGGAGCAGGCGAAGTTCGATTCATCCATATCGCTCTTTTTCGGGATTGTGGTCGGCGGAGGCCTCCAGAATCTCCTTGGAAAGAGCCTCGGGGCCGATGACGCGAGGATTAGCAACGTGAAATACCTTCCCGGGGCGGCCGGCGCCTTCGAGCTGGAGCTTTCCGGCGGGAGCATGAAAAAGGCCTACCTGAGCCTCCAGGACATGGAGCCCGCGCAGATAGGCCGGGAGGCGGTCGTGGCCGCGGGCATGGCGGCTTATCGCATATGGACCAGGGGGGAGGACGGCGAGAGGCTGTCCGCAGGAGGCATGCAGTACGCAGTTTCCGAGGATGCGAGGGAGCTCGGGAGGCGCGGGAGGATTACGCTCAGGATGCCGGACCTGGGGAGCGAGAGCGTAGAGACCATGGGCGCAGCCATGTTCAGGGAGGACCTCGTGCTCAGGCCGGACCCCGGGAACGACCTGCATTCGGAGTTTTACAGCGCGCTGGCCGAGCCCGGGGGGAGGGCCCGCGTCCTGAGGGCGCTCCTTGCTTATTTCGAGATGTCGAGAAGGGCCCTGCTTGCCGACCGCAGGCCGCCGAACACGTGCGTCCTCAGGGTGGCCGGGGCAGGGGGGACGGCGTTCACGTTCCAGCCTACCGACCTTGACGGTGTGGGGAACTTCATCGACGCGGGCCCTGCCGGGGCCGACTTTTCGGACTTCAACAGGGACTTCCACAAGGCGGCCGCGGATTTCGCGCTCCAGATGCAGGAGGGGATGACGAGGGCGGCCGCGAGGGGCATCATCAGGAGGGAGGACGTGCCGCCGGCCGGAATGATATTCCGGGAGATATCGGATGCGGCGCGGGAGCCTTTCCCCCCGGACGGGCCGGAGAGGGTCGCGGAGAGGCGGGGGATATTCATCAGGCACGACGGGAACCCGATTGGCATCGGATTCGACGCCTCATCCGACGTCGGGCACACGATACCCTCCCACGGCGGGAGGAGCAGGATAGCAGGGCCTGACGGAAGGGTGCTGCTCGATGCCGCGAGGGCTGTCAGGACGGCCGCGGAAGCCGCGACTGATTCCGCACAGGAGGAATTCCTCTCCGGATTCGCGGCAGGCGGCCTCGCCCAGATGTCCAGGGCCCCGGCCAAGGCCGCGGAGATATGCATGGCCATGTCAGAGGCGGAGGGCGCCGAGAAAGCAGAGAGGCTCGAGCGGCTCCGCAGGAGGAGCGGCGGGGAGATTGCCGCAGGGATTTATTCTTCCCCGGAGTTCACGGATTCCAGGGGCGACCTCAAGCTCCAGGTGGCCGAGAGGATGGCCAGGGAGATTATATTCGCCAGGGGCTTCGCCCTGCCCGCTGCCGGGGAGCGCGCGGCAAAGGCGCAATCTCATGACGAGCGCACGAAATAGGCGCTCATATCAGCTTCTGGGTGTCCTCGCCGACCATCACGAATGCGAATTTCCTTCCTGATTTGCCGGCCTCGGAAGCGCCCCTCAGCGCGCTCCGGATGGATAGGCCCAGCGCATCCCAGTCCGCGGACGGGGCGGCAAGCGAGGAAACCGGAACGCTCACCATGATTTTGCGCCTGCTGTCCACGAAAGTGCAGTAGAGCGAGCTGCCCTTCATGGAAAGGTCGATTGCGTAGGCCGGAGGCTTGTCCGGGAGCGGGAGGCCGAGGAAGAACGAGCCGCTCAGGGTTGATGCCGGGGTCTGGGGGTCGCTTGAGAACGAGATGCGCCTGCCGCCGCCTGCATCGTGCAGCCTGGGGGGGAGCGCAAGGAGCTTCATCGTGCCCTCGTCCATGGGCCCGAGCCTCGTCAGGGCGTGCAGCACCGACACCCGGCTCATTGCGGATTTTCCGCTTGATTCCACCTGCATGCACCCATAGTTGTGCAGAGGCCAATAAAAAACATTAGGGAGGCATGGCCGCAGCGGGGCGTCCCGGAAACATTAAAATCCTCGACTGCGACATATTAGTATGGACGTGGAAGCGCTTGCGCCGGCCCTCAGGAAGATGAAGGTGGGCGAGCTCGACCCGGAGCTCCGGAGCGAGATTGCCACACTTGCCCGGGAACTTGGCAGGGGCAGTGCGATAACCGCCTCCAGCAGCCTGCATTTCCTTCTGAAGCTTTACAGGGCGGAGAAGGCGAAGGAGAGGGGGAGGGAGAAGGCGCTGAAGAGGGCGGAGGAGCTGATTCTGCGGCTCTCCTCTTTACATCACGACATACAGAAGAGGGAAAGCGAAAGGAGGAGGGAGGAGAGGGGGAGGCGCATCCCGTTTCCCGCCATCCGGGAAAGCGTGATTGTGAGCGGGAAGCTCCGGGAGATGTTCGGGTCCATCGGCATTACCGACGAGGGCGTCATGGGCAGGGCGGTCGAGCTCCTGGGGGAGGAGAGAGCCGGGGAGAGGGTAGACATGGTGAAGCTCATGGACATCGGACCGGAGCTCACGAAGAGGCTTTTCTCCGAACACCCGGATACTGTGCTCATACCCAAGGAAGACGACTTCGTCTCCGAACTCGAAGCCATCGAGGCGAAAAAGGGGATGATAGACTCCTGGAGGGAGGCGAACGGCCGCGAGCCTCCGATGTGGGCTGATTACGACAAGACGCCCGGCATACTCGTGGACACGTACGAGGACATCACGCGGCTGCTGAACCTCGAGCCGCCTGAGACGGCCGGGGCTGAACAGAAGGAGGCCAGATACCGCGGCAAGCCCATGGACCCGGACGATTTCTCGAGAGTCGTGATGGCCATGGGATTCAGCGGGGTGAGGGAATCCAAGCACGGAAGGATTCTCAGCGACGGGAAGGGCAATATAATGTGCGTGCAGAGGGCGCACAGGAAGCAGGAGCAGCTCAACCCGAGCACGATAAAGAAGAAGCTCACAGAGGCCGGCGTGGACCTGGATGAGTTCGAGAAGAAGAGAAGGGAGCTGAAACTGTGAAGGAGGGAAGCGGATGAAGGAAATAGAAGTGGAAGGATATACGGTCACGATAGAGAGGGCTTTCGGGAGGTTCGTCGTCTCAGTCCCCAAGCTGCCCGGATGCACGGTGCAGGTGGACAGGGAGGAGGACGCGGGGAGGGAAATCCGGAAGCAGATGGGGATGTACTTCTCCGAGCTGGCCTCGAAGAAGCCAAAAGAGAAGCCAGGCGGGGATGAGCGGAGCACGAGGGCGACCGTGAAAATCAGGAAGTGATGCGATGGTCCTCGCGCCATCGAGCTACAAGGTGCTGCATAAGGGGAGCCCTGCGCCGGAATTCAGGCTGAAGGGCATCGACGGCAAGGAGCATAGCCTCGCGGAATTCAAGGGGAAAAAAGCCCTGCTCGTAATTTTCATGTGCAACCACTGCCCGTACGTCCAGCCCAAGATGCCGTATTTCGCAGAGCTGCAGAGGAGATACGGGCCTCTGGGCCTGCAGGTTGTCGGCATCAACTCCAACGACGCGAGGAAATACCCGGAAGACGGCCCGGAGAAGATGGCGCAATACGCTGCGAGGTTCGGGTTCGGCTTCCCGTATCTTGTCGATGAGGCGCAGGAAGCGGCGAGGGCGTATGGCGCCGAGTGCACGCCCGACCCGTTCCTGTTCGATAGCTCGCTCGCGCTCGCCTACCATGGAAGGTTCGACGATGCGCATGGCCGGCCGCATTCGGATGGCAAGACCGCGGAGATGGAGGAGGCCATAAAGCAGGTGCTCTCAGGAGCCGCGGTCACCGTGGAGACGCTGCCCTCGATGGGATGCAGCATCAAGTGGAAGGGCAGGTGAAGGTTTTTAACCGCTTCATACATTATCTAACACATGACTGACGCACAGCCCAGCCTGAGGCAGACTCCGGTGCCCGATAGAGCCAGGGCTGCGAATGGCAAGTCCTATATCCGGCGCCTCATTCCGGGCATGGACAGGTGGATGAGCAGGCGCGAGCTGAGGGCCGGGCTTCTTGCGGAGTCCATGGAGCTGGAAGGCCGGGCGGAGGCATGGGAGAGGCGCGGCCACTGGGAGATGGCTGCCAAATGCACGGAGATGGCGGCCGAGCCGGTGAGGAAGCTTCTGGACATCGAACTGCGCAGGGAGTTCATGGACAGGTACGCTCAGCTTCTCAAGGACGCGACGGTCAGGTATTCCCTGGAACTCGGCGAAGCCGCGAGATACGACCCTGCGATTTTCTTCAGGATGTCGAAGCTGGCCGCAAGGATGGGGGATGTCGCGAGGACGAGGACGAATTACGAGCGGATGCTGAAGGGATTCGAGCTGATGGTAAGCGACCCGATGCTGGACAGCCTAGTCACGCTCAACAGGATGAAGAGGAGATTCCTTGCAGCCCTCTGGGAAGGCGGGCAGGACGAGGCATGCAGGCTCGCCGCTAATGCGCTCGAGGCTGCTGCAATGGTGAGGGCGCCGGGGACGGACAGGCGCCCTGACACGGCGCGGTGGCTCGAGAGGCAGTTCGAGGAGAGATACGGGGACGCGTATCCGCTGCGGTGCGCGCTCTATGGCGGGAGCGTAGTCAGCCGTCCATGAACGACCAGAAGACGTAGTCGAAGATTTTTCTCCTGATTCCCTTCCTCGGGTCCTTGAGTATCCAGTTTATCATCCAGCAGAACGGAAGCCGTGTGTCCGTAGCAAGCTTGTATATCCGGACCTGCCACTTGTGGGCGCTTGCGAGGCGCTCCATAATGCGCCTGCCCTCCGGGTCGCCGCGGATGTGCCTCGCGACGCCCTCGCCGCTCTTTATCGCATAGTAGATGCCTTCCGTGGTCAGGGGGTTCAGGAATCCGCCCGCATCCCCCACCAGGTAGACGTTGTCGAAGCGCCAGCCGCGGTAATCCGCGTTTCCTTTCATCGCCTCGGACGTGAGCTTCTTCGTGTCTATTCCGAACGTCTCGCCGAGCCAGGCCTTCGCCCGCGCCGCAGTCGCATGGTCGAACTCCTCACCGCACCAGGCGAGGCCAATCATGGTCTGGCCGCGGCTCTTGGACATCATGTATCCGTAGCCGGCCGGGAAGCTTTTCGGGAGCCAGTACATCTGGAACTCCGGGCATGGCTTGTCGTCGAGGTAATGGAATGCCCATCCGGAGATGTCCTTGACCGGGAGCTTGAGGTGCCTGCGCACCGCCGAGAAGGAGCCGTCGGCGCCGACAAGGTGCTTGTAGGCGTATTTCCCCTTTGACGTCTCGACGTGCGTGGGCGTGATTTTCGTTACGGGCTCGGAGAAGCGGATGTCCGCTTCGCAGTGATTCATGATGTAGCTCTCGAGTTCATAGCGGCCGACCGTCCACAGGTAAGGGCGCCCGAACTTCAGGACCTGTTTCGAGTCGTCGGTGCCGACGCTGATTTCGGTCCATGGGTGGCCGCGGTCGAACTTCTCGCCCGGAAAAACCTTCGGGGAGATTTCGCCGGAGCAGATTTTCTTTCCCACCCGCTCGTTTTTCTCAAGGACCAAAACCCTTAACCCTGAACCAGACAGGTATCTTGCGCACGAGAGCCCGCCCGGCCCGCCGCCTATTATCACGACATCGTAAGAATCAGCCATCG
>JBFMCO010000008.1:0-4341 GCA_040754495.1 Microcaldota archaeon
CCCGCGATTTTTGTTCCAAGTTACGGCTAGGGCGTGCGGTGCGCCCCCCCCCCCCACGACAGATAAAAAAGTCCACTGGTTCGGGGTGAGCGGAATGGCTGCCAGCAACCGACCAAGCGATGCCTGCATCCCTTTAGCGCCCTCGTCCTGCTTGAGCATGAGGAGAATAGGAAAGGGAAAATAAAAAACTACTGCTCGAGCTCGTAGGTCACGGTTATGGAGCCGCTGAAGCTCGAGTCGGTCGGGAAGATTTCGGTCGGCGGCGCGGCCTCTCCCCCGTAGGCCGAGCGGTCGTACGCGTATACCGGGTACGGGTATATCGGGTAGTAGTCCGTCGTTACCGAGATGACCTTGCCGAGCGTGGCGCCAAGGCCCTTAGCGATGTTTTCGGCCTTGGACTTGGCGTTCGATGCCGCGGCTGCCTGGAGGTCTGATTCGACCTTGACGCGCGTCTCGTCCTTGACCGAGAAGTATATGTAGTCGATTTTGAAATCGCCCGCGCCGAGGGCCGCATCGACCAAATCGCCCGCGTCATTCACCTTGTCCGTCTTTATCATGAGGACGTGCGAGGTCTTGTAGCCGGTGATGTTGCACTCGCTCTTGCAGGGATAGGGACGTGGATAAATGTCAGGGTATGCGACTCCGCTCCCGGCCGCGCCGGAACCGCTCTCCATGGCAGGTTCGGATGATGGGGCATCGCCCTTGTAGACGCCGCCGCCCGCGGGGACTGCGTAATCGTAGGCGTATGGATAGCAGTAGTCATAGCACGAATCGTTGTAGACCGGATAAGTGTAATACGATGAGGTCTGGATTTCGCTTGCGCTCAGCCCGGCGGCCAGCAGGGCGGCCTTCACCTTCGCAGTGTCCGTGGCGCTCTGTGCCTGGGACGCGGACGTGTTATTGCCGAACGAATCGATTGTCAGCCCGATGACCATGAGGTCAGGGCTTACCGTCTTCGTCGCCTCCCCCCTTACAGTGATGGAGGGCTTCTCGAGGCTGACGTTGGTCTGGTTCTGCGGGAGCTGCTCAGCGGATTTGGTAATATAATAAGTGAGCCCCGCCGTTATCAGCACTACTACTATGACGCCTACGACCAGCATTGCGCTGTTATCAGCCATACAATCACCGTTTCCGATTGCTCAGGGCGGATTTATATGCCGGGCGGAATTGTGCGGGCAGGGGCGAAACATCACGAGCCTGGGGGGAGCGACTCGATGATTGCGCATATCTCGGAAAACGCGTCGTCCTGAGGGTAGCCTTCCGGCACGGCTATCACCTTGACAGAATCGAGCGAGCCGATGCGCAGGAGTATGCGGAGCGTCATCATTGAGCCCGAGCCTTCGAGCGCCTTGCCAGGGCTGAGGCGGCCGGGGTCGTCGAGCAGCGTCACTCGGTCGATACCCTTCATGGTGTCTATAACGACCAGCCTGCGGCTCTCCTCATCGAGCTCCTGGGATATGTCGAATTTCCTGAACCCGACGTCAGGGAACCGCTTCCTCAGCCTGGCGAGCATAGAGTCCTCGTCCGCCAGCCCGAAAACGAGGATGTCCATGGGATTTAGATGCGCCAAAAAGGTTTTATTTGGTGCCCGAAAGACACCCATTATGCCAAGCTCGAAACCGGAGGCTGGAAACCGGGAACCCAAGACGCTCTCGCCGTGGCTTGAGAGCGTGCCGGACAGGAGGCGCTACCCGCCGCTATCCAGGGACATCGAGGCGGACGTGGCCGTAATCGGCGGCGGCATCGTGGGCGTCATGGCAGCATGGTTCCTTTCCCGCGAAGGCTTCTCGGTCGCCCTCCTCGAGAAGAACAGGCTGGCCACCGGGGACACCGGCTTCACGACCGGGTTCCTGACGCGCGTCCCGGACACGAACATCTCAGGGCTTGAAAAGAGGTATGGGGCGCCGTTCCTGAAAAGGCTCTTCGCGGCCTCCCGCGCCGCGCAGGAGCGGCTCATCGGCCTTATAAGGGAGGAAGGCATCGACTGCGGCTTCTCCGCGTGCTCTTCGTTTTACTGCGCATACAAGGCGGGAGACCGGCTGCTGGCTGCGGAATGGGATGCAGTGAGAAAGGCTGATGCCCTGGCATCTTTCATCGAGGGCAAGGATGCGGAAGCGAGCGGAATCGGGATGGCCGCGGCCATCAGGTTCGACGGCGAGGGCCAGTTCCACTCGAGGAAGTTCGTCTTCGGCCTGCTTGGAAAAGCGAAAGGCATAAGCGTGTTCGAGGAAACCGAGGCCGTCTCTGTTGAGGTCGGAAAGGACGTGGTCGTGAAGACTCCGGGGGGCTCCGTGAGGGCGAAAAAGCTCGTCGTGGCGACCGGGCTTCCGATGGAGCAGTTCTCCGAGCTGAGGGGGCTTTTCGAGCCCAAAGTCACATATGCGCTCGCGGCCAGGTTCGACAATGGCGCGCCCGTGCCGCAAAGCCTTTTCTGGGACACGTACGACCCGTATTTCTACTACAGGAGGCTGGACGAGAGGACAGTCATCCTCGGCGGGGCGGACAGGCACCCGTCCGAGCGGCAGGGAGAACCGCACAAGGCGCTCGAGGCTTTCCTGAAGGAGCGCTTCGGCGGCCCTTTCACCGTGACGCACAGGTGGTCCGGCAGCTTATACGATTCCGAGGACGGCCTCCCATATGCCGCAGAGCACCCGCATTACCGGGGCAAGGTCTTCGTGGGAAGCTGCTGCGGGTTCGGGGGGAACGGCCTTGTCTTCGGCACTCTCGCCGCGTCCATAATCGCTTCCCTGGTTTCCGGAAAGCCGGCCCCGGAAGCCGAGCTCCTGTCATTTTCAAGGACCGGGGCAGCCATCCCGGAGCCAAGGGCGAAACAGGCCGCCGGAAGGAAGAGCAGGATATTCGTGCGGCTCGCATCTGTCAATGACGTGGACGAGGGCGTGCCATTCTGCGCCGAGGCCGGTGGCAGGAAGATGGCGCTCTTCAGGACGGCCGGGGGCTATTTCGCGATAGACAACACCTGCACCCATGCCGGAGGCTCGCTGTGCGACGGCACGCAGGACGAGGGCGTCATCCAGTGCCCGCTCCATGGCGCAAGGTTCGAAATAAAGAGCGGGGCCGTCGTGGGGCCGCCCGCTACAAAGCCCATCGGGACCTACCGGACAAGGGTGAGCGGGAGGGATATAGAAGTTGAGGTCGAAGCCGAAGGGGGCGGCCAAGAGCCGGCTGAGCCCGGCATCACGTCGCTGCAGGCCGGGAAGAGAGCCGCTGCGGCGAAGGCCGGGACCGCGCCGGGCCTTTTCGAAGGCGCGCGGAAGAACATCGCATACGTACTCAAGGCGAGCGCGCTCGCACTGGTTTTCTGGTCATTGCAGTTCCTCTACCAGTTCTTCCTGGCCCTGCCGGGCCAGGCCGAGCGGGCGATAATCCTCGCCTCGTCCTTCAGCGGGGCTACGCTCATCGCGGTTGCGCTCATGCTCGGCCCCGTCGCGGTCCTCTGGCCGAAACTCAATTTTACGGCGCACAGGAGAAGCTTCGGGGTGTGGGGCTTCACGTTCATCATCTGCCACGCGACTGCGGCAAGCCTGTTCTACGGCCTCATCCCGGACGCGCTCCTTGCGAACCTCAATCCCTACGAGAATCCCATCGTCTTCGGCGCGCTGGCATTCTCCCTGTTCCTTCCCATCTACCTCACTTCGACCGACTGGGCGGTCGCGAGGCTCGGCTTCAGGAACTGGAAGGCGGTGCACAGGCTCGTCTATCTCGCCTTCCTCTTCGCGACGCTCCATTATGCCACGATAAACCCGGACCTGTTCTGGAGCGCCTCGAAGATACTGCTGATGGCGGCGACTGCGGCCGCGTACGCCCTTGAGCTCGCCGCGTATTTCCGGACCATTACGAAGAAACCCTCGTTGTGGGCCATCCTCTACGGCGGGGGGCTCGTCGCCTTCGGCGCAATCTTATTATATCTTGCCTTCCTAGGATGAACCGGAAACGAAGGTTTAAATATCAGGCTTGCGTATTTAGTTTATAAAAGTGTATTAATGTGTAGTGTTAGCTCTAATCTCGTTTTGAGTAACACGGAGTGAGCAGATGGAATTCAATGAAATGGCGCTCAACGCGAAGACGCTCTCAGCGCTGCAGAAACTGAACTATGTGGAGCCTACCGAAGTGCAGGAGAAGGTGATACCGAGGATAATAGGCGGGAAGAACATGCTTATCCGCAGCCAGACCGGGACCGGGAAGACCGCGGCTTTCGGCATCGGCATCATCGAGAGGATAACCCGCGGCCTGTCGAAGAAAGCGCTCATAATGGCGCCCACGCGCGAGCTCGCCGTCCAGATTTGCAAGGAGCTGCGCGGGATAGGCCAGGACCACCACATG
>JBFMCO010000009.1:0-35702 GCA_040754495.1 Microcaldota archaeon
TTCTTCGAAACGTCAAGAAGCAGCCCCTCGCCCAGCACCATGTCCGAGTCTATCGAGAGAAAAATGCCGCCCCGCGCCCTGGAGAAGCCGAGGTTGCGCGACGCGGGGACCGAGCCCGGGCAGGTCATGACCTCGTCTGCGTAGCGGCGCGCTATGTCCGCCGTGCCGTCCCTGCTCATGCCGTCCACCACGATGAGCTCGTAATCCCGGAACGACTGCGCCCGGATGGATTCGAGGCAGGATTGCAGGGTGGCGGCAGAGTTTCTCGCAGGGACCACTATGCTGATTGCCGGTTTCATCGTTCTCCATTGCATATCCGGAGCCGCCAATAAAAAACGTATCGCCTGGGGGCCTGCCCGCGCTCCGGGTCCCTGGAGGCATGGAGCGAGATTAAAAGTCTGCGTTCAGAAACCCGCATTGTGAAGAAACAGAGCGGCTGGACGCACCAGCGCATAATGACCATCGCAGCGCTCCTGCTGGCCGTGGGCTACGTCCTCTACGAATACTGGCCGGTCCTTGCGCCCCTCGGCGATGGCAGGCTCGTGTTCAACTACGGGGATTTCAACACCAACATAGGCCCGGAGTCCGCGGACGCGCGCAAGGAAGCGACCATGTACACGTTCTACTCGGGCGGACCCGGCTTCTTCAACAACAGGTTCCTCATGCTCGGCGGGCTGAGCATCCTGTCGGATTTCGCCCCCTTTTCGGATGCGCAGTTCCACAGCGCGCTAATCCTCGTGTCGCTCCTGCTCGGGAGCTGGGGCATCTACAGGCTGGTGAGGATGTTCCACGGGCCCGGGTTGCAGGCTGCGCTCCTCATGCTCGCCGTCCTGCCCTTCTATTTCATGAACCTCTGGGCGGTCGAGCGCATTGTGCATACGTGGATATGGTTCACGTACGCAATCCTGCCCCTTTTCCTTTCGCTCGGGCTTTCATACGCGAAGGAGAGGAAGGGAGAAACGCTCGTGGCGTATTCCCTCCTGCTCGGCTTCTACGGCATCATCCCGCATTCGCTCTTTTACATGCTCCTTACGCACGCAGTGGCAGTAGCATTCCTCGCATTCACCGGCAGGAAGATTGGCCCCGTCGCCCTGTTCGCGCTCACCCCCATCGCGCTCTATGCAATCCTCAACGCGCCCATCCTCGCCCTCGGGGAATTCATGGACAACCCGTATCCGATAGCGGTGGACAGGGTGAGCCCGGAGCTGCTCTCGCGCTTCGGGGAGATGACGAACCTCCTTTCCTTCTCGAACAACTGGTGGCCCCAGTTCGCGGCGGAGAAGCTGTACGTGAATCCGGTTTTCAGGCTCTCCGGGCTCGCGTTCTTCATCATGGTTTTTTCCGTCTTCCCTCTTGCTTACGGGCGCCTGGAGCGGGAGCGGAAAGCGCTCGCGCTGCTCTGCCTCCTTGCCGTCCTCGGCGCGATGTTCCTCGCCCTCGGCACCAACAACACGATTGTCGCATGGGGCGTGGAAAAACTCTCGAAGGCCGGCTTCGGGAGCATCCTGGGAATCCTCAGGGAATGGGCGCGCATGAGCCTCATGATTCCGGTTTTCGCGTCAACGGCCCTTATCCTCGGCGCAGGCGGGCTGGATGGGAGGGCGCGGCTGATTTTCCCGGCCCTGCTGCTGGCTGTCGCCGCGCTCAACATCGCCCCCTCCCCGGCCCAGGAGTACCTGGAAGACAAGTACGCCGCTCACCTGCTTCCGGACGCATACTACGCGCTCGCCGCGGAGGCCGAGGGCGGCGGCAAGGCGATGTTCATGAACACCGGCATCGAGGTCGTGAGGCACCAGGGGATAGACAGGTACAGCACGCGCGACCGGGTGTTGATGGACATCTTCGCCTCAGGCTTCCTGCCAGAGCCCCTTCTCGACGCGCTCGATGCAAGGAATATAATCCTGAGCAAAGCCAGCGGCTACGGCACGCTGCCCTGCGAGCGGTTCGCGGATTACACGCTCTGCCGGAACGAGGGGAGGGGCAGGTTCTTCGCGTACGCAGGGACGATAGCTGACCTCACTGAAGGCAGGAAGCTCGCTTCGGCCATGTTCCCTGCGCAGGATACGCTCGCGCTCGCCTCCGGCCCGGACCCGGCGGCAAGGCTCTTCCTTGCGGATGGTGAGAGCTTCAGGAACGGCACTGCGCAGGCAACCGGGACGCAGATGTACATACTCGAAGCTGAAACGGACTCCCGCACCAACGGAAGCGCGAAGAAGCTTGGCGGCATTCCCGGCCAGAGCGGGGGAGGCATCATAGCGTTCACCGAAAACGGGACCGCGTCTTTCGCGCCGCGCATCGCAAGGGACGGGCAGTTCATGCTCGCGCTCAGAGGGAGCGGGGAACTGGAAGCGCATGCAGGCGGCAGGCCGGTGCAGCTCTCGGACGGGCCGTGGGGATTCCGCTACGGGGGGCCGTTCAATCTCAGCGGCGGGGAAAGGACGCTCGAAGTCAATGGCAGCGACGGGGCGGGCTTGGACGTGGTCTGGCTTTATGAGGGAAATGAAAGCCCTGATGCGCTTTTTTCCGGGAACGCCCCTGCCCGCGTCCTTGACTATCGTAGCATAGACCCCACCAGATGGAGCGTTTCCGTGGAGGCGTCCGGCCCGTTCCTGCTCGCCTTCGCAGAAACCCACGCGCCCAGGTATGAGGCGAGGATATACAGGGACGGCAAGCGCATCGGGACCGCATACCCGGAGAAAATCTTCGGCCTGATGAACGGCTACTGGATAAACGAGACCGGGAAGCTTGATATAGAAGTCGTTTACGCGCCGCAGGAAACCTACGAGGCCTGGCTTGCAGTGACTCAGGCTGTGCTCGCGCTCTGCGTGGCATACATAGCATTCTGCACGGCACGGAGATGGAAGCATGGATGAGAACAAGGTCTCGGAATTCATCTTCGCCAACGCGCCGCTCATCTGGCCGGCTGCGGCCATAGCGGCATCGCTCCTGCTTGCAGGAGGCAGCACGTGGCTGGCCGCGGCAGCATACCTAAGCCTGGCCGCCCTGTTCATCCATGGGAAGTGGGACGCGAGGCCGCTGTTCTCATACGGCCTGCTCATGCTGCTTGCGAGCGCCATAACCGGATTCAACGGCGACACGTCCGACAGGATTGCCGAAAACGCGTACTGGCTGTTCGTTGCCGGGCTGGCGAGGCTGGCCCATGGATACATTTCTGAAAAGAAGGCGGAACAGCCGAAGGCGCCCCGGCGGAAATGAGCGCCTCATTTTTCGCGCAGGGCTTCTTCGAGGATGGACTCTGCCTCCTCAGCTGCATTCTCCCAGCTGAATCCGCCCGCGAATGCGGCTGAAGACGCCGAGAGCCCCCTGAGCCGCCCCCTGTCATCGAGGAGGGCCACTGCCGCCTCCGCCATGCGCGCGTAATCGCCATCCGGGACAAGAGCGCCGTTGATTCCGTCCCGGATGCTGTCCCGCAGGCCGGGCACGTCGTATCCTATCACGGGAGTAGAGCAGGCGTTGCATTCAAGGACGACAAGGCCCCACCCCTCGCGCACTGCCGGGAACAGCATCAGGTGCGCCTTCGACATGAGCTCTGCTTTCTTCTGCTGGCTTACCTTCCCGAAAAACTCGACCGAGCCTTCAAGCCCGTCTTCGCGCGCGGACTTCCTGAGCCTTTCCTCCTCAGGCCCGCTTCCTGCGACCCACAGCCGCGCACCCGGAACCCGCTCCCGAATGAGCCTGAGCGCTGAAAGCGCATGGTCGACCCGCTTGGAGCGCGTGAGCCTCCCTATATACAGGAGCGTCGGCGCCGTTTCCTTCGGCCCGGCCGCCGGCTCCACATCCGGCGCACCGTGCACCACGCGGACATCCCTGAACCCCAGCCGGAGCAGGTCGCTCCTGGTGGAAGGCGAGGGCGCAATCGCCGTGCGGCCGCGGTAGAGCCGCAGCATCGGGTCCTCGAGATGGTATCCTGCGAATGCCAGCGGAAGCGATATGCCGGAATACCAGTTCTCCCTCGTGAGCTGGTGGATGAGCGGGAATACCGGCTCTTTGGCGAAAAGCGCGGTGAAGAACGGCGGGCCGTTGATGCTCTCGATGATTGCGTCGAACCTGCCCTGTACGTACTTCCTGTAGCACAGGAGCGCCTTCGGGTAGATGAGGAAGCGGCCGCCATACCTTACATGCCTGATGCCGTCTATGCTCTCCTGCGCCTTCGCCCCGGGGTAGGAGGACGTGAAAAGCGCGACTGAATGCCCGCGGGCGGCGAGGCGCTTCATGATCTGGTGCACGTAGACCTCGGCCCCGCCCGCGGCAGGGTTCCTTATGTCCCGCCAGTTGAAGAAAGCGATGCGCATCGGAGGGATATCGCGATGAAGATATTAAAAGCGGTCAGGGGAGGGCGCCGGGAGTTCCGGACTTCTTCTGACACCCGGGCATCTCACAGGTGGTTTTCAGCATCCGGCAGCCAGTTGCCGGAAACCGGATACCGGCAACCACGGGGCAAAGGATAATTGCTTGCGGCTTTACCGGCTCCCTGCCATGCGCCTCAGCGCGGCCCTTGTAGAGGCACCGAGCAGTTTTTTTCCGGGGATGCGCCTGCCTGGCCAAATGGCCGTGCCGTCCATGTATCCGGGCACATCCGTTGAGAAGTAGGACAGGATTGTCGGCGCTACGTCCATCACCGAGCGCTCCTGGATTTCGCCCTGCGCCCTGAATCCGTCCCCCCATGCGATGAAAACGCCGCTCTTGCGGTGGGTGCCGTCCTTCTCCTTCCCGGGCTTGATGGGGCTGGAGATGCCGCTTGCGAGGGTGGTCGAGAGAAGGACGTCGTCCTCGGGTATCACGAGCAGCGCCGGAGCCTTCCCGGTTTCAGGGCCGAAATAGATGTCCTCCCTCCGATAAACCTCCCTGACCATGGGCCTGCCTTCCCAGTCCTTCGCGCAAAGAATCGCCTGCCGGACTTCTTCCGCGCGGGCCGCGTCTTCGAGGGCAACCCCGCCGTCGTTGGAAAAAAGGAACGCGGCACTCCCCTTGAGGTCTATGCGCTCGCAGACGTCAGCCCCGGGGAGAAGCATGATGCCGGCGTTGACCGCCTTCCCGACCTTTTTCAGGAGCGGCATGGCAGGGGCTAGCGGCGACAGGAGGGATGCGGCGCGCCTGCCAAGCAGGTGTGGCCGCTCCCTCAGGAGCCCGCGCCCGCGCAGCAGCGAATTCAGGTAAAGCTTGCGCCGCGCGGGAGCGAATCCGTGGTCCGACACGACCATGACGTCGCAGCCCATGGCCAGCGCCTCCCCGAGGAAGCGGTCCGCGGCGGCGTACGCCTTGGCGATTTCAGTGCCTTCCTTCCGCGCCGCGGCCATGAACTCGTGCATGAAGAAATGCTGCAGCCAGTCGGTTGCCGAGAATACGACGACCGCAAGCTCCCAGTCCCTGCCCTTCATCAGGTGCAGGGCCGCCTTCGCCTTCATGTCCATGTTCCGGAGAAGCGCGGCCGAAAGCGCGGCGCGGTCTTTTATGTCCGCGCCCTTGAGCAGCTTCCCGAGCCCGGCCGGCCATGCCTCGAAATCCGGCACCGCCCTCCGGATATCCGCTTCGGCCCCGGCAGGGCTGCAGAAGCCTTTTCCGGGGGACGGGAAGCCGGAGACGACGACCGCGTTCGGGCATGGGCGCGGGGGATAGGAGCATGGGACGTTGAATGCGATTGCCTTATGGCTGCGGAGGAGCTCCCAGACGTATGGCATCCGGTTGCCCCCGCTAAGGGCAGTGCGGCCGCCCGAGTATTTCACGAAATCGAAAACGCCGTGCTTGCCCGGGTTCACGCCGGTGAACATGCTCGTCCAGGCCGGGGGCGTGAGCGCAGGCAGGGTGGAGCGCAGGGCCGCCACGGTCCCTGAGCCGCTGATGCGCCGGAAATTGGGAAGCGCCCCGGATTCGATGAGAGGGCGGAGGATGCTCCAGTCGGCGCCGTCGAGCCCGAGCACCACCAGTCTGGCTGCCATAGGCCTGTTCCATCCAAGAAACATTTTAAACCAGCCCTCCTCAGGTTATGTGATGAGGGACGGCTGGAAAACGGAGGGGCCCGCGCTGGACGAGCTGGTCCTCGGGACGAAAGACGGGCGGAAGGGGAAGAGGGCGCTCGCAATCGTCATCACTTCGTTCCAGGCGCGCGAGAGCCTCGCGGAGCACCTTAGGCGCCTTTCCCGCCAGAGCAGGAAGGATTTCGACATAATCGCGGTTTACGGCGAAAAGGACGAGTTCCTGGAAACGCCGGGATGGGCCGGGGTTCTCCATGTGCGCGAGAAAGGCAGGATGGGCTGCGCAGGGGCGAATTACATCGGGCAGAAGATAGCCCTGCAGGAGGGGTATGAAAGCGTAATCCTCGCGGACGACGACTGCATGCCGGTTTCGGACGACCTCGTGGAGAAGCTCGCAGGCTCGCCTGGCGACTGCGCGATGCCCAACGCCGGATACGGGAGGCAGGAGGCGGTTCCCGGATTCATCATCCACCACTACGGCATCCTGCGGCGCGGGGTGCTTGAGAAGGCCGGCCTCACGTACCTCCCTTTCGGAAACGGCGGGGAGGACCTTGAGCTAATCGACCGCATCAGGAAGGCAGGGATGAATTTCTCGCAGGCCGATGCCCGGGTTTCGCATCCTGCGCCCGCGCCGATGATGCTCGAGGGCGGGGGGCGTCTTTTCCATTATCAGCGGGGCCTCCTGCTGTACCGGCTCATATGCCGGATGCGCGTTTCCGCGCTGAGGTACATCGCCTACAGCCTTCTTTCAGGCCTGCTCATGGCATGCGCCGGGGACCGCGGACGCGGGGTGCTGGTTTTCCGCGCGCTCTGGGCCGGAAGCGGGATGAGGATGTTCAGGGAGGAGGTCAGCGGCCCGGAGAAGGCTTCGCCCCTGCCGGCAGAGGATGGATATGAGAGGGTGGAGCCGGAAGGAGGGGATGCGGTTGCAGCCATCCGGATGCTGCCTTCGCTGCCAGGGCTTTTCGGAAAGCGGATTCTCCTTTGCAGGACTTCCAGGCCGCACGCGGTGCGGGACCTGGCGCCCCTTCTCATGGCCCGGGGCTCCGCAATCGAGCATGACGGGAAGGCATACGCTTTCGGAAAGGAGCGTGGCCTGGCGCACATTGCGGCCGGCATCATCCTCGCGCTCTTTCTGGTGCCCCTCATCCTGCCTGCCGCGCTCATGCTGTGGGCCCGCGGAATCGTCTGCAGGGAGCTTTCCGGGATAGACACGGCAGGATATGGCGTCCGCGGCCGCTAGCCGGGTTTTGCGACCTTGGACACCACGGTCCTGAGCTTGCCTTCAGTCTTCTGCAGGCGCGGGGGCTCCTCGAACTCGACGCTCACGCGCTCGCCGAGGCAGGCGCCGAGTATGCGCTTCCTCACCTCGCGGCGCGATTCCTCAGGGAACCCTGAAGGCGCCGGGACGAGCCTGAAGACGAAATGGTCCGGGCGCTCCTGGACGAGCTGGTAGGCGAGCAGGCCCGGGATGCCGTCCATTATGTCGAAAGAGACAGGGGAGCGCTCCCGCCCGGAAGGAAGGACTATGAAATCGTTGTCGCGCCCCTCGAGGGATTTCAGGACCGGCAGGCTCCGCCCGCAAGGGCAGTCATTGCCCCAGCTCCCGCGGTCGCCGATGCGGTATCTCAGCAGGGGCATGGCCTGGTTGGATAGCGAGGTGACGAGGATGTCGCCGCTGCCGCTTTTTTTCGGCCTCCCCCGTGCATCCGCAATCTCAAGCAGGCACGATGGCGCGCACACGTGCAGCCTCTTCTCTTCAGGGCACTCGAAAGCCAGCGTGCCGAATTCCACGCACCCGTATTGCTGGAACACCCTGCCGGAAAACGACTCCTCAAGAAGCCTCCTGCGGCCCGCGCTAAGCGTTTCGGCCCCGCAGAAGACGGATTTGAGGCGCAGGCGCGGCCCGGAGGCCAGATTGAGGCGGGCGAGCACTGCGAGCGTGGAAGGGTACCATCCGAGGATATCGGGCCTCCCGCGCCGAAGCAGCTCCAGGTTGCGTGACTCGTCCTCGAAAACCGAGAGCGGGAGCTTCCTGAAAAGCCCGAAGGCAGGAAGGAGAGGGAGCGTGTGGCACGGCCTGACCGAAATCTCCGCGAAAAGGTCGAAGGGCGTGCGCCCGAACTCGGTCTGCACAAGCCCGAGCGTTGCGGTCCTCTGGTCCGCAGCGTCCTGGTCGAGGCAGAGGCGCAGGGGCGTGCCCGTCGAGCCGGACGTGCTTATTGGATAAAGTTTCCTCCCGGAATCCGGTGCCATGAACGACTGCATGCCGCCCTGCACCTGCCCCTTCAGGGTGGGCGGCAGAAGCGAGATGTCGGATTCCAGCTCCTCCGGCGTGATGGAGAGCCCGTCCATGAGCCGGCCGTAGTACGGAGTCGAGAGAGCGCGGCGCACGATTGCCCCGAGGCGCCGGCGCTGGAGGCGCACGAGCGAGTCCCGGCCCGCCCACTGCGCGTTGCGCAACTCAAGGAAGCGCCCGAGGACGCCGAGCATTCGGGCATGCATGAATTGATTTCGATGCATGTTTTAAAAAAACGGAAGCAAAGAGTGGATGTGATGAAAAAACGGCCCGATGCCGCGCCAGCGCTGGATGCGCTCGTTGCAGAGCGCAAGGACATGAGGAGGGCACCCCGCGCAAAGGCCGCGCTGGTGATAACCACGTACGGCAACGCCCCCATGCTGAAGGGGCATATCGAGAGGCTCGGCCTCCAGAAATGGAAGGGCTTCGACATCATCATCGTCTATGGGGAGAAGGACGGCTTCATCGAGGCGCCTGCGTGGGCGGGCATCCTGCACCTGCGCGAGAAGGGAAGGAATGGCTGCTCGGGGGCGTATTACATCGGGGAGCGGGCCGCCCTTGAGGAAGGCTACGGGATAATCATCCTCGCGGACGACGACTGCATGCCCGTGTCAGTTGACCTCGTCGAATCGCTGGTGAAGGAGGTGGAGGGCGGCTCGCAAATCGCCATCCCGCGCCTCGGCTCCCCGCAGGCGTCATGGAAGCCCCGCGTGCCCCATTATTACGGGGCTCTGAGCGCCAAAGCGCTGAGGTCGGCAGGGCTTACGTTCCTGCCGCTCTTCTTCGGGGGGGACGACGTGGAGTTCATGAGCAGGATGAGGAATTCCGGGTTTTCCCCGAAGCACATAGAAGCGTACGCGTGGCATCCGCCGGCAAAGCCATTCCTCATCGACGCGTCGTGGAAAAGGTACTACTATTCCCGGGGGGAGCTGGAGGCGCTCGTCCTGAACCGCGGATTCCCGGAGGCATTTGCCTTCGCCGCGATGGGCCTGTTCATGGCTGCCTCCCTTGCGGCTTTCGGAAGGATGGGCCAGGCCGGAAGGACGCTGCATGGCCTGTGGGACGGCTCGCGGCTCGTGTTTTTCGAAGCGAAGAATGCGGGCGGCAACGGCCCGCAGGCCCTTGCTAAGGAGCCGGAGGCGGACCTCGTGTTCGATTCCAGGGAGGCAGCCGGCAGGCGGGTGCAGGGCCCGAACATGATGCTTTATTCTGACGATGCCGGGCAGGGCCTGCTGTGGTATGCCGGAAGGTGCGCGTCCATCCTCGCGTCGTTTCCGAAATACCTTGGCAAGCGCATCCTGTTCCGCGGAGGAAACAGCGCGCTCAGCCTTCCTGCCATCGCGATGGCCCGCAGCGCTTACATGGTGCACGAAGGGAAGGCGTACGAGGTTTTCAGCGGGCGGGGCATGATACGGATAGTCGCGGGGCTCGCCCTGCTCGCGTTCGCCGCTCCTTTCGTGCTTCCGCTTGCGCTCTGCCTCTCCCTGGGGGGATTCGCCGTGCGTGCCTGGAAAGGGGTAACGAGCTCGGGCTACGGCCTTGAGACTCGGAAGGATTAAAAGAGCGGAAAGGGAAGCATAAGCGATGGCGGAAGGAAAAGTGTCCGTGATTCTCCCGGTGCACAACGAGGGCAGGACCCTCGAGGGCAACGTGAAGCGGCTGATAGGCACGCTGGACGGATGCCTCGGCGACTACGAGATACTCATCAGCGAGGACGGCAGCACGGACGGGAGCACCGGGGTCGCGAAATCGCTCCGCTCGGCGCGCGTGAGGACGTTCCACAACGACAATCGGGTGGGCAAGGGCGCCGCGATAAAGAGCGCCGCAGCCCGCGCGCGCGGCAACATCATAATTTTCATGGACGCTGACCTCGCCTCGGAGCCGGCCCACGTGAAGGAGCTTGTCGGCTTCATACGCGACGGCGCGGCAATCGTCATAGGCTCGCGCTACCTGCCCGGAGCGAAGGCGAGCAGGAGCATGGTGCGGTATGTCGCGAGCAGGGCTTTCAACATGCTTGTCAGCCTTCTTCTGGGCTCAAGGCTCAGCGACCACCAGTGCGGGTTCAAGGCTTTCAGGAAGGACCTCGTGCTCCCGGTCGTGAACGAGGTCGAGGACGAATGGTGGTTCTGGGACACCGAGCTTCTCGTGCGCGCCCAGCGCAGGGGCCTGCGCATAAGCGAAATCCCGATTCATTGGAAAGAGGTCTCAGGCTCCAGGTTCAGGCTCTTCCATGACAGCCTCAAGATGGCGTCCTGCCTCCTGAAGTTCAAGCTGAGGCACGGCTAGCGGCTTTCACGGCCGACGCCGTACGATGCCATCCTGCAGAGGGCCTCCGCGGCAGGATTGGGGACGCGGGCCTTCTTCAGCACTTTCGCGAGCATGGCGACATCCTCGCGCCCGATGCATTTGAGGAGCAGGCAGAAGCAGGCGAAAAACGCGATTGCGGCTGCGCTCATGAGGCCGATGAAAGCGGCATAGAGGATTTTCGGCACGTAGAAGGGCGCGTCCGGTCCGGCTGCGCCCTGGATGCCTGCCGAGAGCGAGCTGATGATGGGGCCTGATAAGAACATTATGGCGAGCGTCGCCAGGCCGGCAAGCGCCAGCTTGAAGACTTCCGCCGGAAGGCGGTATCCGAAATGCTTCCTGGCGTAGTATGCGAGAAGCGTTGCGTTGGCCGCGAATCCCATGAGCGAGGAGATTGCCGAGCCCGCGATGCCGAGCACCGGGATGAGGAGGATATTCAGCACGATGTTGAGCAGGCCCGCGGCGACCGTGATTTCTATCTGGAGCCGGACGAGGCGCATGGCCGAGAGCGTGAGCGACAGGACGTATGAGACCGCCTTGAGCAGGATGCCGAGCGCGAGAATCGACATGACGATGCCGCCCGCCCGGTACTGCTCGCCATAAAGCGCGGCGAGTATGTCGCCCGAAAAGGCCATCATGACAAGGCCGAATGGCACGGTCATGAGGAGGGACCAGCGCTGTGCGGTCTCGGTCGCCGCGCCTATCTGCAGCGTGTCGTTCTTCCCGTAAAGCCGGGATATCATCGGCAGGAATATGCCCCCTATGGAGTTCGGAATCGTCAGCAGGACGCCTGCCAATGACGCAGCGACCGCATAGACCGCGACGGCTTCGGTCGCCTCTGATGGGTCGAGGAGGAAGCCGAGCAGCACCCTGCTTGTCGAGAAGAAAAGCGCGCCGAGCGACGAGAGGAAGCCGAACATGAGGCCGAACGGGATGATTTCCCCGGTCAGCTGGGCCGCGCTTATGCCGCTGCCCGCAGGGAGCCCTTCCGCTCTTTTCCGCACGAATACGAGCGAGAGCAGGATGGCCGGGACGAAGGAGAGCAGGAGGGCCGCGCCGACCGCGTTCGCGGATGGGCCGAACGTCATTATGAGCAGGGGGGCAAGGACGAGCTTCAGGAGGTTCTGGAGGTTCTGCGAAAGCTGCATGGAGCGTATGTCGGCCCTGGCCCGTATGAACGAAGTCGTAACGGCGAATATGTTCGTGAGCAGGAGGGAGAGGGACAGCATGCGGACCATGTCCGGAAGGCGCGGGTTCTGGTAGAGCGCCCCGATATTGTCCGCCTGCCACCAGAGAAGCAGGACGAGCACCGCGGCGGAGGCGATTGTAAGGATGACGCTTACCCGCAGGAGCTCGCGGATTTTCCCTTTTTCGTTGCGGCCCTCGAAGAACGGGACGTAGCGCACGAGCGCGCTCGCCATGCCGAGGTTGTCTATGACGGAGGGGAGCGAGACGATGCCCATCGCGAGGAAGAAAAGGCCGAGCTCGTCCTGCGGGACAAGGCGCGCGACGATGATGGTGTAGAAGAACGAGAACGAGTAGAAGAACGCGCTGCCGAGGAGGCCCCACATGCTCCCTTTCGCGACCTCCTTGGAGGATTCAGCTGGCTCGTCCTGCATCCCCTCACCTGCCCTTGCGCGCGAGGCGCCCGATGGAGAGCAGCGTCCTGTATCTCAGGTCCGAGCCTTTTGCGGATTTGCCTGAAATGACAGGAACTGGCTTGCCGTCCAGCGCCTCGGGGACAGCATAGCCGAAATAGGAGAGCACTGTCGGAGCGATATCAAGGAGGTGGAGGGTGTCGAGCCTGCCCAGCGCCCTGAGGTTCGGGCCGCACGAGACGAAGACGCCAAGCTCCCTGTGCGCCCCGTTCATCTCCCTTGCAGAGTCCACTTTCTTGCCGAGCGTCCTTGCGCCCGAGCAGCTGAAATGCACGTCATGCTCGGGAACTGCAGTGAGGGGCGGCGCTTTCTCCACGTGCGGGCCGGAATACAGCGACTCGCGCGCATAAACGTCCCGCACGACTGCCGAGCCTTCCTCGTCCGAAGCGGCCTTGACAAGCTGCGCGACATGCTTCCGGTCATGGCCCGCAGGCACCATTATGCCGCCGTTGCGAGAGCTCAGGAACACCGAGCCCGGGTAATCTATGGCTCCGCCGCCGACGACGTCGCTCGGGAACACGGAGCGCCCGAGATTCGCAAGCAGCCTCGAGCGGCGGATGAAATCGTACAGCTGGAGCGGGATGAACGAGAGGACGCGCTCGCGCGTGAGGCCGGCCGCGTGCATCGCGCCCCTGCGCGTGGCCTTTTTCAGCTTCAGCACGCCGTTTTTCACGAAATAGGTGTTCATGAAGAATATGCGCCGGATTTCCCGGAACCCGTGGTCGGACGCTATGAGCACGTCGCAGCCGGAATCGAGCAGCTCGCCGAGAAGCGGGTCCAGCATTTTGTAGATTTCAGCGATTTCCGTGCCGGACTTTTTGTCCGCATTCAGGAACTCGCTCATGAAATAGTGCTGCACCCAGTCCGTCTCGGAGAAGACCATGAAGGCCGCGTCCCATTCCTTGCTTTTCAAAAGATGCCTCGCGACCTTCATGCGGGAATCCAGGCCTTTCTTGAGCGTGCGCACGATGCCTGACTTGTCGGCGGAGGCGCCCATCTTGACGAGCTGGCCCTCGGGCCCCATGTCGAAATCGTAATCCGGGACGATGCCGAGGATTTCCGTCCGGAGCCCTGCCGGCGCTGTGAATGCGCTGTCCCGGTCCGGAGTCCCGAAGCCCGTGATGAGCATCGCGTTCGCGCTCGTTCTTGGCGGGAATGACATCGGTATGTTGAACGCGAGCACCTTCTCCCTGTGCATCAGCTCCCAGAAATACGGCGCCTGCCTGTCCGCGCCCGAGGTGTATCTCGGCTTCCCGTTGACGACCGTCCCGAAATCGAATATGCCGTGCTTCCCGGGATTAACGCCGGTGAATATGCTCGTCCAGGCCGGGGCTGTGAGAGGCGGGATTGTGGAGCGCAGGTGCGCCCGCGTGCCCTTATCCATTGCCCGCTTGAAATTCGGCAGGCAGCCTTCCTTGATTAGGGGGTCGAGGACCTCCCAGTCGGCGCCGTCTACGCCGAACAGGACTAGTTTCCGGCTCATATCGGCAACAAATGGGGTTCATTCTATTTTTAAGTGTATCCGGGGTAAATCCTTCCAGGTGGTTGATTGGCGGAGCTTCAGGACCTTGACAGGCTCGAGGAGGGCAGCGTGTTCATACTGCGCGAGGCCAAGGCCAAATTCAGGAGGCTTGCCGCGCTCTGGAGCATGGGCAAGGACTCGACGGCCATGCTCGCCCTTGCCCGCAAGGCGTTCTTCGGCAGGGTGCCCTTCCCTGTCATACACATAGACAACGGCATTGATTTCCAGGAGACATACGAGTTCAGGAAAAGGCTGGCCGACGAATGGGGGCTGGAGCTGATTGTAGCGAAAAGCGAAATCAAGGACGACATCTCCGGCATCCGCTGCTGTGGCGCGAACAAGACCGACGCGCTCAAGAAGGTCCTGGACGAGAGGGGGTTCGACGGCCTCATCGTTTCCATCCGCAGGGACGAGCACGGCATCCGCGCGAAGGAGCGGCACTTTTCCCCGCGCGACAGGGAGTTCAGGTGGAACTACAAGGACCAGCCGCCCGAGGTCTGGGGATATACCAGCAGATTCGAGGGCAGCTCGCACGTCCGCATCCACCCGCTCCTGCAGTGGAACGAGGTGGACATCTGGAGGTACGTGAAAAGGGAGAGCGTCCCGGTCAATCCGCTCTATTTCTCGAAAGCAGGGAAGAGATACCGGAGCCTCGGCTGCACGCAGTGCACCGTGGCAATAGAGTCAGGGGCATCTTCCGTGGACGACATCATCGCGGAACTCGGGAAGACGTCCATCGCCGAGCGCTCAGGGAGGATGCAGGACAAGGAGCAGGAAAACGTGATGCAGAGGCTGCGCGCTCTTGGCTACATGTGAATCTATGGCAAAGGAAATCCGCATCTCGCTTCTTGGCCACAAGGACCATGGGAAATCCACCCTTGTCGGCAGGCTCCTCCACGACACGGGCTCCATGACCAAGGACCGAATAGAGGAGGCCAAAGCCATCTGCGCGGCTTCGGGGAAGGAGTTCGAGCTGGCATTCCTGCTGGACAGCTTCGTGGAGGAGAGGGAAGGCGGCTTCACGCTCGACACGACGACCGCGCAGGCCCGCCACCGTGATGTGATATATAACCTGATTGACGTGCCCGGCCATCGGGAACTTGTCAAGAACATGCTGAGCGGGGCCTCGCAGGCCGATGCCGCCATACTGATTGTCTCGGCAAAGGAGGACGAGGGGCTTCAGGACGAGACGAGGCTCCACCTTTACATGGCCTCCATGCTCGGCATACGAAGGCTTGTCGTCGCTGTGAACAAGATGGACGCCGTGGGGTATGGGCGTGAGAGATTCGAGTCGCTGAAAAGCAGCGTTTCCGCTGTGCTGTCCTCTTTCGGCTTCGGGGATTTCTCATTCGTGCCGGTTTCAGCGAGGAACGGGGACAATGTCATGGAGCGCTCAGGCTCCATGGAATGGTATGACGGCAGGCCGCTGATTTCGCTCATGGAGGAGTTCGCCGACGGCCATGAGGAGACGCGTCTCCGTTCCCTTGCTCCGCGGCTCTTCGTGCAGGACGCTTACGACGTGGACGGCGGGAAGATGCTCGTCGGGAGGCTGGAAACCGGGATGCTGGGGACCGGCCAGGTGGTTGCCATCGAGCCTCTCGGCCTCAGGACCACGATAAAAGCCATCCACTCCCCGGGCGGGGCTGAGAGGAAGGAAGCCGAAGCCGGGCAGAACATCGGCCTCAGGCTTGCTTATTCCGGCGATATCGGGAGGGGATGCGTCATAGCCGGGGAGGAAAGCGCGCCCCGGGCCGGCAGGGAATTCGAGGCGCTCATATTCTGCTTCCCGGAGTGCTCGCTCGAGCCTGGCGAGGAGCTTACTGTGACGTGCTCCTCGCAGGAGGCTTCGGCAATGATAAAGAGGGTGAGGAGCAGGATGAACCCTATAAAAGACCTCCATCCGCACCCTGCCCAGCTCGGCGGCGTCGGTTCCTGCGAGGCTGCTGAAGTGTCGCTCGAGACCGGCTCGCCGCTCGTGTTCGAAAGGTTCTCTGAGATGCCGCCAACCGGAAGGTTCATAATCTCTAAAGCCGGGAAAATCGCCGGCGTGGGCGTGATACTCTGATAGTCATAGGGCTGGACGGGGCGACGTGGAGGGTGATAAAGCCCAACCTGGAGCGCCTGCCCTCCTTCAAAACGCTTCTTGGGAAGCACTTGCACTCCACGCTCGTCTGCGACGTGCGGCCCGTGCATTCCGCCCCTTCATGGACTACGATTTTCAGCGGCCTCATGCCTTCCGAGCATGGAATCATGCATTTCGTGATGGATGGAAAGGCAAGGGAGGAGCTTCTTGCCAGGAAGATATTCGTCTGGGACAGGGTGAAGCGCGCCATAGTGATGGGCGTGCCTGTTGCCCTGCCCCCGCTCAACAGGAATTACCAGCTCCGCGACTGGGAGAAGCACGTGCTTTCCGTGAAAGGCGAGGAGATGCTCGAGAGCACGCGCAAGCTCTGCTCGGATGTGGCCGGGGCGATAGAGTTCGGCGAGGCGGACCTCGTGGCCGCGGTCTTCTCAGAGCCGGACCGGGCCCAGCACATGTTCTGGAACGAGCCCGAGACCGTGCTCAGGCACTACAAAAGCGTTGATGACGCGCTCGCGAGGCTGCTCCCGCTACTTGAAGGCAGGGATTTCCTGATTCTCAGCGACCACGGCTTCACCGATGCCGCTGAGACGAAGAGAAACAACTGGGACACAGTGCGCGACAACCAGAGCGGCGGACACCACCCCGAGGGCATCGCCATTTCTAACCTCGAGCCTCCGGCGAAGGTGAGCCAGGTCTGCTCCTTCATAGAGGCTTCCCTTTCGCGCCGCGGCCTGCTTCTTTAAACGTTACGCAGCACTGTTTATTCACATGACCAAGCCGTCGTTCCTGATTACGCATTCGTGGAGCCACAACATGGGCGACACGGCGATTCTTCTCGCGACCGTTGACATGCTCCATTCCATCGCTCCGGGGTGCAGCGTCAGCGCCCTGGCGTCGCATCCTTCATTTACGAAAGAGAGATGCCCCCGCTTCAGGGGGCATATAGACGCCTGGCCCTGGCCGGTTCCAGCCGGCAGGCCGGGCTTGCTCGACCTTGCGTATTACCCTGTGCTATTCATGGGCAATCTGCTCTCCGCTGCCGCCTACAGGCTTTTTGGGGCCAGGCTGTTCGTGCTCAATGGGGGGTTCTCCGGCCCGCTGACGAGGTTCTTCGAGAGCGACGTGGTGATAAGCCCGGGCGGGGACTTCATCGGCCCGCATTACTTCTTCATGACCGCCTTCGGCGAGATGCTGATGGCCAAAATCCTCGGCAAGCGCCTTGTCGTTTGCGCCCAGACCATAGGCCCGTTCCGGGGCCTCCTGCACAGGAGGCTCGCATCTGCCGTGCTTGGCATGGCAGACCTGATTATCGTGAGGGAGGAGCGCACCGCGCAAAGGCTCAGGGAGGCAGGCCTGAAGGACGTTCACGTTACATCGGACATCGCCTTCACGTTCCCCCAGCCGAAAAAAAGGCAGCGGAAGGCCGGGCGGGTGATACTCTGCCCTAAGAAGCTCCGGGAGGGCAGGGAGGATTATGCGCAGGCGATGGTGGCTTTAGGCCGGAAAATCGCCGCTGAAGGCTGCGAGGTTGTGCTCGTAGCGAGCGACGCGTACGATGCAGGGCTTCACGCAGAAATCGCCCGCGGGATAGGGCCGCAGGCGAAGCTGGTTGGCGCCATCCACCCACCGGACAGGCTGGCCGGATACATCGCAGGCTCGGACTTCATAGTTTCCAGCAGGATGCACGCAATAATCCTCGGCTCGCTTTCGCACACGCCCTTCTTCGCCATCGGCGACAGCCACAAGTTCCAGGACGTCCTCGGGGACTTGTGCCAGGGGTGCTCCATGGATGCCGGGGAGCTTGACGAGAAGGGGATTGAACGGGTGCTTGATTCCTTTGGGAGAAGGGAGGAGCTGAGGGCTTCAATCTCCGAATCCTTCCCTTCAGTAAAGGAGAAGGCGTCGCGGAGCGGGCTCATACTCAGGGAAAAGCTTACGGAGTGGGGATTATGAACGTGGATATTCCGGCAGGATTGTACAAGAAACTAGAGGAGAGGATAAAGGGCAGCGAGTTTTCCAGTGTCTCGGACTACGTTGCATTCGTGCTCACCGAGCTGCTTGCGGCCGAGGAGGCTTCAGGCGGGAGTTCCGAGGACGAGGGCAAGGTCAAGGAAAGGCTCAGGTCTTTGGGCTACCTCGACTGAAGGTCGATTGAGGGCTTCAGGGAGGAGACTACGGATTGCAGCTTGCCGCTCCTGCCCCTCGGAATTGATTCGACCAGCTCCACCTTGATGTCCAGTTTTTCCGGGAAGAAGGCGTTCAGGTCGTCGGAGAGCTTCTTGCGGTCCTTTCCGTCTATTTTCCCGTCCTCGGTGACTATGAGGATTTTCAGCTCGCCCTCGTTGTCCTGCCTCGCCTGGAAGAGCACGGCGCCCGGGATGTCGCGGATGAAGACACCCACGAACCGCCCGGAGATGGGCCTTCCGCTCGGAAGCACGATGAAATCGTCGTCTCTTCCCTCTATGGGCTTGAGCGTCTGCAGGCCTCTTTTGCACGCGCACTTTTCACCTATTGCCGTGCGGTCGCCGAGCGAGTAGCGGAGCAGCGGCATCGCCCTCTGCCAGAGCGGGGTTACGACAATGTTGCCGTATTCGCCGTCTTTCACGGGCCTGCCCTGCTCATCCACGATTTCCGCAATCACATGGTCCGAATGCAGGTGCATCGAGCCTTTTTCGCACTGCCACGCGAGCCAGGACGTCTCCATCGAGCCGTACATGTCATAGACCTTCGCCCCGAACGACGCTTCGAGGAACGCCCTTGCCTTCGGCGTGAGAAGCTCCGCATACGAGAAGAGCTTTTCTATCTTCAATGCGCCGTCCCCCTGGTTCGCGTGCGCCATCGGGAGCGCGTACGAGGGATGGCAGATGAGCGCCTTCGGCTTCATCTCCTTCAGCTTCTTGAGGTTGGCTTTTTCATCGTCATGCATGGAAAGGTAATGCCTCCTGAAGATACCGAGGTTTTGCAGGAGGCGCGGCTTTCCGTTATGGTAGATGATGTGCACTACCTTGTCGAAAGGCCCGATGCCCGCTTCCGTGAGCTGGCGCATCTCGAATGCCGGGCCGTAGGCCGATTCCCCTGCGCTGTGATAGATGTCGAGCGGAGTGCCTGTGGAGCCGGATGTGGACATCTTCTTGAGCGAGCTTTCCCTGTATGCGCTGCTGATGAGGGAAAGGGTGTTCGAGCGGATGTCCTGCTTGCGGAGGATTGGTAGAGCAGGGAGGTCGTCGAGGGAACGGACCGTTCTCCCCTCGAATTTCTTCCTGTAATACGGGACCTTGTTTTTCGCGTACTCGAAAAGCTCCCTGAGCTTCTTTTCCTGGGTTGCCCTCAGCTCTTCCGGGCTTTTCCACTGGTCGGAGCGCATCTGCGCGAGCAAAGAGGCTATGTGCATCATTTTCGCACCTTCGAGACGACCGTGCTGATTTTTCCGGTCCTTCCCTTTTCTATGGAATTTGCCTCCTCGAACTCCACCGTAATTCTCTCCCCGAGGCAGCCCCTTTTGATTCTTTTTGCGATTTCCTTCCTGGCTTTTTCGTCGAAGCCCTTTGCAGGCACGTACCTGAACACGAAAATGCCTTCCTTTTCCTGCACAATCTGGTAGCTTTTTACCTCCCGGATGTCGTCCAGAAGGTTGATGGAGCGCGCGGAGCGCTTTTTCCCGCTCGGCAATGTGATTAGGTCGTCCTCCCTGCCTTCCAGCCTGCCCAGGACGGGCAATCCCCGGCCGCAGCCGCATTTTCCCCATTCCGCCAGGTCGCCGACGGCATAGCGCAGGAGCGGCATCGCCGAATTGAACAGGCCGGTGATTACCAGGCGGCCGAGGCCATTTGTCGGCCTGCCCTGGCTATCCACGATTTCGGCAAGGCAGTTCGGGTGGACGTGCAAGGAGTGGTTTTTGCATTCGAACGCAATCGTGCCGAATTCAACAGAGCCGTACTGGTTGAAGACCGGGCAATCGAATGATTCGCCAATGAGCCTGCGCCTTTCCTTTGTAAGCATCTCGGCCCCGCAGAAGACGGATTTCAGATTTACAGGGTTTCCGGCCTCTTCGTTCAGCCTTGCCATCATGCCGACGATTGAGGGGTACCAGCCGAGGATGTCCGGCTTCGCCTTTTGGAGGAGCGCGAAGTTCTTTTCCTCGTCCTCGAAAACAGAGAGGTGCATTTTTCGGAAGATGCCAAGCGAGGCAAGATGGGGCAGTGAGCTGTATTCAGCGTCGGATATTTCAGCAAACAAGTCGAAGGGCGAGCGGCCGAACTCCGTCTGCGCGAAGGCCAGGCCCGCGGCCCTAGCGGAGAGCGCGTTTTTGTCGAAATAGACGTCGATTGGCACCCCGGAGGAGCCGGACGTGCTGGCCTTGTGGAGAGAGGCGGTTTTCGTGAGAAAATCCTGGGGAGCGGAGCGGATGTCGTCCTTGGTAGTTATGGGTATTTCGGAGAGGATTGGGGAGGGGGATGATATGGAATGGGGTTTTGAGGTCGCAAGGGTTATGCGTTTTGAGTAGAATTTAGTTTTCTTCGCGGCCTCGATGATTCTGGCCAGCTTTTTCCCCTGAAGCTCCTGGAGCCCCGCAGGGCTCAGCCACTGCTCCCTCCTGAAAGTGAGGACGTCGCTGAGCATCTTCAGGAAAGAGGGACGCATGGGGAAGAATTGGGTTTTATCTTTTTTAATGGGGATGGATGACGGGCCTGGCCGGGCATCATAAGAGGGTGCCGTCTCCGAAGCCCGTCCCGGCACGGCCTCTCACCTTGGATATCACCGAGGTAAGCTTGCCGGTTCCGGTGCGGGGGATGCGCTGCATCTTCTCGAACTCGAGCTTCACCTCTTCGCCGAGGCACCCGCGCCTTACCATCGACACGACTTCGCCGGCATCGCGCTTCCCGATTTCTTTTTCCGAAGGAACGTACCTGAAAACGAAGAGGTCTTCCTTTTCCTGGACGAGCTGGTAGGATATCAGGCTTTCGGGGTTTTTGAGGAAGTCGAAAGAGAATGAGGAGCGCACCCTGCCGCTCGGCAGGACGATGAAATCCTCCGTCCTGCCCTTGAGCGACTTCAGGACAGGCAGGCCCCGCCCGCAGGGGCAGTCGGCGCCCCAGCTTCCCAGGTCCCCGAGGGGATAGCGCAGCAGCGGCATGGCGGCGTTCTGGAGGCCGGTCACGACAATCATGCCTTGCCCGCTTTTTTTCGCCCTTCCCCGCGAATCCAGGATTTCCACGATGGAGCCCGGGTTGACATGCAGCCTGTGCTCCTCGGGGCATTCCCTCGCAATCACGCCGAATTCGGTCGAGGCATAGAGCTCGAAGACGGATGAGCCGAAGGATTCCTCAATCAGGCTCCGGCAGCGGCGCGTGAGCATCTCGGCGCCGCAGAACAGCGCCTTAGGCCGGAGCGGCCTGCCCTGCGATGAATTCATCCTCGCCAGGATGGCCAGGACCGAAGGCATCCATCCTATGATGTCCGGCCTCGCGCGGCGCAGGATGGAGAACACCTTCTTCTCATCTTCGAAGACAGATATGTGGAGCTTCCTGAAAATCCCGAGCGGGGATAGGACGAACGGCGGCGGGGTCATGTGCGAGATTTCTGCATAGAGGTCGAAGGGGCCCCTTCCGAATTCCAGCTGCGCGAGCAGGAACGAGGCAGCCCAGCAGTCCATGGCCTTTTCGTCGAAAAAAATGCTTGCCGGCACGCCCGTGGAGCCGGATGTTTCCTGCCTGATGAGGCGGGCATGGTCGGTCCCTTCCGCGATGAACGAGGCCGGATTGCCGCGCACGGCCTCTTTTCCGGTCAGGGGGAGCAGGGCGAGGTCGCGGCCGACTTCTTCTGCGGTAAGGCCGAGTTTCGCCAAAAGGCTCCTGTAATACGGGGCCTTCGACGCCGCGGCAACGGCCGGCTCCAGGCGTTTCGCCAGGATATCGTTGAGGCTTTCCCGGTCAAGCCACTGCTCCCTTCTGCATCGCAGGGAAAGCTCCAGCCTCCTCAGCATCCCCATGAAGCGGGTTAGGGCGGGCAATGTTTATAATCCGGGCCGCTCCTTCAAAGCTGCCCTGCAGCCTCGTATGCGACCGAGTCGAACCTTCCGTCGCCGGTAAGCAGGAAAACGACGTTTCTCCTCATTTTCTGATGCTCGGCCGCGGCCGCCTCCTCCATAGCCGCGAGGATGGCATGCGCGGACTCCGGCGCCGGCAGGAATCCCTCGGACTTCTGGAATTCGAGGCCGGCCTCCAGGACTTCTTTTTGGGCAAACGCCACCGCCTTCACATGACCGAGCTGATGGAGCATCGAAAGGACCGGGTTCTTTCCGTGGTACCTCAGCCCGCCTGCATGGAGCTTTGGCGGCACGTTTTCATGTCCCAGGCTGTTCATCAGCAGGAGGGGCATGAGCTCTCCATGGTCCTGGTAGTCCCATTCGTACCTACCCTGCGTCAGGACTGGAATGTTCGCCGATTCGGCGGCCACGAACACCGGGCCTTTCCTGCCTGCGAGCTTGTCGTCTATGTACGGGGCCACCAGGCCGCAGAAATTGCTCCCGCCCCCGATGCAGGCGACCAGCACGTCGGGCTCGACCTTCAGCGCGGCAAGCTGCGCAACGACCTCCTGCCCGATTATCGACTGGTGGAGGGCCGCGTAATAGGACATGCACCCAAGGAGCAGGGCGGTCTCGCCATCGACGGTCGAAACCGCCTCGGACATGCCTATGCCGAGGCTTCCCGGATGGTCCTTGTCCTTGCGCAGCTCGGCCCTGCCGACCCCGGTTTTTTCGCTGGGCGAGGATACGACTTCCGCCCCGTACTCCTCCATCATCGCGACCCTGCCCTTCTTGTCGCGGTAGCTCTGGGCGGTCATGAATATCGTGGAGCGGAGGCCCATCCTCCTTGCGGCTATCGCGACCGCTATGCCCCATTGGCCCGCCCCGGTATCGGTCACGACTTTTTTCCTGCCGTCCCACTTCGCATAAAGCGCCTGCGCAAGCGACGTGTTGAGCTTGTGGCTGCCGCTAGGGGTGCATGACTCGTCCTTGACATATATGGCGGCGTATTCGAGGGAGGCCTTTCCAAGCCGCGCCGCGACCGCCTTCTCAAGCCCGGAAGCGCGGTAAAGTGGGGTGGGCCTGTACTTCAGGTACTCGTCGTAGACCTCCCGGGGAATCTCTATTTCCCTTTCGGTCCGGTAAGGCCCGCTCAGGGTTTCGATTCTTGCCGCTTCCGTGGAGGTCATTTTCGCAAGCGCCTGCTCCGGAAACGGCTCCACGGCGTTCCCGCTTTCCCTGCCCGGCACGGGAAGCTCGAGCCCGTTCCTGAAGAAATCTGAAAGGAAGTTCCTCCACGTCCTTGGCACGGGCACAAGAGGGCCCTTCCGTTCCTCCATCGGATTTTCCACCACGTCGAATTTGCCGGAATGGCATTATAAATTCAGCGGACTTTCGATACGACCCTCTCGATTTTTCCCGTCCTGCCCCTGGGAATCCTCTCTACATGCTCGAACTCCAGCCGTATCTCTTCCCCGAGGCATGCCTTTCTCATGTCGGCCGTTATCTCATCCTTCGTCCTTTCGGTCAGCTCCGACCCGCAATAGCGCAGCACGAACAGGTCCTCGCGCTCCTGGATAATCTGGTACTGGGTGATTTCGCTGACCGCGGCGTCGATATCGAGAATCCCGAGGCTGATCGCCGGGTGCGTTTTTCCGCTCGGCAGCCTGATGAGCACCGGGTTCCTGCCTTCAAAGGAACCGAGAACCGGGTATCCCCGGCCGCACGGGCAATCCTTCCCCCATGAACCCGTGTCGCCGAGCCCGTACCTGATGAGGGGCATCGTCCGGTTATACAGGGACGTGACCACGATGTTCCCTTTCCCGTGCTTTTTCGGCCTTCCCTTATGGTCGACGATTTCCACCTTGAGGGTGCTGGAATTCACGTGCATCCTCCCCTCCTCCGGGCATTCCCATGCGACCGAGCGGAATTCCCATGCCCCGTAATAATCCAGGACCGGGCAGGAGAACGAGTCCCCGATGAGCTTCCTCGCGCCCGGAGTCAGTGTCTCCCCGCAGGCGATAATCGACTTCGGCCTGATTTTTTTGTTCATCCTGGCAAGCATGGCCAGGATGGACGGGTATCCCTTTATCATCTCCGGCCTGTTCCTGGCGATTTTTTCATATATCGCTTCTTCCGGCTCGCGGGAGTCTATCTTGAGCTTCCTGAAAAGGACGAACGAATGTGGGGCGTAGCTTTCCCTGGAGATATCTGCGAACAGCCCGAACGGCGACCTTCCCTGGGAGATTTCGTGGAAATGGACTATGGCGATCCGCTGCAAGGATTCGGCCCTGTCCGTGTATATCGTGATGGGGATTCCGGTGGTGCCGGATGTCCTGTGGGCGTCCAGGGAGCGCATGTCCGCACCCCTCCGGATGAAAAGGAGCGGGTCGGAGCGAATCCTGTCCTTTTCCAGCACCGGAAGGAGGGAAAGGTCCCGGGCTGCATCCGCCGCGGGAACAATCCCCAGATGCCTGGAATAGTAACCGGTATCCCCGGCGCAGCGCAGTATGCCTTCCAGCTTGTTTTTTTGCGCCTCCTCGAGGGAATCCCTGTCCATCCATTCCTCCCTCCGCATGGAGAGAACATGCATGAGGATGGACATCATGGCAATGCATTAGCCGGCAATCTTATTTAACCCGCATGAGCCGCTTCGAAAGGCCATGGCGGAAGGAGGACCAGTGGACGAACAGGCCGAACAGCAGCGCTTCGACAGGAATCCGGTTGAGGGCGCTCGGGCGGAGCTCGACCTCGTAGTATTTGTAGGTCGTGCCGTCGAACGGGAAATACCTGTCATGGGCCGGATAGTACCGCGCCCCGAATTTCGACTCGAAACCCACGGACTCGGGCGAGGCGTATCCGTAGACCTTGCGGAAGCCCATCTCCTTCACGGTGCGGAGCCTGCTCTCGTTGAGCAGCCTGCCCACGCTCACCCCGCCCTTTCCGCCCTGGAAGCTGGCCTTGACGTAGATGAGATTGAAATAGCTGCTTTGGAGGAGCCTGTCGAACCTGCCGGATGTGAAGCTGGAGAAGCCTGCGAGCTCCCCATCCACCTCCGCGATTATCATTTTCCCGTGAGAAAGGTAAATCTCGAACAGCTCCTCGTCCGGAAGCGAGAGGACGCGGTCGACGGCTTCGTCGGGGTGGGCGCCGCCGAGGCTTTTCCTCAGCGTGCCGTACGAATCCCTGAACAGCCGGACCACCTGCGTCTCGTCCCCGGCCCTGGCGTCCCTCAGAAGTATGTTCATGCCCGTTCCCTTTTCCAGGCTTTGGTTATTGAGTTGGATTTGAATCATTAAAAAGACCTCGGCCAGGGATTGGAAATTGTTTTAAAAAGAAAGGTAACATAAGATTTCACGCTTTTTGGGCCCGTAGCTCAGCCTGGTTGGAGCGTTCGACTGATAGAAACTTTTTTGGAAAAAGTTTCATCAAAAACTGACTGTTGCAAAACCCTCTCGGGTTTTGGGTGAAAACCATTTTGCCGCAAGGGCAAAATCAGCGAGTCCGTTTTTGATCAAAACTTTTTTCTAAAAAGTTTTGGGAAATCGAAAGGTCGTGAGTTCAAATCTCGCCGGGCCCAAATTCTCTTTTTTGTCTCCAGCATCGGGTCTCCCGTCGCTTATTGCGCTTTAGCCCGTATTTTCCCCACTTATTACGCCAACTTCCCGCAAACAGCAACAATTTTAATAACAAGCGCCCATATGATTTCCGAGGGTGGATATGAAATTTACCACTAGGGAAGCAACGAGGGAAGCGGAAGGGAAGAAGGACGATTCAAAATTATCGAGGTTCAAGGCAGCCTCAGAGCGCCTTATGAGGCCTGCGGTGGTGGCGGCTTTCGCGGTCGGCTTCACCGTGGCCTGCGGGGAGGACCCCGGGCCGGCTGACAGCGGGCATGGCGGCGACGGCGGCACCGTTACCGACGGAGGCACAACCGACGGCGGAGGAGGCGACGGAGGAGGACCGGCAGAGCTCTGCACGCAGTATGGCCCCGGCGACGCGCACAGGGCGCTCTTCAACCTGGGCGACTCCAAGAGCCCGGGCGGAACCGGCACGTACTTCATGCGCTTCAGGCAGATAGTAGGAACCGGCACCGGCAGGGTTGGCGGCTTCCTGTATTATCCTGCAGACCTCTCGACTTCCGAGGGAATCGGCTTCAACGAAGGGGAAACGAAGACGAAGGACATCCCCGGCGTGGGAACCGTGACCTTCCAGCTCTGCGAGATGACTGCAAACCCGTGCACGGCCTCCACAGGGGACCCGGCCTGCACTGCAACGCTGGCAAGCAGCCATGGATGGTAATTTATTCGTTTTTCTCCTTATCTAATCCGTGAAAGTCGCCATATTCTCAGACCCTCACCTGGGCTATGCCCGGTTCGAGGAGGATTCTTACATCCAGGCAGAACGTGCCATCCTCAGCGCTTCTGAAAAAGCCGACCTCATCCTCTGCGCAGGGGACATCTTCGACATAAAGATTCCCAAGCTCGAAACCCTGAAGAAGGGAATCGAGATTTTCAAGAAGGCGAAGGTGCCTGTTTTCTCCATCCACGGGAACCACGAAAGAAGGGCAAGAGACATGGTGAATCCTGCCCAGCTTCTTGCTGAAAGCACGGAAATGGAGCTTCTTCACGCAAAAGACAGGGTTTTCGAGAAAAACAACGAAAAGGTGCAGGTTTTCGGAATTGGGAGCGTTCCCGAAGAATACGCAGAGCAGGCGGTCAAAAAGGCCATGGAGCGCTTCAAAAAGGAGGATGGCGCCTTCACCATCCTGATGCTCCATCAGTCCATAAAAGAGCTGATTCCGGGCGGCAAGGACGAATTGTCCCTGGAATACCTGGAGGCCCTGCCCTTCGATTTAATCATAAACGGCCATATCCATGAAACCATCGTGAAGCTGGGGGGCAGGTTCATCATCCCGGGAAGCACGGTCATAACGCAGCTGAAGAAGGACGAGATGAACCCCAAGGGCTATTTCCTCTATGACACGAAAGCGAAAAAGGCCGAATTCGTGCAAATAGAGTCCAGGAAGTTCTTCTACGAAGTGCTCGAATTTCAGGACGCAGGGGAAGCCGACGTCAGGGAGCGCGTCCGGGAAAGGATTGCGGAGCTGAAGAAGGCGCATCCCGAGGCCGTGATAGCCGTGAAAATAGACGGCACGCTGAAGCAGGGGCTTTCCACGGCCGATATCAAGCTTGACGGCTACGAGAACGTTTTCATCGAAAACAGGCTGAACGCCGAGAACCTGGGCGCCAAGCTCGAAAAAATCAGGGTCAGCCGCGAGGCCAGCCTTTCCATGAGGGACATGGCCATAAAGGAGCTGAAGGCAAAGACGGAAGGGAAGGTGTCTTTCGACAGCTCGGAGCTGTTCGACAAGCTTCTTCTGGGCGTTGACGAGGCTTTGGAGTATTTGGAGAAGAATAAAAAGGATAGCAAGCAGTAAGTTTCAGGGCAAGTTTTTCTGAGGAAGTTTGATGGAAAATTTACCCTTAGCCAGACTGTAGGAAATTTTCCGCAGGGATGACAGAGCCAGGTCAAATGTGCGGCGCTTAGGACGCCGTGGCTTAACGCATGACGGCGCCGATTTATGGCGACGGAATGCGGGCCAAGTGCCTGCGCAGGTTCAAATCCTGCTCCCTGCATTTTGTCCTTTCCTCCGATAAGTCTCCGGATAAAGGACATCGAAACTTCAGCCGTATAAACTCCGTCCTTGGTATGGGAGTTAGAAATGGGCACCTCTGATTCGGGGTAAAACTCCTCCTTCAAAAGATGCTCCCGCATATCACAAATCAACCTTGAGCCCAAGCTCCTTTTTCAGTTCCCGGTAGCGGTTCCTGATTGTTACCTCGGTGACCCCGGCGACGTCAGCCACTTCTTTCTGCGTCTTCTTCTCGCCGCGCATCGCCCCGGCGATGTATAGCGCAGCCGCGGCAACCCCGGTCGGCCCGCGCCCGGATATCAAGCCCTTGCGCAGGGCCTTGCCAACAAGCTTCACCGCGTCCTCCTGCACTGCGCCGCCAAGCCTCAATGCAGAGGCGAATTTCGAGATGTACTGGGCCGGGTCGGTGAGGGGAACGTCGACCTTGAGCTCGATTTTGATGAAGCGGTAGGCGCGCCCTATTTCTTTCTTCGGGATGCCGGATGCCCTGGAAATCTCGTCAAGGGTCCTTGGGATGTCGTGAATCCTGCAGATGGCATAGATTACCGCGGCCACCACGCTCTCTATCAGCCGCCCTCTTATGAGTTCCGCCTTTACGGCCTTGCGGTAAAGGAGAGCGGCGCTTTCCTTTATGTTGTCAGGAAGGCCGACCGCTGAGCCGACGCGGTCGAGCTCGGAAAGCGCGATGACGAGGTTCCTTTCCATCGAGCTGGCTATGGAAACCCTCTTGTGCCATCTCCTCATGCGGTAAAGCTGGGCCTGCTTCTTCGGGCTTATCTTGCCGCCGCGGATGTCGCGGTTGTACTGGTCGATTTCGGTCACAAGGCCCTTGTTCGGCCTCATGAACTTTATCGGGGCGCCGCCCCTTGCTTTCTTTTCCTTCTGCTCGGTGTCAAAGGCCCTCCACTCCGGGCCCATGTCGTGTATGTTCTCCGAAAGTATGAGGCCGCAGCTGGAGCAGAGTATTTCGCCCTTCTCGTAATCACGGACCAAACGCTTGCTTTTGCATTCAGGACAACTGGTCGACATTGGCGGTATTGAAGCAGTTTGCATTAGGATGTTACACAGTGCCAATGTATATGGTTACCGGTTTTAGCCGGAGAGCCCATTTTGGCCTTGTTTGGCATTTTTGGCCCTGTCAGGACCTTCCTTCCTGCGCAAGGCCGATGCCAAGCTGTGAAACGTAAGCGCCTTTTTCGTCCCGGTAGAAAACGTCCATGACGCGCTTTTCCCGTCCTTCGTTCTCGGCATCGAATAGCTCAGTCGCGCCGTAAAGCATGTTCAGGACGTCGCCGAGGTCCCTTGCCGCGATGCCGTTGGACGCCATGGGCAGCGTCGAGCGTATCATGAAGTTTGCGCCCTGTTTTTCAAGAGGTTCCGCTTTTTCGGCAAGGCCGTGCGCGCCTTCGGCAAGAAGGGAGAACGCGATGCCTGAGCGGAGGTCGAAGACGGAGAATTCGGTTTCCGGGGGTATGCCGGTCTCGTCGTGCGCAGCCTTGATGTTCTCGAGCGCTTCCTTGAAGCGCGCCGCGAGGGCCGGGAACGGCCGCGGGTCGCTGCATTTGAGCACGCCGTATGCAACCCCGGCACGGGCGGTAGTTTGAACCATAATAATCTTTGTATTGCAACACTTAATAAAGCTTGCATTCCAGTCCAAAAAATGCTAATATCTCCGCGCCCGATACGGGTTCCCCCCGGAGCTGCGGCCGAAGCCGCCCCTTCCGCGGGCCTGGCTGCGCTCCACCGGGTCGGTCTCCCTGAAGGTGGTCGCCTTGCCGGCTTTCCCCATCCTGCCGGTCCTCCCGATGCGGTGGGTGTGCGTCTCCGGGCTGTCGGCCTCGTCGTAATTGATGACGTGGTTCACATCGTCAATGTGCAGGCCGCGCGCGGCCACGTCCGTGGCAATCAGAATCCGGAACCTTCCTTCCTGGAATTCCCGGACCGTGCGCTCCCTCTGGTTCTGGGACTTGCCCCCGTGCAGGTAGCGCGCCTCGATGCCATGGCCGTTGAGCTTCCGGCAGACGTGCTCCACCGCCCTCTTCGAGCGGACGAACACGAGTGTCTTCGACATGGGCTCCCGCAGGAGTATCTCCCTCAGCTTCTCGAGCTTCTCGGCGCGCGTCAGGTGTATCGCTCCTTCCTCGATCTTCGCCACGCTGCCGACAGGGCCTACCTCCACGCTCTCCGGCGCCTTCATGTACCTGCGCGAGAGGTCGCGTATCTCCCCGTCGAAAGTCGCCGAGAAGAGAAGCGTCTGCCTTGCCCTGCCAGTCATCCCGAGGATGCGGTCGATGTCGTGCCTGAAGCCGATGTCGAGCATGCGGTCGGCCTCGTCGAGCACCACTATGCTCGTCCTCTCGAGGCGGAGGGTGCCGCGCTGGACGTGGTCCAGCAGCCTGCCCGGGGTGGCGACCAGTATGTCGAATCCCCTGCGCAGGAGGGCGGTTTGCCCGCCCATGCCCTGCCCGCCGTAAATAGCAAAGACGTGCATGCCGTGGTTATGCGCAATCGAGCGCAGCTCCTTGGTTATCTGGACCGCAAGCTCGCGCGTGGGCGCGAGTATGAGCGCTTTCTTCGTCCTGTCTTTCGAAATGGCCTCTATGAGGCCTATGCCGAAGGCGGCGGTCTTTCCCGTGCCGGTCTGGCTCCGGACCATGACGTCCCTGCCCTGCATGAGCAGGGGTATCGTCTTCTCCTGGACTTCCGTGGCTTCCAGGTAGCCCATCTCATTCAGCGCAGACATAGTCCTGGCGCTGATGCTCATTTCACTGAATTTCATTCGTTCACCTTTTTTTGAAAAATCGATTTCGATTATCTTGTTGGAGGATAATAAAAATCAGGATTTCTCAGATTTTATAACATAATTATGCACAAGCCGGTTATTAATCATATGCATTTTTGGCTCTGTTTGCTTATTGCAGGCAATTGCTTTTCTCTCTTAAGGCTTCTTAGAATCTGGGATTCAAAGCCCGAATTTAGACCCTTAGCGAGCCACGGAACCCCCTGGCGGCATAGTAAGATTCTGCGCCATTGTGGTACACGAAGACAATGCCGTAGCGGCGATCACAAAAGATGGCGCCGCCGAGTTTTCTGATGTCAGTTGGTGTTTTCACCCAGCTCGACGTCTTCGTATCGAAATTTCCAAGGTTCTGCAACTCCCGGTATTGTTCTTCCGTTAAAAGCTCAATGCCCATGGCAGCTGCCATATCAATCGCGTTATTCTCCGGTTTATGCTCTTTTCTTGCCTCCAACGCTTCACGGTCGTAACAAACGCTTCTGCGGCCTTTAGGGCTTTCCGCCGAACAATCATAAAAAATGTATTCGCCCGTCTTTTTATCTTGACCAACGACATCCGGTTCACCGCCGGTCCTTTCCATTTCATTGAGTGGCCGCAGTTTTTCAGTATTAGCTTCCAGCTTGGCTTGTACCTTAACCCATTCAAGACCTTTATGGCGCTTCATGTTTTTCCCGAAACGGGCTTTCAATGCCCCGAGCAGCTCTTCACGCTGTTCCGGTGACAACTCGTTTTTGATTGATGGCTTGCGCATAATCATAGCATTCATCCCGAGTTTATAAAATCATCCATGCAGGGTGAACTTTACAGCTCAGCATTTTTCATCTTCTTGCCGCGCCTCAGCCTCTGGAATGTGACCGCGAACCTGTGCGCCTCGTCCCTGCACCGCTGCAGCAGCATGAGCGCAGGGTTCGAGCGGGAAAGCCTCAAAGTGTCCATCCGGTTCGGCAAATACAGCTCCTCCTCTTTTTTCGCTATCGCCACGACCGGAAGCCGGATGCCGGCTGCATCCATCCCGTCCATGGCCGCGTGCAATTGCCCGGCACCGCCGTCTATGAGAACGAGGTCGGGCAGCGGCTCGCCCTCGCCAAGCAGCCTGGAATAGCGCCGGAAAACGACCTCCTTCATCATGGAGAAATCGTCCTGCCCCGACACCGTTTTTATCTTGAATTTCCGGTAGCCGGATTTGTCAGGCTTCCCATTGACAAAGCGCACCATGGAGCCGACCGACTCCTCGCCGAACAGGGTAGAAATGTCGAACGCCTCAATGACGAGCGGGTTCTCCGCAAGAGCCAGCTCCTCCCTCAGCTTCAGCACGGAGCCGTCAATCTCCCCATAAACAAGGGATTTTGCGGCTATGTCCAGCACCTTGAGCTTCTCCTTCCCGGGGACGTGGAAAACCGCTGTGGAGAGAGCCTGATTTACTATCCCTGTCTCCGCATGGGGGAGGTTCGAATAGACCGCATCAGGCAGCTCGGAATAATACTGCAGGCAGAAGGACAATTCAGGGTCCTCCTGCTCTTTTATGGCCATCACGTGCTTCTCCGTCTTGCCGATGACGCCGTTCCTGCTGCGCAGGACCTGCACGTGGAGCGCTCCCCCGATGCGCTGGAACCACAGGAAGTCCTCGTCGCTTTTGCGCACGCGCTCCACCCTCTGCCTGTCGAAGAAGATTTTGAGCGACTCCGCCTGGTCGCGAATGGAAGCCGCTTTCTCGTAATCCAGCGCATCCGACGCCTCTTTCATCCTTGAGCCGAGCTCCCCGATGATTCTCCTCGCGCCTTCTTTCCCTTCAAGGACGGACTGCAGCGCCTCCACGTTGCGCGAATAGTCCTCTTCGCTTATCCCTCCGGTGCACGGCGCGTCGCAGTTGCCGATATGATACTGCAGGCACTCCTTTCTGGGCAGCTTCGTGCATATCCGTATCTTGAACAGCTTGCGGAGATACCTGGCTGAAACCGCCCTTTTCGAGCCTTCGACAAATGGGCCGTAGAACTTCCCCTTTACGCGGAACTTCCCGGAAGGGCTTTTCCGCGCGACAAGGAGACGCGGGAATTTCTCTTCGGTAACCGCAAGATAGGAGAAATGCTTGGCGTCTTTGAGGACCATGTTGTATTTCGGCTGGTAGTTCTTGATGAGATTGGATTCGAGGATGAGCGCCTCCTTCGCGTCTTTCGTCACGACGAAGTCGATGGCCTTGAGCCGGGAAACGAGGAGCGAGGTCTTCGAATCGCGCTTCCCGGTGAAATACTGGGACAGCCTGGCGCGCAGGGAAGCCGCCTTCCCCACGTAGATGACGGCCCCTGAGCTGTCCTTCATCAGGTAGACGCCGGGCAGCTCCGGATACTTCGACCTATCGAACATCAAGGACCTTCCTCAGGTAAGAGCCGGTGTGGGTGTTGCTTTTCGCGACCTGCTCCGGGGTTCCGTGGGCGACGATTCGCCCGCCTTCCTCCCCGCCTTCAGGGCCGAGGTCGATTACCCAGTCCGCGCTCTTGATGACGTCGAGGTTGTGCTCTATGACGATGACGGTGTTCCCCTTGTCGACAAGCCTCTGCAGGACCTGCAGGAGCTTGCTCACGTCGTCGAAATGAAGGCCTGTCGTAGGCTCGTCGAGAAGGTACATCGTCCGGCCTGTCGAGCGCCTTGAAAGCTCGTGCGCGAGCTTCACCCTCTGAGCCTCCCCTCCGGATAACGTCGTAGCCGGCTGGCCGAGCTTTACATATCCCAGGCCGACGTCGCAGATTGTCTCCAGCTTGTGCTTTATCGCGGGTATGTTCTGGAAGAACTCCAGCGCCTCTTCCACGCTCATGTCCAGCACGTCCGCGATGTTCTTCCCCTTGTATGCTATCTCAAGCGTCTGCGAGTCGTATCTTTTTCCCTTGCAGACTTCGCACGGCACGTAGACATCGGCCAGGAAATGCATGGCGATTTTGATGAGGCCGTCGCCCTCGCAGTTCTCGCAGCGCCCTTCCGCGACGTTGAACGAGAAACGGCCCGGAGTATATCCGCGGGCCCGCGCCTCGGGCGTCTTCGAGAAAAGCTCCCTTATGGGCGTGAACGCCCCGACGTATGTGGCGGGATTCGAGCGCGGCGTCCTGCCTATCGGAGACTGGTCCACTGTGATTATCTTGTCCAGCTCGTGCGCGCCGCGTATCTCCCTGTGCCTGCCGGCTTTCAGCTTCGAGCCCATGAGCATGTTGGAGAGCGTCGGGTAGAGCGTTTCGGTTATGAGCGACGACTTGCCGGAGCCCGAGACGCCGGTGATGCAGGTGAGCACCCCGAGCGGGAAGCCGGCATAGACGTCCTTGAGGTTGTTCTCGGACGCGCCCACAAGCTCGATGACTCCTTTCTTCTTCCTCCTCTCGGAAGGAAGAGGTATCGCCTTCCTTCCCGCAAGGTAATCCCCGGTTATGGAGCGCTTCTCCCGCACGATGTCCTCCACGCCGCCAAAAGCGACGATTTCGCCGCCGAGCCGCCCTGCGCCAGGCCCCATGTCTATCAGGTGGTCGCATTCGCGCATGGTCTCCTCGTCGTGCTCGACGACCACGAGCGTGTTGCCGAGGTCGCGCAGGCGCTTGAGCGTTGCAAGCAGCTTCGAGTTGTCCCTCTGGTGCAGGCCGATGGACGGCTCATCCAGGACATAAACTATTCCGGTGAGGTTCGAGCCGATTTGCGTGGCCAGCCGGATGCGCTGGGATTCCCCTCCTGAAAGGGTTGCGCTCTCCCTTGCCAGGTTCAGGTATGAGAGGCCGACGTTCTCGAGGAACTCCAGCCTGGAGCCGATTTCCTTCAGGATGGGCGCGGAGATTTTCCTTCCGCCCTCGCCGAGCTCGAGCCCCGAGAGGTAGCTCCTTGCGCCGCTTATCGGAAGCTCGCAGACCTCCATGATGTTCCTGCCGCCGACAAGCACGCCGAGAATCTCGTCCTTGAGCCGCCTGCCCTTGCATTTAGGGCAGGTCTTTTCCAGCATGAACTTGGCGATTTCTTCCTTCCTGCTCTCGGACTGCGTCTGGTGGAAGAGGCGCCCGAGCTGGGGTATTATGCCCTCGAAATCGCTCGTGTATTCGTAGGAGCTGCCGCTCTTGCTCTTGTATTTGAACTTAAGCTGGTCCTTCGTCCCGTAAAGCAGGATGTCGAGCTTCTCCTTCGGGATTTTGGAGACCGGCACGTCTATTTCTATGTCGTAGTTGAGGGCCACTTCCCTTATCTGGTGCATGCGCCAGCCCCCTTCCATCAGGCTCTTGTAGCAGGTGACGGCACCGTCTATTATGGAGAGCGAGCGGTCCGGGATGATGAGGTCCGGGTCGAACTCCATCTTGAACCCGAGGCCGTGGCATTCGGGACACGCGCCGAAAGGCGAGTTGAAGGAGAAATCGCGCGGCTGTATGTCGCCGAGCGAGATTCCGTGCTCGGGGCAGGCGTTTTTCCTTGAGTATAGCGTTTCGTGTTTTCCGTTTCGGGCTATGAGCGTGCCGTTGCCCTGCTTGAGCGCGGCTTCGATGGCCTCATGCAGCCTTTCCCTGTTCTCTTCCGTGAGCGCCACCTTGTCCATGAGAGCGCTGATTGCGTGCTTCTTGTTCTTGTCAAGCTTCGGCGTCTCCCCGCTTATGTCGAGCAGCTCGCCATTGACGTAGGCCTTGTAGATGCCGGCTTTCCGAAGCCTCTCGAACTCTTTTTCGAACCTGCCCTTCTCGCCCCGCGCGATTGGAGCAAGCATCTCGATTTTCTGCCCGCCCCGGGAAGAGAACAGGCTGGCCGCGATTTCGTCAGGCCCCTGCCGGGATATGGGCTTCTTGCATATGGGGCAGTGGGGGAGTCCGACGCGCGCATAGAGGAGCCTGAGATAATCGTAAATCTCCGTGACCGTCCCCACGGTTGAGCGGGGATTCCTGGATGTCGTCTTCTGGTCTATGGAGATGGCAGGCGAGAGCCCTTCGATGGAATCCACGTCCGGCTTGTTCATGATGCCGAGGAACTGCCGGGCGTAGGCCGAGAGGGATTCCACGTACCTCCTCTGGCCCTCGGCATAAAGCGTGTCGAAGGCGAGCGTGGATTTTCCGGAGCCGGAAAGCCCGGTCACGACCGTGATTTTTCCCCTGGGTATCTCTACGCTTATGTTCTTGAGATTGTGCTCTCTGGCGCCTCGAATCATTATGCTGCCTATCCCGACCACCCTGAGAACTGGACGAAAAGAATATTGGTAAAGGAGTATTTATGGATTTCGGAGGCTGGTTTCCGCTGTATTATCCCGAAATAATGTAACCTCGATAGAAAAACAAGGCTCAGACGAAATGCCTGAGCTTATGAAAAAGCTCAATCAGCGGAAAATCCGCTGGATTGTAAGGGAGTTCGAAAAGGGCGAGCT
>JBFMCO010000010.1:0-5864 GCA_040754495.1 Microcaldota archaeon
ATCAAGAAGCCACTGTGGAATAGGTATTATCGGAACATACATGCGGTCCAGCAGTCTATCCGCAACTTTGTCAAGAAGGGTTTCGTGATGCCCAAAATGTTCGCCTATTTATGTCCCTGACTATCAGCGGCATAGAAATAACCGCACCGATAAAGGAGGAATACGAAAATAGCCTGAATTTCTTCGTAGACAAGCGCATTATCCGAGGATATGGCTGGATTTTTCCGATCGGCGGAGGCATGGGCCATGTCGGCATAGGGGGCCTCGCTAGCGGCTCGGGCCTCAATAACGCATTAAGGAGCTTTCTCAACAGGCTTGAAATACCCTTCTCAAGGAACGGGCTCGTCGGCGGCGCAATTCCCTGCACTGGTTTAGGCGATCCGGTGGAAGACGGCAAATACTTCGTGGGCGATTCGGCAAGGCAGGCGCTTCCATTGAGTGCAGAGGGCATACGGACCTCCCTTTATTTCTCCAGAATGTGCGCTGACGCGATTATGGCTGTTGAACGCGGAAAATTGTCTCCTGCGGAAGGGCTTCGGTTCTATGGGAAAAAGGTAATGGAGACTCGATATGCTTTCGGGGCCCTCGCTCTTATTCAGGCCGCCTATCTCGCACTGCCCCAGGTCTTCTTCGATTCTTGTGTTTTCTTCGCTACGATGAAACCTCTTCGCAATCCGCTGCTGCGCAGCTATCTTTCCATTGCGCGGCTATAGCTTTGCGTTCCTCATAAGGAGCGCGTTGCTCACGACAAGAATGCTCGAAGCGGCCATTATGAGTGCCGCGAACTCGGGCCGGAGGAAGATTCCCCAGGGCGCAAGTATGCCCGCCGCCACCGGTATCGCGAGCACGTTGTATCCGGTTGCCCATACGAGGTTTTCCTTCATCTTCCTCATCGTCAGCCTGCTCAGCCTAATCAGCTTAGGGATGTCCCGCGGGTCGTTCTTCACCAGGACAATCTGGGCGGATTCGACGGCTACGTCGGTTCCCGCACCGATTGCAATCCCCACATCGCTCTGCACGAGCGCAGGGGCATCGTTCACGCCGTCCCCGACCATGGCCACTTTCATGCCGCGCTTCTGCAGCTCCTTGACAGAGGTTGATTTCTGCTCGGGCAGGACTTCGGCGAAATAATCGTCCAGCCCCAGCTCCTTCGCGACATACCGCGCCGTTGCCTTGTTATCGCCGGTGAGCATCGCCACCTTCAGGCCCTGGGACTTGAGCGCTTTCACGGCGTCATAAGATTCCTCACGGATAATGTCGGAAAGGGCGATAAGGCCGATGAGCGTGTTTTCCGAGGCCAGATAAACTACGGTCTTGCCCTGCGAAGCCAGCTCCTCCGCCTTCTTGTTCGCATGGGCGACACCGGCGCTTTCCATCATGGCGCGGTTCCCGATGAAATAGGAGCCGTTTCCCACATTAGCCCTCACGCCTTTCCCCGCCACGGCCTCGAATTTCGATACCTTCGGCAGTTTAATCCCCTTCTCCTTCGCCTTCGCGACGATGCCCCGCGCTATCACATGCTCCGAGTTCTGTTCTATGGCCGCGGCAATCGAGAGCAGCTCGTCCTCTTTCATCTCTTCAAGGGAAACCACGTCGCTGACCCCGAATTGCCCTTTCGTGAGCGTCCCGGTCTTGTCGAAAACCACGGTATCCAGCTTCAGGGCCGTTTCCAGGGCGAGGGCGTTCTTGACCAGTATCCCGTTCCTTGCCGCAAGTATCGTGGATATGGTCGTTACCGTGGGAATCGCAAGGCCGAGGGCATGGGGGCAGGCGACGACCACGACCGTTATCATGAGCGTAAGCGCGAATACGGCTGTCTGGCCTGCCGCGAGCGTCCAGAAAAGGAACGTGGCAAGGCCTATGATGATGGCCACTATCGTAAGGTAATGCGCCGCCTTGTCGGCAAGCTTCTGGACAGGTGGCTTGGTCGCCTGCGCCTGCCTCACCAGGTTTATTATCTGCGACAGCGCCGTCTCCTCCCCGGTCTTCGTCACTCTTATCCTCAGTGCGCCTTCCATGTTCAGCGTTCCGCCGATGGCCTCGCTTCCGGCCTTCTTGCCGACCGGCCTGGATTCGCCGGTGAGCATGGCCTCGTTGACAGAGCTGTTCCCTTCGACCACAACGCCGTCTATCGGGACCTTCTCGCCCGGACGCACCAGCACGGTATCCCCTTTTTCCAGGGAAGCCGTATCCACCTCGCTGATTTCATCGCCTTTGACGAGATTGGCTTTCGGCGGGATGAGCTTCACGAGCTCACGTAGCGCGCCTGAGGCATCCCGCACGGTGCGCATCTCCATCCAGTGCCCGAAAAGCAGGAAGACCGCAAGCGTGGATATTTCCCAGTAGAAATCCGGCGCGTCGAAGAAGAACGTCGCCCCGACGCTGAAGAGGTACCCGGAGCCGACCGCGATGGACACCAGCACCATCATGTCGAGTATCCCGTTTCTAAGCGAGCGGAAGGCGCCATTGTAGAAAGGGAGGGCGCCATAGAGCGCGACCACGCTTGCAAGTATGAAAAGAACATAGTTTACGCCCGGAAATGTGGGCAAGCTGATACCGAGAAAATCCCTCGCCCAGACCTGTATCGTCGGAGACAGAACCAGCAAAGGTATTGTGAATATCGCGCCAACGATGAAGTGCCTCTTGAACTCGACCTCCATCATCGCGTGATGGTCGTGCTCAGGCGCTGCCCCGGGCTTCGCGGCCGCCATGTGCATCTCGTGCGACATCTCGTGGGGCGCCTTCTGCTTCGAGCAGGCGTAGCCGCATTTCTGTATGAATTCGTGGATTTTGTGCTCGCTCGTCTCTTTTTCAGAGTAATCGACGCTGAGCACATAATTGACCGGGTCGAAGGATGCCGCCTTCACGCCATCGAGGGACCCTACTTTATCCTCCATGTCGCAGCCGCAGCCGGCGTCTATGTGCTCTTTCAGCTCGAAGGAAGCCCTCTTCATAAAATCGATTCTTTGGGAAAATACTAAAAACCTTGCAAGGGACTGCACTGCATGGAGGATATCAACGAGGACTTCATTTCCGGCCTTCTTAACTTCTTTGTATGGGGCCTCGGATACATCTACCATGGCAAATACTTTCTCGGGGCTCTCTGGCTCATTGCATTCGTACTTTCGCACATGCCAATGTTTTATCTGGGGCTCGAATTTTACCAGAAGACCGTCGAGGGAACCGCGCTGTTCATGGGCCACCTGACCATCTCAACGATACTTCTTTATCTCGGCATACGGCATGAAGCGAGAAGCCCGAAATGCTGGAAGTGCATCGAGGACAAATGGCATGTATTCGTTATGGGAACGGTGATTGCCGGCCTGATTTCAGAATATGCGAACGAATTCGTTGTGGATAAGTGGTGGGTCTACCATCCTCCCTGGACGTCGTTCAGCGCATTCGGGAGCACTGTGGGCATCCCCCTTGTCCTTGCATGGCTTCTCATGGTCGGAGTTGCGTTGCTGTTCACTTTCCTGATGACCCGCCGCTCGACGCTGAGGTTTATACACGCATGGATTGTCTCATGGGTCGGGATGGGCTTCGTCATCGAGACTTTCAACTCCCTCGTATGGCGCACCTGGCATTATCCTGTTGAGACAATCTGGCGCATAGCCGACCTTCCCGGTCTCGACTACGGCCTCCTCGTCCCCATAGTGGGGTACGGCGGCACCGGCGTTTTCACTTACCTTGGCTATGTGGTTTTATCCAAATTGATGGAGATGCTTTCTGTTGGTTGGAAAACAGGATGAGGATATGGCGGCCAGCCAGGTTTCAGAAGATGAAGAGTACTATTCGCTCGTAAAACGGGCATTCAGGCTGCTGGCTCCGATTTACGACTTTATTACGATATTGCTTTCCTGTGTGAGAGGGACGGTAGTGGAATTCACGGATGCAAAAGTCGGCTCCGCAATATTGGACGTCGGCACCGGAACCGGCGCCCAGGCATTCGCATTCGCGAAAAAAGGGTACAGCGTTGTTGGCGTAGACATATCGGAGGATATGCTCAGGATAGCAAAAAGAAAGAACAAATACAAAAGCGTGAAATTTCTGGCTGCCGACGCTACAAAACTGCCATTCGGGAACAGCAGTTTCGATGTCTCATGCGTATCATTTGTCCTGCACGATATGCCCTTGGGCATAAGGGAAAGGGCGCTGAAAGAGCTCGTCCGGGTAACCAAACCTGCAGGAACCATCGTAATTGCTGATTATGCGTTGCCAAAGAATAAAGTCAGCAGTTTTTTGGTTTACAACCTCGTCAAGCTGTATGAAGGCAGGTATTACCGGGAATTTATAAAATCCGACCTGGAAGCATTGCTCGGACGCTCGGGAATAAAACTCAAAGGCAAAATATCAGTCCTGTCCGGGGTAGCGAGGATCTTGAAAGGGATAAACAAAGGCGGTAAAACTGATGCTTAGACAGGCAGACATGGCGTGGGCTGGATTAGCCTCAGCGTCCGGTGCTGGTGTTCTAGGTTTCGGGCTTGGCGCACTTTTGGCAACTTATTTCCAGTCCTATGCACTGCTGATAATCCTGATCGGGCTCATGATGCACGCGTGGGGGATGTACCGGAAGCACGAAGCCGAGAAGGTGAGGCAAGGTGCTTTCCCGCTGCTTATGGATCTGCTTTACTGGGTATGCTGGATCGTGCTCACGGTTCTGGCCATTTACGTTCTTGTCGTTGCAGTATTCAAATAGAAAACCCCACATCGAACTCAAGAATGCCCCTTTATAAAAAGCCCCATACGCCCGCCTCGCCGGAAAGGAAAATCAAAGCCGTTTCGACCCGTGCAGCTAATTAAAGAATTACAATTTTAGTAAGACTTACATATGATTAAAATCTTAATGGTCTAATGCTGTATGGCCATAAAGCAAAAGAAGATGGGTTCTCGCCAAATTGAGAGATTATGAAAATATCTCAAGGTGTTGCCGATGATAGTAAAGATATTCTTTCATAAGCATAGCCGAGAACTAGGCAAAGAGATAAATGAATGGATGGACGCGAACAAGATCGGACCGAAAGAAATCCTGGCCAGAATCTACAAATTCCGGCAAGACCCAGAGACTGGAAAATCGGCGTTTTCGATGTATTATGAGATAGACCGTCCGAGCAATTCGCTGGTTGATTGATATGGCCGAATATGTCCTCGGATTAATCTAAAGGGGCGCATCGGATGCTTAAGGCGGAAGAGATATATGAATTGAAAAAAGACCATCAAGGATTAGAAAAAAGCCTTGAGAAAATCGGTAAGGACCAGCTCGCCACTGTTGTGAGGCTCTCTGAGAGGTTGGAAGAATTGATCTCCGGCATAGAAGAGGTTAAGGAGAAGGAGGAAACTGCATGGAATCCCGCTCTCACAACGCGGATAAAAATGGCCAAGAAAGAATTCAGGCTGACCAAGGCTTTGAGCAATTTTGAACGGGAAGTCGCCAGCGAATTCGAGAGAGGGAACATCTCAGAGGATGCCGGGAAGAGGTTCATCTCCATCGTCAGGCTTTGGAAGAATAATAAGAAGCAGGAGGCGAAAACAGAATTCGGATACTTCAAGAGGATAAATGACTTGGGTAAAAGATATTACGCAACCGAAGAAGAGCTTAAGGACAAGGAGAGAGAGCTCAGGAGAAGCCAGCTCAGGATTGAAAAGTTAATTACTGAAATGTCCGATCTTGAAAAAGAGAACGTGGACTTGGAAATGAGCCACCGGTATGCAGAGCTGCTGAGGGATATCGAGGAACTTAATAGTCAGGGACATAAATAGGCGAACATTTTGGGCATCACGAAACCCTTCTTGACAAAGTTGCGGATAGACTGCTGGACCGCATGTATGTTCCGATAATACCTATTCCACAGTGGCTTCTTGAT
>JBFMCO010000011.1:0-2168 GCA_040754495.1 Microcaldota archaeon
GTCGTGGAACTGCAAGAGCCTCCTGAGCAGGCGCTTCTCGTCCTCGTTGAACGCGGTCTCGGCCGGCGCCGGCTCGTCCTTGGCCCTGCCGAGTATGCCTTTCGCGCGCACGTAGGCGTACTGGAGGTAAGGGCCTGAGTCGCCCTCCATGCTTAGGGCTTCCTCCCACTTGAAGGTTATGCGCTTGTCCGAGCTTGTCCGCAGGAACGAGAACTTTATCGCGCCGGCGCCGACCACCTTCGCGATGGCTTCCTTCTCTTCAGGGCCGACTTCGGGCTTTATCTTCTCCATGACGCGCCTGCGCGCCTCAGCGAGAAGCTCGTCTGCCGTGAATCCGACCCACGTCCCCTTGCGCCCGGAGAACTTCTCCTCCGGGAGGCCGACGTGCTCGTAGGAGAGGTGGTGCAGGCTTCCGGCTTCGCGCGTGAAATGTAGGCGCCGGAGGACCTCGACGATGACGCGCTGCGGGTATTTCTGCTCGACGCCGATGACGTTGATGGCGCCGGATGCGCCGCCAAAGTCCATGGGCCTGCCGCGCGGCGAGGACTTGTATGCCGTCTTGCCGTTCGGCTGCTCCATGAACGGCTCGTAGGCGAAGTTGGGGAGCTTGCCGAACTTCCAGAGGTGGAAGATGACGTCCTTGCCGGTATAGACTGCCGTGCCGTCGCTGCGTATCAGGACCTTGTCCGGGTTCTCCATCTTGCCGAACTCCTTCTCGAAGTCCTCGCCGAGCCGGACCACCCAGCAGCCCGCGTTCTTGCCCTCCTTCTCGAGGACCACCGCATCGTTCTCCTTGATGTAGAGTATGCCCTCCTGGAATATCGTCCTCAGGATGTCGCTCTCGAATATCATGACGTCGTGATAGACGCCGAAGTCGAACGCCGTCTGGTACTGGGCCGCGACGCATTTTTCCGCAAGGTCCCGCCCGGCCTTCGCTATCTCGTTGTCCCCCTCCTCCATGTGCTTTAGGACGTCGCGGACGCCTTCCACGACTGCCTTGTCAGCCTCGAACCGTTTGGCGATTCCGACGTACTGGTGGCCGAGCCACGTGTCGAACTTTCCCTTCGGGTTGGAATCGAAATTGAGGAAGCCCCAGAGGCTCTGAGCCACCTGCAGGCCGAGGTCGTCTATGTAATCCATCCTCTCGACATGATGGCCGTCGAATTCGAGCAGGCGCGCGACCGAGTCGCCAAGGAGCGCATTGCGAAGGTGCCCTATGTGCCAGGGCTTGTTCGGGTTCACGGACGGGAATTCGATTATGACCTTCCCCTGCTTCGCCCTGCCGGAGCCGTATCGCTCCTTCCTCTTCAGGACGTCCGCGAGGACGGAGCGGTAGGCCGCGTCGCTGAGGTAGAAGTTCAGGTACGGGCCTGCGGCATCGATTTTGCTGAAGTTTTGGGTTTTGGGTTTTGGGTTTTGGTTGATTTTCGCTGCGATTTCCGCGGCGAGCTTGGCCGGGTTCTCCTTCTCCTCTTTTGCGAGCATGAACGCTATCCTGCTTGAGAGGTCCCCGACCTTTCCCATCTCCAGCGATGCGAGCGCATCCTCCTTCCGTGCGCCGGAGGCGCCCGCTATGAGGCTTGCAGCCTCCTCTTTCAGCTCCTCAAGCACCTTCAACACCCTTCATGTATGCCGAGCGGATGTCCTCTATGGCATCGTTGATGAGTATGCTCTCGCCGCGCTTCATCAGGAAGCGCCTGTCGCCGCGCACCCTGCCGGCCCTCCGGCATACGGTTCCCTGCATCCGGTTTTCGAACTTCTCGGCGTTCGCGGGCGTCACGCTCACCACGAACCTGCCCGGGCTCTCCGAGAACAGCACCGCCTCCTCCTTCTGGGTGTCCGAGGGGACGCAATCAAGGTCGAGCTCGGCCCCGAGGCCGAAGCCCAGGGCTGATTCCGCGAACGCGACCGCAAGGCCGCCGTCGGAAGCGTCATGGACGGATGCGACGAGGCCCTCTTCAATCGCTCCGGAGAGGGCCCGGTAAAGCGGCACGTGCTCCTCCGGCCGCACCTGCGGCGGGCTGTTGCCAATGCCTCCGAAGAGGCGGTAGAACTCGCTCCCGCCCATCTCGTCTTTCGTGGTCCCGAGCACGTAGATGATGTCACCCGGGTTCTTGAACTCAGAGCTGATTGCGCGGCGTATGCTGTCGGTCTTGCCTACGACCGTC
>JBFMCO010000012.1:0-7120 GCA_040754495.1 Microcaldota archaeon
CTCCTTGCGCTTCTTCTTCTCGTTAATCTGCTGGCTGAGGCGGTTGCGCTCGGCGCGCAGCTCCTCCTCCTCCTTTTTTATGTCGCGCCACTGCGAATCGAGCTCCCTGATTTTGGCGAGCGCGGCGTGGGCGTCCTCCTTGTAGTGGCGCCTGCGCAGGGAGGCCTCTGCGAGGGCCGGATTCTCCCTGATGAGCTTTATGTCTAGCATAGTGACCGGATGAAAGATGCTGAAAAGGGTTTAAATATCATAAGTGGGGCGGGCGAATTGCTACATATAGATACATTGATTGGCACACGTTAAACATATAATTATAAATATTGCCACTGTCAGGTTAGGCCGACCAGAAAAAAATCGGGATTCCATGCGAAACCTAAAAGATAGCCCCGAAGAGAACAGGCAAGAGCGCGCGGCCAGGATTTCAAGGCCGCAGATGAGAGCGCTAGTCGAGAGAAGGAAGGCCGACCCGGAGCCGGTTCAGTGCGGCGGTCGGGAAATGGCCATGAAGCTAATCGAGAAGAGGCTTTCCTGCACGAATTTGCGGGAGCTTCTAAGGCTCATCCCTGACTGCTTCGAGGGCATAAGGAGGATTGACATCACGATTGACGGGGCCTGCGATTCTGCGGTGCAGAGGAGGCTCAGCGCGTCCGTCGCCGCGCACCCGGGATTCGGAGAGTACATCGTCTTCGACGGCTCGGGCGAGGCCGCGGACGTCAACATCATCAGGAAGCACCTCACGGTGGAGCGCACGTCCGGGACCGAGAAGATAGGCGCCATCGAGATATCCAGCATGTCCGAGCCCACGCTCAGGCTCCGCGGCTCTGACGACCCGGGCGAAGCGGCCGCTGTCTTCGGCATGATAACCGCGCTCATCTCCCGCACGATAGACGCGTCGCTTGACGGCCTCACCCTTCTTGCCACGAGGAAAAGCCTTGACGACACCCTCCGCTCGTGCGGCGCGGATTTCGTGAGCAGCGGGAGGGGGTTCTCGGCGATTCTCCTCGACATTGACCACTTCAAGAAAGTCAACGACACCCACGGGCACAACGCGGGAGACCTCGTACTGGCGAACGTAGCAGGCATACTCCTCAACACCATGAGGGGCGTAGGCGGCTACACCATGGACTCGATAGGAAAATACGGGGGCGAGGAGTTCCTCGTCATCCTCCAGGGCGTCCAGGTCAGGGACGCGGTGGTGGTGGCCGAGAGGCTGAGGACTGCGATTTCCGAGCACGGATTCGCGCTCTCGACTTCAACGAAGATAGGCATAACGTGCAGTTTCGGAGTCGCGGACACGGCCGACCTCGGCATAGAGGCCACGAGGCTGTCCGCCGAGGAGGTCGCCGATGCCATCATCGCGCTTGCCGATTCGCGGCTGTATCATGCGAAGGAAACTGGAAGGGACCGCGTGGAGCCAATGCCGCCGGGCGCCCTGAAGCTCGTAGTCAATTCGTGAGCATTATTTCAGGAGCGACTGGAACCTGGCCACTGCTTCCTCGAGCCTCCCCTGGTTGTTGTATATTACCACGGCAGGAGCGCCCGTGAAAGCCGAGTATGCTGCGAGGTATGCCTTGTTCATCTCGTCGTGCAGGGCGATGTCGTCCACGTCGCGTATGCGCGTCGGGTCGTTCGTCCTCCTCGCAATGATTTCTTTCACGTCCGCAGTCACGTATATCAGCGCCTCGACTTTCCACAGCTTGAGGAACGCGAAGGGCAGGCCCGGATAATAGCCTGATGGCGTGGAGACGGAGCAGTGCGTGTCGAGGATTACCTTTCCCTCCATCTTCGAGAGCGCCTTTGCGGCAAGCTCCTGGGCGTGCTTCTGTTTCCCGATGGGGAGTTTCCGCATCTCGTCCCGGTCCTTTATGCCGTACTCCCTCTTCTCGATTTCGAGCATCAGGTCCCCGTAGTTCACAATCTTGTAGTCCGTCTTGAGGCCCTTCAGCACGGTCGTCTTCCCTGCCCCGGGCACTCCCAAAGCTATAATCACCACATCACCTCTTGGCATTTACCGGCTCGGCGAAAAGCGAGCCGTGGTTAGCGTCAGTTACGACAACATCGGCAAAGTCGCCGGGCGTCCCGCGGAATCCCTTCACGACGACCTGGTTGTAGTTTATGTCCCTCCCTTTGAAATCCTTCTCTTTCTCGGTCATGAGAACGCGGCACGTCCTTCCTATGAACCTCTTCCGCCGCTCCCAGCCAAGGCTCCTGATGAGCGCCGCCGCCTCCTCGCTCCGGCGCTTTATCTCGCTGCCGGGAAGCTGCTTCATCTCCCTGGCCTTCGTCCCCGGGCGGGGGCTGAACTTGGAGAGGTTCACGGTTTCGGGTTTTGTGTTTTGGAGGAGGCGGAGCGTCGCCTTGAAGTCGTCCTCCGTCTCGGTCGGATAGCCGACTATGATGTCCGTCGCGAGCGTCGCGTCGGGCATGGCGCTACGCATCGCAGCGGCGATTTCAGTGAAATCAGAGACCGTGTGGTCGCGGTTCATCTCGCGGCAGACCTTCTCGCTTCCGGTCTGGACGGGGGCGTGGAGGAATTTGTAGAAGCGGGGGTGCGCCAGCGCACGCAGGATGCCCGGGAGCATCCTTTTCGCGTGGTCCGGGTTTATCATGCCCAGCCTGACTAGGAATTCCCAGGACGGCCGCTCGTGGCTGTCGTCAGCGGCGATGGCTTCCATGAGCGAGACGAGGTTCGTCCTGAGGTCGATGCCGTAGGCGCCTGAGTCCATGCTCGCCAGCTGGATTTCCCTGGCCCCGCCGTTCAGCGCCCCGCTTATCCACCTCGACACGGTCTTCGGGGAGAAGCTCCGGAGGAAGGGGCGGGCGAGCTTTGTCTGGCAGAAGTGGCAGGACGAGACGCAGCCTTCGCTAATCGGGATGCGGCAGAGTGGGGCGGTCATCAGCTTCGGGAGGCCGTCCTTGCTCTCGTAAACCTTGTGGATTGCTGCCTTGCCTGCAAGCGCGTCATCGACGGCCGAAGGCGCCCATTTCAGCGAGGACGTGCCGAGGATTGGCGAGCGCGGGGCGAAGCGGCGCAGCTTCTTCTCGTTCGCGCTCATGCAGCCGGCTATGACGAGTTTCCTGCCCCCGCCCTCCAGCCTCCGGATGCGCTCGAGTATCTTGTTCTCGGTGGCGCCCTTCACGGTGCAGGTGTTGAGTATGACGACGTCGCTCTGCTCCTCGGTCTCCACGAGCTCGTGCCGCTCCTTCAGCAGGGCGCGCATGATGTCGCTGTCGGCCTGGTTGAGCGTGCAGCCATACGTCTCGATATAGACTCTTGCCATCACAATCTGCTCCGGTGGTTTCCGGTTCCCCATTTTCCAGTTCTGGATGCCGGATGCCGAGTGCCGAAATGCCTATTCGCCGAACATTTTCGACAAGCTGGGGTACATCTCGAAGGTCTTCATCTGCTCGAGCTGCTCGTACATCTTGTGCAGGATGCCGACCGTAAGGAGTATGCCGGTCCCGGTGCCGAGCGCGCCGGTCAGGTCCGCAAGGCCGGCCAGCAGGCCCACAGCGGCCGAGCCCATGACCGTGAGCGGGAAGATGTGCTTGTTGAGCACGGTCTCGAGCATGCGGGGGTCGCGCCTGAAGCCGGGTATCTGGAGGCCGGATTCCGAGAGCTGGTTTGCGACGCTCTTTGCGTCCATGTTCGACGTTTCGACCCAGAAGAGGCCGAAGAGCACCGACACGGACGCGAGAAGCAGTATGTACACGATGGCGTGTATCCATTCCGGAATCCCGAGGTATGGCGTCTTGTCGTTCAGGCGCGCCCAGTGCTGCTCGGTCCCGACGCCTATCTGGCTGGTCAGCGGGGTGAACAGGTACAGGAGGCCGTCTCTCAGCCGCTTGTCAGCGTCCACGTATCCTATGATGGGCACGACACCGTCGCGGTCCAATGAGTATGCGCCGGTCTCCTGCAGGCTTGCGGTCAGGTTCGTGGGCTGGCCGGTCGCTTCCCAGAATTGGCCCACTATGAGCCCGCCGGCGAACAGCTGCATGTTGATTATCAGGGCGCTGGCAAATATGACCGGTATGTTGGAGACGTAGAAGAACTTCAGCGGGAGCTTTGGCACGATGCCGCGCACCCGCTCGAACGCGATTGGTATCTCCACCTTCACCGACTCTGCATAGACTACGGCAAGGAACACGAGTATGGTGAAGCCGAACGGCAGCAATGACAGGATGGCCTTGGGGAGCGCCTCAGCGCCCCCGTCGGCCATGACCGACAGGACGCTCGGGGGGTACAGGATGCCCACGAAAAGGATGTCGAAGAGGCCGACCGCTATGGAAAGGGAGACGCCTGCCGCTATGAAGAGGCTGATTCCGCTCCCTATGCCGTACTTGCTCACGAGCTCGTCCAGGAAGAGGACGAGTATGGAGCCGAGCGTTATCTGCAGGACCACGAGCGCCATTGTATAGGGCGCATAGACCTGCTGGAAGCCGGTCACCGGGTCCGTGATGACGGTTTCCCCGAGGTTAGGGAATGCTGGGGACACGGGGACCAGCCCGGTGAAGACTACGAATATCGTCGCTTCGGCGAGCGCAAGGATGATGGCGAGTATTTTCTGGGCCTCGAGGAACTTGGCGCGGTCGCTCTTGTCCTTGAGGGTGAGCGTGATGAGGCCGGCGCCCACGAACAGCTGGAGGAATATGCTCGCGAGCACAATGGGGCCGATGCCGGTAGTGAGAAGGCTTCCTATCCTGGACGCGGTTATCGTCTGGAGGAAGTCGATTCCGCCCGAGGTCTGCGGGACGCCGAAGGCGGTCGTCTGGTACATGATGAAGTAGAGCACCAGGGCGATGCCGGTCCAGATGAGCCGCTCCTTGCTTCCGAGCGTTTTCCCGGGCGCCTTTATCTCGGGCAAAAATCCCGCTAGCGAGTGCAATATGTCTATTACTCCCATTAGATACCTCGAAGTGAGATTGTTCCGGGTATGTTTATAAACCTGACCTCAGGCTGGTTCGAGCTTGGATATCTGCCCGCCGGCTTCGGCGAGCTTCTTCTCCACGTTCCTGCTCCACGAGCGCGCCCGGATGACGAGCGGGACCGTAACGGCGCCCGTAGCGAGGATTTTCCCGTCGAAGTCGAAGTGGTACTTGCCGCCCTTCTTCTCCAGCTTCTCGGAAAGGGCCTTCTGGTTTATGTCGTAGAGGTGCGCCACCTTCACGTCCTTGCGGCCAAGGGGGACGAACCCGTGCTTGCCGAAATAATCCGGGGCGTTCTTGGCAGCCCAGCTCCACTTGTGCTTGTCTATGCCGGCCATGCCGTGGCCGCCGCGGTTGCCGCTGCCCCTGCGGTTCTTCACGTTGCCGCGTCCATGCGACCTGTGGCCAAGGTATCCGGACTTCTGCTTTGCCTTCCTTTTCATGAACATCACCTTTTCCTTATATCATCCGCCTCAGGAGGGAGTCCATCTCCGGCCTCTTGCCGAGTTCGCCCTCGGGATAGTTCCTCCTCTTGTCTCGGTATCCCCGCGATGGCGGGTTCAGCCTGAACACCTGGTTTGCGTACTCCGCGGTTTTTTTGCCGGCGGATATCTCCTTCGCGGCCTTCTTCAGCCCGTCCTCCTTGAGCGCCTCGCGGAGGCTGGAGCCGTCCTTCTTGCCGCGCTTGCTGAGCAGGGACAGTATCGTCTCCTCGGCAACCGGGCCGTAGGCCACATAATCCTTCACCCTCTCGAGCATGCCCCGGTTCTGCGGCGAGTCCTCGACAAGCACGCAGTGGTTCGGCCGCTCAAGGCGGAGAAGCTCGAATGTCTTTCTGATGCGGGGCGCGACGTTCCGCACACCCCGGACGCGCACGACAGCGATTTTCATATGCATGACCTCCTTGAAAGGAACCAGGGTTCCTTTCTATCTTCCTTTCATTCCGCCCTCGGCTTCAGCAGGTTGAGGTTGTCAAGGGCCTTCATGGTCGCGACCGCCATGTTGTAGATGTTCTTGCCGCCCTGCGCCTGGCTCCACACGTCCTTGACGCCGGCCATGCCGAGCACCTTCTTCACCACGTCGTTAGCGGCAAGTCCGAGCCCGCGCGGGGCGGGTTTTAGCATCACGACCGTGCTGCCCTCCTTGCCTGCGGTCCTCGACGTCACGGAATGCTGCATGGAGCACTTGCACTCCCAGCTCCCGCACCCGGTCTTTATCGCGAGCATGTTCTTCTTGGCGTCGCGGATGGCGTAATCCATCGCTGGCTTGAGCTCGTCGCTCTTGCCCACGCCGAGGCCCACGTGGCCCTTCCTGTCCCCGATGACCGTTACGACGCGGAACTTCACCCTCTTGCCCGAGTCTGTCACCCTCTGGGTGGTCTTTATCTCGAGCGTCTCGGATTCCATGTCAGGAAGCAGGACGTCCACCATCTCGGGCTCGAGTATCCTGCGGCCGGAGCTGAGGACCTCCTCGAGCGTCGTTACCTCCCCGCTCTTCACCTTCGTCCCCATCATGGTGCGGGGCGTCCAAGATTCCTTGTCTACAGTCTTGATTTTCTCTGCCATAAGCGTCACCCTGCGATGATTTTGCTCTTCACCTGGCCGAACATGTCCTTGTATTTCTCAGGCGGGTTGGAGAGCTTTCCCTCGGGCACTTTCTCCTTGTCGAAGAGGGTGCTGAGGCCGGAATCGGCCGCGCCCTTCTGCGCCGCGAATATGACCGAGCCTTTCGAGGGCACGTACATGCCCATGTCGAGGACGAACTCCTTCACGCCCTTCTTCTGCGCCATCTTCCCGGCCATGAGGCCTGCAAGATATGCGGTCCATACGTTCCTTTTTGCCGGCCACTTGTAGAGCTTGAGGAGGTGCGTGCCGCTGACGGTCAGCAGCGTCCTGTCGCCCTTCGGGTCGAAATCCACGAACTGGACGAGCACGCCCTTGTTGCTCCTGCGGACGACCATGCGCGTCTTGCCGCTCTTAACGAGGGCCAGCCTCTTGGCGAAGTTGGTCTTGCCTTCCCTCCGCCTCCTGAAGTATACCCTGAAACTAGGACCTTTGGCTTTCGTCATCTGCTTTCACCCTTCTTTGCCCCGTGGGCGTGCTCCGGAGCCTTGTGCGCGGCTCCGTGCTCAGCGGTCTTGTGTTCTTTGTGCTCGGGGGCCTTGTGCTCTTTGCGCTCTTCCTGTTTCGGAGCT
>JBFMCO010000013.1:0-6255 GCA_040754495.1 Microcaldota archaeon
TTGCAGCTCCCGTACTACTGCCAGCTTGAATTCTCTCGTGAACCTGCGCTTCAATTTCATTTTTGCACCCCTTTTCAATAGTGGGATGAGTCTTTTCTAATTGTCCACTTTTAGGGGTGCAGTCCAGCCACCATAGATCACTATATTCCTCAAAGTAAAGGCGGTGACAATACAAAAGATAACCTTAGAGCATGTTGTTTCATATGTAATAGCATTAAATCGGGGAAATCCTTCGAAGAAGCGAGTCCATTACTTTTGAAAAATATTATTGAAAGGAAGAGGAAGAGATGAGCAGCCAACCTTAAATGAGGTCTTCCTGAATTCGTTTTACCTTATGCAATAAGTTTTCGTTGTTCGCCTTTTCGATACTTTCATACAGTTCTTCCTTCTTGGCGTGGATGTACGTCATCGTTATCTGGAGGTTGGTGTGACGGGCGAACTTCGCCGCCAGCATGACATTGCCGCCGTTCTTCCTGCAGAAATTCGTGATGGCGTAATGCCTCAGGCTATGGGGCGTCAGGCGCTTCAGCTCATGCGGCTTCGGGCCAGTGCTGTAGCCGTATACCTCTTCCAGCCTGGCTTTCATCGCGTACTGCCTGAAGAATTTCCTCGCCGTCTCAGTCGTGTAATGTGGTTCTGTGGCTGTGCCCTTTCTGCCCTGACCGAAAGAGAAGAACAGGAAGCCGTTGGCTGCCGATATGTCCCGATCGTAGGAGTTGATGTAGCGGATAGTCCTGTCAAAGAGGGCCTCGGGGATGATGAGGTAATCGGTCTTGCCGCTCTTTTCTGTGAAAATTCGGAGCTCTCGTGTCTTCAGGTTTATATCTTTAATATTCAGCCTTACGGCCTCTCCGATTCGCAGACCTAGGATTGCCTGGAAGCTGAACAGAAGATGCGTTTTTGGGTCCTTTATGACGCTGAAGAAATGCTCCAGTTCCTCATCCGTGAACGCCTTGTTCATCGAGCCGTATTTTGGCGTCCGTCGCCTCAAGAAGCGGCTCTTGCGGGCTTCCGACAGGATGGTTATCGCTTTGACGAGATTCCATTTGGTTAAGTAGCGACCGTAATGCTCGAGCTCTTCCTTGATTTTCGGCCAATTGTGCGTCAGCTCTTTAGAGATTTGCCGCGCTTGCGAAACTGATTGTGTTTTGGTACATTCCGGTTGCTGGTTGCCCGTTGCGGGAAACCCGTCCGTTTCACGTCGGGCTGCTGGTTGCCGGCTGCCGGGAACTGCCAACTGGCAACCGCGCGGGCCCAAATTTCCCTTTGTTCCCAGTTTCCGGTTTCCAGTTTTGCCGGCTGGAAATTTGGGAAGAAGTGAAATCTCCGCAGAGATTTCATGACAGCCCAATTTTCCCTTCTCGCAGCCCGCACCGAGTTCCCGGCAACCAGCCCACACCCGCCCCGAGGTGCTAACTTTTTATTCATTGCCTGCAAGGGCAAGGACATAGCCGGGGAGCTTGAGAACATAAAGAAAGGCGCGAAGGAGACAGTCGAAAAAGCAAAGGATTTCGTGGCCGAGAAATCGGTTTCCGAGGAATCGAAGCTCTGGGGAGCGCTCGGCTACCTCATCATGGTCCTCGTCCCGCTAATCATCCTGCTCACGGAAAAGAAGAAGGAGAAATTCCTCGCATTCCACGCCTTCCAGTCGCTCATCCTCTTCGGCTGCTTCGTCATCTACCTTCTGTTTCTCGGCATACTCGACATCATGCTGGACATCGTGCTTCCGGGCGCAGTATGGCGGCTGATGAGCATCCTGTTCGTGCCGCTCTACCTGGTCCCGCTGCTTCTCTGCCTGCTGTGCGCGTGGAACGCGTACAAGGGGAAGCTCTACGGTCTCCCTGTCGTTGGAGAAATAGCGATGAAAGCCGCGAAAGGCTGAATCATCTCTCGGTCCTTCTCGGCACGACGTCCCGCGGAGGCGCGGGCGGCGCGACAATCCATTCCCCGCTTCTCTCGTCCTGCCTGAGCCAGCCGGTCGTGTAATACCTTTTCATGAACCGCTGGCCCTCTGCGGAAGAGAACGCCCTGTTGACCTCCGGGTAATGAGTCCTGTCGGGATAGTACGGGGCTTCGAAAGGCATCATGAGCGCAGGCTCCCCGGTGCCGAGTCCGTGGAACATCCACGAGGACCGGAGGTTCGTCGGCATCTTCGCCCGCACCGGCGCCTCGGGAAACGTCCCGTCCGTAAGCGAGCGCCTCTCCCTCTGCCTCCGCAGGGTGTCGGCGTTCTCAGCGGAATTTATCACGGCGTTCGTCATGGTCTGGAGCAGCATGGCGAGAGCGTCGCAGAACCGCTGGCTATAGCCCTGCCTGCGCAGATACGCGACCGCATCGCGGGACAGGCGGACATTCACATGGATGGGCTCGACATCGCGCTGGAGCAGGTGGATAGGCATCTTCCTGCGATGCCAGAACTCCTCGACCATCCCCCTCTGCTCACCACCGCCCATACTCATATTATGCTGCAAGCGTGTTAAAAATCCCACAGGTTATAAACATTTCTTTCCATTTAATACAAGTCATGAGGAAATACAGATTCGGTGAGCCGACAATCAAAGAGGGGAGCGGCTTCGGCGACATCATGGAGAGCAAGAAGGCTCTCGGGCCTGCGGTCGCGGGCAAAAAAGTCGTGTTCGCGGTGGATGACAAGGACCTGCACATCGAAACCACCATGCTGAAATACGCAGTGTTCGAGGCGGTAGGCGCTTCGGATGAGAGCCGTGCGGTGGGGTACTCGGAGTTTTTCGCGAACCCGGGATTCCAGGCGGACGTCCTCGTGCTCCGCAGCTCCAGGATGATGGGCCTCGAAACGGACAAGCTCAAGCGCACGCTCGAAAGCTTCAGGGCCAGAAACCCCGCCTCCGCGGTCATTGTCGGCGCGTACGAGGGCAGTGTCGTGCAGGCGCTCCTCCCCCTCGTGGATTCCGGCATCATCAACGGCGTGGACTCGTGCCCGCCCAACGACATCGAGCTCTTGAGGGCCGCATCGGCCGCGCTCGATGCCCTCCGCAAATGAATTAAATCTTGTCTTTCTTTTCTAAGCCATGGCGAAGAAGGCCGGGAAGCCCAAGGCAGCAAAGCCGAAGGCCAGGTCTGTTCCTAAGAAAAAAGCGCAAAAGGCGCGGAAGGCCGCGAAGGCAATAAAGGCGAAGATGCCAAAGAGGCCGCTCAAGGCGAAAAGGGCGCCGAAAAAAAAGCCGGCTCTCAAGGCGAAACGCGCCCCGCTCAGGAAGGCAAAGAAAGCAAAGCCCCTGCAGAAAGCGGAGCATCGGGAACTGGTGGTCATAGGGAAGCCCGGCCCGCTCGCGGTTTCAGCACCGCCTTCAATACCCAAGGCACCCCAGCCCGAGGTTGAAAAGAAAGCCCCGCCGCCCGCGGAAAAAGCACAGCCCCCGATTGTTCCGCCCGCTCCCCCGTCCCCGCCATCGCAGCCGAAAATCGTTCTTGTTTCCGAGAAAAAACCCGCCGCCGCAGCTCCGCCCAAGCCCGAGGCGCCGCCCGAGCCTTCTCCTCCCGTCCCGTTCGACTATAAAGCGGCCGCAGGCACGCTCGCAGTGGAGCTTTCCCCCGCGCTCGACATGCTTCCTGAGTGGGAGGACCGCCTCAGGCTGAGAAGGGCCATATTCGAGGACGGGCTGAAATTCTTCAGCCTCAGCCGCTCGTCCCCCGAATACACGGAGGCTACGAGCATACTTGCCCCATGCGGGCGGGAAGTGAAGATGATAGATGGATACTTCATGGTCTGCGCGAAAGACCGCTCCGGCGCCATGATAGGCGCCATGGACGGCTACATGCTCCCGGAGAACATTCTCGTCATCTGCCGCTCGTTCGCAAAGTCCGACAACGTGCGCGAGACGCACATCCTCCTCTATTCCGCCGCGCTCTCCGGAAAGGTGCCTGCTTACGTCGTGTTCTCCACGGCGCTGTGCGGCATATCCGCCGAGCTTGCCGGGCGCCTCATCCTGCTCGGAAGGGGCTTCGGGATGTCCGCGATGCCGCTGAACCACCCGAGCTCGATTTTCTTCCTGCGCAGGGTGAGGAACGAGCTAGACCCGATATCAAGCGGGGCAGAGCTCGCGAAGGTGCTGCGCGCCCTCGCGCCGCTCGACCAGTCGCTGCTCCAGATCGCGGACGGGTTCGAGAAGAAGGGCATGGTCCCGCTGATTCCGCTTCCAGCCTCCCCGGACAACCGGGAGCACCTCCACGAGCTGCGCGACGTGGTGACGAGCCTGAGCCTGCCCTCCGAGGGGCTCCAGCCGGTCCTGGATTCCCTGCGCACGGAATACGTGCTCGGCAGGAAGGACATAACGCCGAACGCCCTCGCATGAAGGGCGTTTCGGGTTCTGGGTTTTGGAAACCGTTTAAACCATTGGGTGCGTATTCCTTCCCATGAAGCACATTCTTCTTGCACTAGCAATCTCAGCCTTCTTCGCGGGCTGCGCGGGCCAGGCCGATTCCGGTTTCGGGAGCAAGGACATACTCCAGCCATGCTCCATCGTGGCCGCAGACGACATCGAGCGCATCTGCGGATTCAGCGAGGTCGGCTCCTTCCCGGCATCGGGCGACGGCATGGCCTTCTGCATGTACTCCAGCAGCGAGGCCGGGCAGTACAACGACGGCTCGGCCCTGGATTTCCTGACGATAATCTACGTCCCCTCGTCCAAGCCCATAGAGGAGATAAAGGACCAGTTCGTGTTCGAGAACTCGACAGACGAGGCGGCGATAACCGAGGAAGGGGTGGGCGTGGGCGAGCGCTCTTTCGTTTCCGTCTATAAGAGCAAGGTCACCGGCAGGACGTACCAGACGAGCCTCGTCGTGGAGGACGGCGAGTCCTCCATGATAATGACCGACCTGGAAGAGGACGGCGCGGCCGGATGCCGCGGCAAGCTCAAGGAGATCGGCGTTCTCGCCCTGGAGCGGCTGAGGGGATGAAAGCCTACGACCTGTACAAGAAGCTCCTTGGGGAGTTCGGGCCCCAGCGCTGGTGGCCCGCGCACTCGCGGTTCGAGGTCGTCGTGGGCGCGCTCCTCACCCAGAACACGAACTGGAAGAACGTCGAGAAGGCAATCGCGAACCTGAAGGCTGCAAAGAAGCTCTCGCCGCGCGCGCTGCTGGAGACCGGCGACCGGGAACTGGAGACGCTCATCCGCCCGAGCGGATTCTACAGGCAGAAAGCACAGCGGCTGAGGCTTCTTTCAGAGCGCTATGCCGCATTCGAAAAGAGGAGGCGTCCGCCGTCCCGCGATGAGCTTCTATCAATAAAAGGGGTGGGGAGGGAGACGGCCGACTCCATCCTGCTCTATGCATACGGACGGCCCTTTTTCGTGATTGATGCCTACACGCGCAGGTTCTGCTTTGCCCACGGCATCTTCGAGGGAAAGGACTACGAGGATTACCGCGCCTATTTCGAGTCTTCCCTTCCGCGCAGCGTCCCGCTCTACAAGGAATACCACGCGCTCATAGTGGAGTGGGGAAAGAGGAACCGCGGCTGAACCAGCCATTCATCCCTGCACCACCCGGCCGAGCCATCTCCGCGCTGCGGCGATCTCGTCCCGGGCGATCTCATGAGCGCCCTCGTGCCATCTCAGCGTGACATCCGCCCCGCACCTTAAGAGCGCGGCGGCGATGGCCCCGCTCTTCGTGCCCGGGGATATGTCGTCCTTCCTTCCGGCACCCACCCAGACGTGCTTCTCCCGGAGGTCCGGCGCCTCCTTCGGTATTATCGCAGCGGACGGCCTGAACAGGATTCCGCCGTCAATGGATTCCGGGCGCAGGAAAAGCAGGCAAGCGGCCATGTCGGCCCCGGTCCCGTGCGACAGCGCGAAAATCCGGCGAAGGTCATAGTCCCTCCTCGCGGCCCTGATGAAATCAGAAAGCTCTTCGCACCGCATGAGGAAGTCCTCCAGCACGGGCGCGCCGCTTGCATCCCTCGAGAAAAAGCTCCTCCTGCCGCCCCATTCGGACCTTCCGCGCACCCCGAGGAGGGCTGCCCCGGCAGAAATGTCGTGCCCAGCCGCCATCAGGGAATTCTCGTCCCCGCCAGCATCGTGCAGAAGGAGCAGGCTGTCCGCGCTCTTCGTGCCTGGGACGAAGAGATGGAGCACTTCAACCCCTGAGGAAGTCCTTCAGCTTGTCCCAGAATCCTTTCTTTTCCGGCGCCTTCTCCTTCCTCTCTGCAGGCTTCTCGGCCGGCTTCGGAGGCGCCCTTTCTGGTGCGGGTTTCTCTTCCCGCAGTTTCTCCGCCGGTTTTTC
>JBFMCO010000014.1:0-58314 GCA_040754495.1 Microcaldota archaeon
TGCCTTAACTCTTCAACGGATATTTTGGGGAGGAATTCATCTCCTTTTGGTAGATGCCAGACCATAGATAGTATCTACGGAGGACAATTTATAAAAGTTCGTCTAATTTTGTCCTAGACTATAAATAGAAGCAAGCATGATGCTTCCAGTTAAGCCGTGAAGATAATGCGCCTTCAGAGAAATCCCGCTACTTCAGGAACTGCCCCGGGTTCTCTCTGAAAGCCCATTGGCAGCTGGGAGAACAGAAAAAATACGCTTTGCCCTTGTAGCTCTCTTTTACCGCCTTCTTTTCGTCAACTTCCATACCGCAAACTACGTCCTTTGCCAATTCAACCACCTTCACCGAACAGCATCTCGTGGGCATTGAGTCCGAGATTGAAGAGCAGTACGCTCCATAAGAGGAATACGGCGGCTGCTATCAAAGCCTCTTTGCGCTGGCCGTCCGTTTTTGCCTTCCTGTAGAAGACCCCAGCCACGCCTGCCGTGAGCAGCAGGTTCATAAGGACAGCATATTCGCTCAACGGTATTTTCCCTTCTATCTCTTCTATCCCTTCGATATCCGCCTCGCCTATCATCTGTCCGCCAAGTCTCATGAAGGCGTAGTTCAGGCCTTCATGGAAGCCTCCGCCCTCATACCAGAGGTGGCCGAAAACGCCGTTGAAAAATATGAACGCCCCGAGCAAGATGAGTGCCCATGCGGTTGCCCTCTCGACGCGGTCCCTGCCCATTCTTATTATGTCGACCGAATTGACCCCTATCACGCCAAGTATTACCATGAAGATTATGGGCGTTATCCTGCCGATGGCGTTCATCGCCATGAGGACTGCCCCCTGGACCGCGTCCCCGCTCGTCGCCGCGAATGTAAGCAGCACATACGTCACGGGATTGGGGCACCCTATGCCGGCATTCCCGAGAAGGAGGCCAAGCACGAAGACTTTTATGTACTCCGACCGCTCCTGCACGAATTTAGGCATGCTTACGTAGACAGGCGCGAGTTCGAATCCTATGAGCTTGAGTTCGGATAATCCGAAGATGAATGCTGCCACGCCTGCAAGAGAATACATCACCCGTGTTGCCGTGTCAAGGCCGAGAAACTCCCCCACGACCGCGATTGCCGCGCCATAGATGGAAAGCGTTATGGTGAGTCCGAGGCCGAAGACGAGCGCCATCTTTATCCCCTTGCGCCATCCGACCAGTATGCTCATCGGTACGATGACGAAGACCAGCGGGAGGGTGCACGGAAGAAGAATGTTGGAGACGCCGCCAGCGTAAGATAACGCAAGCGTCGCGGTCGCTTCGGGCGTTGTCGCCAGATAGACGAGCGAAATGAGTATTATGGAAAAAAGGACGAAGGCTGCGGCTACGAGATAGACCCTTGCCCTCTTTTCGCTCTCGCTGAGTCCGGCAGAGCGCTCCGGAGCTGCAGCCTCTTTCTGCCTTCGCGCAGCCATTTTACCTCTCCTTGCCGAGCGTGTTCCATATCAGCGCGAACAGGGCCCCGAAGAACGCTCCTGAAACGAAGGCGAGCACGGTTCCCACGACAAGATTGGCTGCGTCGAGAGGCAGAGCCGTGGCCGCCACGCCGCCTATGTGGTGCACCGTCAGGGCATACCCTATAATCCCCCCTCCGGTCAGGGCCACAAGGACATTCCACGCAAGATGTCCTGTTGCAAAGGTAAGGCCAAGCGCAACCGCAGCCTGCTTCACGTCTAATCTCAAATCCATCACCCCACACGGTCTTCTTCATCTATCCTTATTATCAAACCCCGCAGCCTCCGCCCGGAATGAGTACCGGAGGGAAGCCCTCCAGCTTCTTCCTCGTGTTCTGGTAGCCGGTGTAGCTCGAATAATTCGCGGAAAGAAGTTCCCTCGCGCCTACGCTCTCCCAGCTCACGTTCTGATATCCGAGATAAGCAGCCGTCTCTATATACGACTGGGGGAACCAGTAGCTGTTGGCTGTCAGCAAGGCATCGTACATCTCGTCCTCGCTCGCGTTCTGGTATGCCATCCACTCGAGGAGGCCGAGGGCCGCCATGCCGTGGTTGCAGTCCGGGAAGGAAGTCGGGTTGTTGCAGCAGGGGCGGTAGGTGCTGTTCGCGACGCTTTCCACGAACTCCTGCTGCCTCGCGTCGAGCACGAGCAGGTCCGCGCCGTTATACAGCTCCCGGCCCCTTTTCTCGCCAAGCGGCCATCCTGCCGTGCTTGCCATGTTGTTCACGGACGCATCGCCGATTTTGCCCGACACGCCGCCCAGCACCGGGTTCCTGTTAGCCAGGCCGAAGGCCCAGAAGACGTTGAGGACGAAGTAGGAGTTGTTCCTGTCCATCATGATGGCGGAATCGCTCCCATTCACGAGTATCCCCATCTGTTCCGGGGTGAGCGGCCTGCCGTTGAACGCCATGCGCTCCTCGAATTTCGACAGGTTTATTGCCCCGCTGGCAAGCGTCCTCGGGCCGACGTCGTTCCACCGCACCGGCAGGACAATGCCCCCGGAGGGTATTATCTTTTCGGCAAGCGCGTTGGCAGAAGCGTTCGCGTCATCCGCCGGAGCCGCGGGCGATGCGTTCTGCGAGGCGTTTTGGGGCTGCGGTCCAGTCTGGATGCCGGCGCCCTCCGTATCACGGTATGAGCCGATGCCGTCCATCACGTTGTACACGTTCGTATATCCGAGGTCGGCGAGCTTCTGGGAAGCATCCGCGCTCATCCTTCCGGTCCTGCAATAGACGACTATCTTCGCGTCCCGCTGCTGCGGCAGCTTGTCGAGGTTCTGCCCTATCGCGTCATATGGTATGAAGGCGTCCGTGCCGTTCAGGTGCTCCTGAACCTCCGGCACGTGGACGTCGAGGAGGAAAAAGTCCTTCTCTTCCATCATTCCCTGCAGCGTGGACTCGGTGATATTCGTGTATGTGGCGTTCCCAGGGCCCGGCTCTTTCGCCGTGCAACCCAAGACCGTAAGAAGCAATAGCATTGCCGCAATCGGGGCTTTCATGTCATCTTCCCAATATGAAACCTACGGCAAGCAATATCAACATTCCGAATGCGACAACCTGGACCCAGTTGATGCCTCCGCCCTCCTGTTTTCCTTTTCCATGCCCGCTATCTCCGCAACAACCCATGTAATCACCTCTTTTGGCCTATATCCCGAAGAAAGTGAAGCCCGGGTGCATCACCTTCATCATCGCTATGTAGGCCGCGATGAAGACCCCTATCCAGAAAATGTTCTCTATCCACGGCCACCACCAGCGGGTTGCCGGTTTCCGGCCTCCGGTTTCCGGTTTAGGTTCTAATGGCATTTTTTCCCTCCGAAGGCCATCATGGCCACATGGCTCCCGACGCAGATGAGCGTCGCGAGCGGAAAGAGCCACCAGCCGCTTATCCCGGCAAGCTGGAAGGCCAGTATCACCAGCACCGGCAGCGCGCAGCACACCGCCATCATGGCGAAATGGTTTTTCCTAATCGAGTCCCATAGTTTGGATAGCAATCCATCACCCGAAATTTCTCTCTACCAGCGCGTAGATATAGACGGACGCGGCCGCCCCTGCAAGCATGCCGGTTGCAAAGCGCACCGGATTCGTGCTCTCCCAGAACTCAAGAAGCTGGCCCGTCCCATCGACCGCAAGCGGCAGTATCGCGAGCAGAAGGAAGGCGACGTGGGGGACGAATGGCTTCTTCCATACGAAAGGCAGGGCAAGGCCGGCCAGCAGCATGGACAGATATATCCCGATGTTCCTCGTGTCGTTCGGGAACTTGTAGCCGGCAACATCCCCATAGAGCACCTTTTCAGCCCGGTTCAGGCCTATCTGCTCGCGCGAGTAGGCGAAGACACCGTCCCAGGCGCGCCTCGCATTGGTGAACTCCGTGCTTATCACGGCACCCTCCCCTTTCTGTATGCAGTCCCCGACCCAGTGCTCCGTGCCGTCGTAGAAGACACAGCTCGAGCGGTATATCCACTGGTGGCAGGTCGGTGCGTAGAGGTTGTAGCTCAGGGATGCCAGCTCCCGTGGCCCGTGGAAGGCGAGGAGCGGCGTCATTGCTATCGTTCCGACAATCGCAAGCATGACGGATAGGTAGAGCAGATAAACCTTGTTCACCGCTTCACCTTTGGAAGTTGGACAGGTCCTGGCCGACCGCCTGCTTGAATTTCACCGGGTTCACGTACTTGTAGCATTCCTGGAACCTGTCAGGGTGGTGGCTCAGGTGCTGGAGGTTGCTCGGGTCGTTGATATCCCCGCACTCCGGCGGCGGCGAGCCCAAGGCAATCGCCGGCCCTGGCTGCCCTGCGCCCTGGTTCTGCGCCGCAGCCGGCGGTGCCAGGAACGAAAGGAAGGCCAACGACAGCAGCGCCCCTGCCGCCACGAGGACGGCTCCGTACAATATTTTTTCATCCATGTTATCACATCCCGATGCCCCTCCAGGGAATCGCCCGATAGAGAAGGCTTACGAACGAAAGGTACTGGCCGCTCAAAAGGAGCAGGCCCATCACTATGAATATCGCGCCGACCGCGAGGCGGACCGCCCGCTGGTGGCGCTGGAGCAGCTTCAGGCTTTCCATAGTGCGCGAGAAGAACAGCGATGCCAGAAGGAAGGAAAGCCCGAGGCCTGCCGAGAACGCCAGCATGATGAGCCCGCCCGCAAAGGTGTCCTGCGTTGAGGCCGCGAGCATGAGCGTGGGGAAGAGCGTCGGGGATATGCAGTGCGAACAGACGAGGGCGAAGATGGCCCCGACCAGGAAGACGCCTGCGTAGGAGAGCGCGCCGTCCTCCCCGCGCCACCTTTCCGTGGCCTTCTGCAGCTTCTCATCATCCATCATGCCGCCAAAGCGCCACAGGACGTCCTTGAGCAGGCCTAGATAATGCAGCCCGAGTATGACGAACAGGACCCCTGCGAGCAGCGACGTTATGCCGAAAAACGCCGGCATTGCCCCGGCAAGGGCCGCGGCCGCCGCTCCCACTGCCGTGAAGACCAGCGTGAAGGCCAGCACGAAGACGAGCGTCTTAGCAAAAAGCTGGCGCCTGACCGGCGCAGAGCCGCCGTCGCGCAGCAGCGCATCGAAGCTGAAGCCCGTGATAGTCGTAAGATAGACTATTATCATGGGTATGATGCAGGGCGATATGAACGAAACGACGCCGGTCAGGAACGGCAGCGCAAGCTCCATCACATCGTCCCTCCGAACAGTATGTAGAGCGCGAAGAGCACCATGAGCAGGCCCATTCCGAGCTTGAAGTTGCGCCGGTTGTCCTTCTCGGCCTTCTCGAGCCTCTCGAGAACCCGCTCGTCAGACGAGACCACGAGCGCCAGGATGAGGGGCAGCACGAACATGAGGTTATAAAGTCCCAGGAGCCCCAGTCCTGCCACGTCCAGCCCCTTCGAGCTAATCAGCGTGATTATCGCCACGTAGAGCCCCCCTACGCACGGGAAGGCGCAGAGGCCGACGAGTATGCCCGCGATGAACGTGGCGAACATGGTTCCTTTCTCCAGGAAACGCGAGAGATACGGCTTGCTGAACTCCGGGATTTTGAGCGTGCTCGTGCCCATCAGCCCGTCCTTGACGGAAACGGCCCCCACCGCAAGCAAAAGAACCGCGCCGGCTTTCGCCATGAAGTGCGGCTCGAAGACCGAGACGGCCTTCATTATCCCGAGCCCTATCCCGAAATAGGCGATGAACACGCCCAGGATGTAGAGGAGGCCGAATGCCAGTATCTGCGTCCTCGTGCGCTTGACCGAGAGCAGGAACGCGATGAAGAAAAGGAGCACGGTGAAGCCGCAGGGATGTATGCCGTCGAGGAATCCCGTCACTATGACCAGGCCGACCATGTTCTGCGAAAGATACAGATATGCCGCTGCTACGATAAGGAAAAGGAAAAGAAGCAGGTGGGACGCTTTCATTCAGTTCCCTCTGAGCGAGTAGGCCACGAAGCCTCCTGCAAGGACCAGCAATGAGAGCGGGAGGATGAGGCCGAGCGAGCCGGCTCCGCTTCCCGCGCCCCCTCCAGCCGCCGCGCAGTCCGCAATCGGCTGGTCTATGGGGCAGGCGTGCTCCTTCCCGTCCATGAGCATCTTGTAGCCAGTAGGCTTGTCCATGCTGTCCTGCGTCACCACCACCTGGCCGCCCGGGGCCTTCAGGTAACCCTCAATAAGCTCCGGCGGCACGTGGCCCTCGAAGAGGTACTTGTCGTCCACAAGCACGAGGAGGTGGCCCTGCATCCCCAGCGGGACTCCGAAGCGCTCCTGTATGGCTGCGACTTCGGTGCGGGCCTGCGCGTCGGACATGTAATCCTTTATGGCCACGTCGCTGTAGCCGTTGCGCTCAAGCATATCCATGAGGTCGTCCATGTACATCACGCAGTGCCCGCATCCCTCGTTCTTGTAGATGAGCACCCCTCCGGCGAAAACGCCGGGAAGCAGGAGGAGCAGAAGGAGCGCTGCCGCCCTCCTCAGCATCCTCCCACCATCCCGGCGCCGCTGCCTGCAGATTTTGGTGGGATCGCAGGCTGCGCGTTCTGGCCATTTGCTGGCGCGTTAGTCTGTGCCGGCGCATTCTGGGCGAGCTTCACCAGCCCGTACAGCTGGAACGCCTGCACAAGGGTGACGATGACGAGTATGGCGGCCACCAGCACCATGAGCATCTCCCTGTTCATGCCGCATCACCCTCGCCGTCGCCGGCACCTTTGCCTTTCTTGTCGTCCATTCTCTCCTCGCAATGATAGCAGTAGTCGCCCGGCTCGTTGCCGCAGCAGGCGAACACTATCTTGCCGCAATCCTTGCATTTCTTCATTCTAACAACCTCCTACCATTCCGCTGCCTGCCGGCTTCGCGGCTGCTGTGGCGGGCTGGTCGTGGTGGCCTGCCATCGGGTCAACCGCCTGTGCCAGCGCCCCGGCTTGCGGACCAGACACCTGTCCAACCAGGCCGGAAAGCTGGTAAGCCTGCACGACCGCGACTACGAGCAGTATTGACACGACTGCCAATACCAGGAATTCCTTGTCCATCCTTCATCACCTCTCCCTAGCATCCTCCTACCATCGCACCGCCGCTACCGCCAGCCGAGGCTGCGCTCTCTATGCCGCGGTACTTGTTGGAGGCGAGATTGACGTAGTTCAGCTCGACGCCCTGCGACTTGAGGACGGCCGCCTTCTGGGCATGGACGCCCGGGAAGAACAGCACCTTCCACTTGCCGAGCTCCTCGAGGATCTGGTCATCCGTGTACTCGGAGCCGTGGTTCTTGATGAGGTACTTGGCAAGCCCCCTCATGGCGTAGCTGTGCGAGCATCCGCAGGCCGGCGCGCCGGTCGCGAACACAAGCGTCTTCGCGCCGCAGCAGTATTCGCACGCTATGCTCGTCCCTATCTTCACGTAGCGCTGCAGGTCGGCGCCCTGCAGGTCTATCTGCTGGTCGTATATGGCGAGCTTGTCTATCGTGCTGTCCGCAAGCTGCGGGTTCGTCTCGGAGACATCGTCGTACCTGATGCCGAGCTCTGAGCCGTATATGGCCGGGACGCCGGTTGGGCGGACATCCACCGCCTGCAGCGAAGCCCCTGACGGCTGCGCCTGGGTTGAAGGCGCCGCCTGCGCGGCCGCCACTCCCCCGGCCTTCACCAGCGGCATCGAGTATAGGGTCGCAATCTGGAACTGGTTGAACGCGGCCACGACCACCAGCACGGCAAGAAGCCCTATCAGTATCGTATGGTACTGGGGCCCTTCCGGAGCCGTCCCCCCTGCCTGCGCGGCCGGCCCCTCGCCGGCCTGCCTTTTCCGGGAATCCTCCACGGTCCTCCTTTCATCCATCATGTCACCTTTTTCTTTTTTGTAAGTTTTACAATGCGTGTAATACTAAACCAATCTATTTTTAAACATTTGTAAGCCTTACATTTATTGTAAAGGTTGATTGGTTATGATTGCAAAGGGAGTTCTGGAGGAGCTGAGCCCGCTGGAAGCCGAGGTCCTCAAAGCCCTGCTTCCGGGCAGGAAGATGAAGGTGAGGGACGTCCATGCCTCGGTCTCGAAGAGGCAGAAGGTAGTCCTCACCAGCGTCGCGGTCATGCTGGACCGGCTTCATGGGAAGCGGCTCGTTGACCGCGAGATAGAGACGTGCCGCGGAGGCACGAGGTACATATACTTCCTGAGGAAAAGCCCGGCGGAAATAGAAGAGGAGTATCTGAAGGGCCAGGTGGACGGTATTATAAGCAAGTTCGGGGATAAGGCTATAGCGTACTTCCACAAGAGGTTCAGCGAAGGGAAAGCATGAAGGAGCTCGAATGCGTCCTCGGGCCGTGCCTTGAGGCATTCCTGAAGAATCCGCTCGGGCTAGCCTCGCTCCTCATCTTCGGCGCCCTCGCCGCTGTCTCGCTGTTCGTCATAATCCGGCGGGAGGGCATGAGGTCAAGGATACGCTGGTCATACCCCCTTGTCTTCAGCCTCCTCTTCATGGTGGCCTATTTCGCATTCACCATGATGTGCCATGACAATCTGCCCTTCTGCACCGAGCATGCGCTCATGTACGCCATACCAGCCGCAGTAATGGGCTCGTTCCTTTTCGGCTACATATTAATGCCGAACCTTTATCTGGCGTGGAACAAAGCCGTCATTTCGGAGGCACTTTCCGCGAAGCTTCCCTCCCGCGTCCCGGTATATCTCGCTGACAAGGGCAAGCCCTTCGCATTCTCCTACGGGGGCTATAGGAAATGGATAGTCATCTCCCAGGGGATGCTGGACATACTGAGCGAGAAGGAGCTCGAGGCGGTGCTCCTGCACGAATACGGCCACCTCGCGAACAACTCCTCCTTCTACAAGACGAGCGGCTGGATATACTCCAAGATCCCCCTCCTCCATGCCTTCCTCGACGGACGCTCCCTCGAGGATGAGGAGGAGCTGAAGGCGGACATGTTCGCGGCCAAACAGCAGGGGACAAGGAGATTCCTGAACTCCGCGAAGAGGAAAATGGAGAGATACTACTCCTCCTAGGCCCCGAAAAGGTTCTTCTTCAGCGTTTCCATGACCGAATCCGGGTTGGGCCCGATTTTTATCAGCGTGGTCTGCCCCCGGACGCCCTTCCCGCTCGGGGTGGTCACAATCAGGCCGAGCGTCTCCAAATCGTTCAGGTACTCCTTGTACCAGCGCGAGCTGCGCGGCCTCTTGCGCGCCATCCTGCAGGATTTCTCGTATTCCTCGTAGACCTCGCCCGAGAACAGGAATCCGCCATCCACCCCTTCCAGCCTCGAATACCTGCTTCCCTGCTTGGTGATGCTGGCAATCGAATAGAGGACGAGCTGGTGCATCTCCGGAAGGGTGCTGATGGTCTCGACCGTGAGGTCCCGCTCCACCATCTTCCTCGCCGCCTCGACGTCCTCGTCGCTCACCTTGCTCTTGCCGGACTGCTGGGCCATCTCGCCGGCCTTGTTGAGGAGCTTGAGCGCATAGCGCGCGTCCCCGCTCTCCTGGCTCGTAATCGCCGCGGCCAAATTTATCGCGGAAGGCTCGACCACGCCGGCCGCGAATCCCTCGGCCGCCCTCTGCTCGAGAATCCTCTGGAGCTGCTCGGCGGTATATGGCTGGAATATCATCTCGGTCTCATACAGGCTGCTCTTGCTGCGGGGGTCGAGCGAGTCCTTGAACGAGAGCTTGTTCGATATGCCAATCATGCTCACGCCGCCCTTCTTCATCTCGTCGTTCGAGCGGGTGAGGGTATAGACCAGCTCGTCCAGGTCCTTCACCATGTCCACTTCGTCGAGGACTACTATCAGCTGCTCGCCCATACCGGCAACCTCGACCAGCTTCTCGTAAAGGAACGGCAGGCCGAATCCCGCCTTCTCCAGCTCCGGCACATATCCCTTCAGTATCCTCTGCAGTATCCTGTACCTTGAATTGTATATCCTGCAATTAACGTAGTGGATGCTCGCAGGGCCGGCCTTCTGGGCGGCTACGAACTCCTCCATCACGCGCTTTGTGGTGCAGGTCTTTCCGGTCCCGGTCTTGCCGTAGATTATCAGGTTGCGCGGCTTCTGCCCCTTGAGGGCCGGGAATATCACGGACATTATCTCGTGCATCTGCCCCTCGCGGTAGGGGAGGTCCTTGGGAACATAATGCGGTGAGAGGACCGAGAGGTCCCGGAAGATGGATTTCTCTGAAAGGATTTTGTCAAAAGAAGCCATGGGCAGAATTAGCCAGCAAATGTTTATATGAATAGTGGAAGTTTGGGCTGCCACGGCGGCACGGAAAGGAATTAGGCTTTAAAACTTTCCCGTCCAGAATGGAAAATACTACTTTATAGGAGGCGAAAAAATGATTGTCGGTGAAAGGATACTCGAAGTCAGCGGGAACAAAGTGCCCAAGGGAAGCATCAAGGGCCTGAACATCAACATAAGCCTCGAGGACGTCAAGGTGTCGGAAGACAACAAGGACAACATCGAAATCACCTACGTCTACACGGCCAACTACCAGGACAGCGTCGGCATGATAAAGATAAAGGGCGTCCTTCTCGCGAAGGAGGAAGCCAGGCTCAGCAAGGACATCGTGGAGTCCTGGAAGAAGAGCAAGAAGGTCCCGGACGAATACGCGACGGTCGTCCTCAGCGCGGTCAATTACAGCGGCAGCGCGAACGGCACGCTCCTCGCGCGCGTCCTCAACCTCACCGCCCCGCTCATCCCGCCGAAAATCCAGCTCTCGAAGGCCACGGACGGCGGAAAGAAGTCGTCCTGAGCTTACGGCACAATATCCGCGCTTCCCTTGAGGGCGAAGAACACCGCCTGGTGGCGGGGAAGCTCTTTTATCTCATCCTTTTTGAACGGCCCCACCGTCTCTTCCATCCCTATTGCAGGCACGTCTTCGGTGAATCTCACCTTCAGCCCGCCGCCCCCGGCGAGCGGGGCATCCTTCCACGGGTCGAAGGAGGAGATGTCGTCCGCGATTTTCGCGACAAGCCCGGTTTCTCCGTGGATGGAGTTCGGCACCCGGATCAGCTTGCTCAAGTCCTGCGTCACGCCGACGTCCGTATTCACCGAGCCTACGGGCAGGCTTTTCGCGACGAGCGACAGCCTCTCCCGGAGGTCGTTCAGGTTGAGCGACGTCTTGCTCCAGTTGCCCTCGTTTATGCCGCCGATGAAGAACTCCCTCTCCTTCCCGTTCGTGAATTTCCTCGAGAGGGCGGAGGGCTTCTCCTGCAGGAGCCTGATGGCGCCTCTTGCGAACCGGCCCCGGTAGCCGCCCTCGTCGGGGCGGGGCCCGAGCAGCTTCTTTCCTTCGAAAGCGAGGAACTGGAGGTAGTCCAGCCCCTGGCCCATCACGTAATCCACGAGCTCGCGCCTCTCGTCCCCCCCCAGCGGAAGATACGCCGGGTCCCGCACGTGCACGTGGTAGCCCCTGTTGCCCGAGAACACCACGGCCACGTGCTCCTTCCTTATCCCGAAATCGTTCAGGATGAAGTCCTCGACGAGCCGCACGGCGTCCTCCTTGACCTCGCCAAGCTTCGCGTAAGCCCCGTATTTTCCCTCGGCGTGTATGTCCAGGTCGAAGACGAGGTCGGCCCCCTTCCATGCCTTCTTCTGCATAGGCGTCGCGCCGGGGAACTCGTAGTATGCCGTCGAGTGCGAGACGAAGAGGGGGGTGTTCGTGACAAGATATGCCCTGAACTCCCCGAGGCTCGCGAAATTCAGGTGCCTCGCGTCTATCTTCTTCTGGTTGCCTATCCCGAATTCCCTGCGCTCCACGTTCGGGATGCGGAACTCCGCCCTCTCGTAGTATGATGCGAAGATTTTCTTCACGAAAGACAGCCCTGCCAGGTCCATGCGCTCACCTTGCCTTTATCGCCTTCTTCCTCGCCTCGTCCAGCGTGTGCCAGTTCATCGGGTGGCCTATCCTGCAGACGGCGCAGCAGAGGCCGTAGGTCATCACCGTAGCGCAGGAGGGCACGTTGTAGCCTTTCTTCCTGATGTGGCTCACCTGGTAGGCGGTTATCTTTTCGCTGAAATCGGGCAGGTCCGAGTAGAGCTTCACTACGTCCTCCTCGCTCATCCCGGCTGCAAGCAGGTACGTGGCAAGATACCATCTAGCATGGTGCGGCAGGTTCTCGTGCTTCTTCATCTCATCCAGCAGCCTTGCGACGCACGGCGGGTGGTCTCCTGCCTTCACCGTTATCTTCACGCTGCTTTTCGGCATCTGGGCGAGCAGCCTCGCCCCGGCCGCCTTTATCAGCTCGGGCGGGTCCTTCACCAGCGGGATGGCCTCTATGTGCTTCTTCACGGCCTCCTCTATGAGCCTCCTCTTCTCGCTGGCCTTAATCTCGACCATGCCGCGGTATATCCTGCGGTTTATGAGGCGGTAATCCGGGTTCCTCAGGCTGTACCGGACGTACGTAGGGATGTTGACGAAAAGGGTGCCGTTCCTCGTTGCCGTCGCTATCCCGAACTGCGCGGCCACCCTGTCCACGGCCGCCTCGTCATCGCGGTCCAGGCAGTCCCTCACCCTCTTGGATTCGTTGACCGCGAACGTGTTCGTGAGGAAGTTGTTGCGCATGTGGCCGAGTATCATCCTCGCCGCTGCGAACGAGGCGATGTCCTCCAACTTGTCGGACTCGTGGAGGAGCATCTTCGCCGTCTTGTCCCCGTTCAGGGCCTTTTTTATGCGCTCGAGCCCCATCTCCACCATCCTCTCGGTGAGGCTCATCCCTTCCAGGGCGGCCCTCGCGCTGTCGCTGAAAGGATACTTCATGGCGAAATCTAGGCCCTCTCCCATGCAGCTATATCCGCCGGCATTCTATAAAATTGCTACGGGTTCGAGGCCTCCCGCGTCCGGCCTCCGGTTCCGGGTTTTGAGTTCAGGGTTTTTGCGTTTTGGGGCCCGCCTTCTTCTTTTTCCGGGGGGCCTTAGGTTTCGCTTCCTGCGGAACCTCCGCCTGCGCGCCCTCGGGTGCCGGCGGGGGCGCCACCAGCACCACTTTCGGAACAGGCCTTGACGCCGCCTCGCTTCTTGCATAAGACCTTGCCGCCCTGCCCGCCAGCTCATATCCTATGTCGAAGGCGGCTATGGCTATGAAGAAGTCCCAGATGCCGACGATTGCCGGGACAAGGGCGCCGAGCTTGAGGAACGGCCTCGTCTCGGTTATCCACCTGTAGCGGCCGATGTAATCCAGCTCGTCGAGGAAGGCGAGCACCAGGAATATCGCGAGGAGCAGCAGGTCGAGCTGGGGAAAGCCGAAATATACCAGGGACAGCCCGGCCACGAGGAACCCGGCCCTGTGGGCGGGCGTGTCCACCTTGCGCGCGAAGACCTGCGCGAGAAGGGCGGCCAGGAACAGCACAGAGAACGTGCTCGAGCTGATGAGATAGCCTATGATGAGCCCGTAGGCGAGCGCGAGAGGGAGCTTCCGCGCGAGGGACGTCTTCCTCTCGTCGTCCATCCAGTCCACGAGCTTCACAAGGGCGCCGGCTATGAAAGCAAGGGCATACTCGAGCATAAGGTCACCTTAGGAAGCGCGCGATTATAAGGGGGAACGCTATGGTCGCGTCCGCATCGACTGTCACGTGGTTGGCGTTCTCCTTTATCTTTCCCCACGAGATGCCCTCGTTCGTCCGGGCGCCGCTCAGCGAGCCGTCCCACGGGGAGGACGTCGTGACATATACCGCGTAGTCGAAGCCTCCGCGGAGGAGGTTCACCCCTATGGCATGGTGCTTCGATATCCCCCCGCCGAGCACGATCCCGCCGGTCCTCTCGGCGTTCAGCGAAATCTGCGCAAGCTCGTTCATGTCCATGGTCACGTCTATCGCGAAATCCCTCCTTGCCTGCCTGAAGAAATACGCCTGGAGGCCTATTGCCGAGTCAGTGATGCCAGGGCAGAACACCGGAATCCTGTTTTTCGTGCACCAGTGGAGGAAGGAGTCCGGCCCGGTCCTTTCCCCTATCTTCCTTGCGATGGCCGAGGGGCACGTCGTCCTGCCGCTCTGGTAAAGCTCCCCGAAGACGGTCTTCATGAACCCTTCGAGGTAGGCGTAGCGGTCGTTCTTCACGAGGATGTTCCCTATCCTGTTCGTGCCCTTCCGGTGAAGCGCCGCATCGTCCATCATGAAGTCGCCGAGCTCGTAGGGCTTGGCGGATTTTATGAGGTCGTGGTCCAGGCTGCCGCCTGCGGTTATTATGGCGTCCACGAACTTTTTCCTGCACATCTCCTTAATCAGGCCGCGGAGGCCGGAAGCGACCATGTTGGACGTGAACGTCAGGAACACGGCGGCCTTCTCCTTCTTCATCCTCGCGATTATCTCTGTGGCGCGGCCCACGTTCGTGGCCTGGAACCCGCAATCAGCCAGCACCGACCCATCCAAGGCCGCCAGGTCTTTTTGCCCAAGGTCCCGTATCCTCATGTCATATCCTCCGTGCCGCCAGGGCGAGCGTGTCCGCGAGGTCCGAGGCGCAGAAATTGTATCCGTATCTTTTCATTAGGATGTTCCCGGCCATTCCGTTGATTTTGGCCGCCGCCACGGCAGCCGTGAACGAGTCGTTCTTGCATGCGAGCGCGGCCACAAGGCCCGAGAGCACGTCCCCGGTGCCTCCCTTGGTCATGCCGGGATTGTGGACGGCGTTCCTCGCCACTTTTTTCCCGTCGCTTATTATGTCAACCGGCCCCTTCTTGAGTATGACGCACCTGTGCTTCGCCGCCATCCTCTTCACGTTGGCCGCGGTCCCTTCCATGTCGAATAGCGCCCTGAACTCGCCTTCATGCGGCGTGAGTATCGAGCCGGCGGGCACATGGGCCTTTACCCTCTTAAGGCCGTCCCCGTCGATCACCAGCTTCCACCGCCTCGCGTCAGGCACCCTGAAAATGATGTGGGCCTCGCCCATGCCTACGCCGAAGAGCACGCAATCCGCCTTTCCGACCAGGTCATAGCCGTCCACGACGATGACCTCGGGGATGCTCTTGACGGCCTGCATGAGATGCGGCCCCCTTTCCGCGGGATAGAAATACACGAGGTCCACGAACCTGCGCGCGGCGAGTATAGAAAGCGCCGGGGCCCCGTGGTAGCGCCTGCTCCCGCCCAGGATGAACAGCCTCCCGTTTTCCCCCTTGTGCGAGCCCGCAGGCGGCCGATAAAGCCTCATCGGATTCCATGCCCCTCTCAGCATTTTAACCCTTTCTGAACCCCGGCCCGTCCATGCAAGCGTTATAAATGATGAGCAAAGAATCGTTTGAAGTGGACCAGATAGCGCTCGGCGAATGCGGGGGGGAGGTTGCCGGGATACCCATCAGGTACCTCACCCGCCACGGCATAATAGCGGGAAGCACAGGGACCGGGAAGAGCCGGGCCATGCAGGTGCTCGCGGAGCAGCTTGCGGAGGCCGGCGCGCACGTCTTCGTGTCTGATGTGAAGGGCGACGCCTCCGGGTTCTGCGTCCCGGCCTTCGAGCAGGCGGAAGTGCCGGCCGAGGCCGAGAAGAAGTGGGGCGAGCGCAACCGCCTCGCCCCGTTCGAGCCCTCATCATTCGGCGCGAACTACTGGAGCGTCTCGGACCGGTTCGCGAGGATGCGCTTCTCAATAAGCAAGGCCGGGAGCGTGCTTTTCTCCAGGCTGCTGTCCCTGAATCCGACGCAGGAGAGCCACCTCGCGATAGCGTTCTCCTACGCAAAGAAGCAGGGCATCGGCCTCGACACCCCGGACCAGCTCCTTGACGTCCTTGACGAGCTTGTCAAGACCAACCAGCGCGGCATCAGTCCCTCCAGCGTGTCGGTCATACAGCGGAAAATCATAGCCCTCCAGGAGTCGGGCCTCGGCCGGATGTTCGGAAGCCCGGACGTGCGCCTTGAGGATTTGGGCGGGCTGAACGTCCTCAACCTCAGCGACGCCCGCAACGACATGGCCGTCACGATGGCCCCTGCGTTCGTGCTGAAAAAGCTGTTCGACCTGCTTCCGGAAGTGGGCGAAGTGGAGAAGCCGAAGTTCGCGGTATTCTTCGACGAGGCGCACTACCTTTTCAAGGACTCGAACAAGTCGCTCCGGGACCTGATGGCGACCATCCTGAAGCAGATACGCTCGAAGGGCGTCGCGGTCTTCTTCGTGACGCAGGATGTCGGCGACATCCCGGACGAGATTCTCAGCCAGCTTTCGACCAAGATAATATTCTCGCAGAAGGCCATGACCGAGAAGGGGAACGCGCGCCTGCGCGCCCTCGTGAAGTCATTCCCGAACCCAAAACCCGGCGCAAGGCTTGGCTCTTCAGCGGAGCCAAACCTTGCGGAAACCGGAAACCGGCTGCTGGAAACCATCAAGACCATGCCTCCGGGCGTCGCCCTGCTCTCCACGCTGGACGAGTCCGGCAACCAGACCGAGCCGGCGCAAGTGCGCGTTTTCGCTCCTGCGACGACCATGGCGGTCGTTCCGGACGAAGCGCTGAGGAAGGCGACGGATGCGGAGCTGATTAAGAAATACGCGGCCGTGCAGAAGCCGAAGGCGCAGGAGAGGCCGAAAGCCCCGGAGCCAGGCCTTCAGGCAGAAACTCCGCGGCCGAAGGCCGAGGCAAAAAAACCAGCAAAATCCGAAACCCAAAAAACAGGACCCAAAACCCCAAAACCCGCACCTGCCGCCCCGCCTCCGGTCCGCGAAGAGGTCCGGATAAAGGAAGTTGTCGTAGAGAAAAAAGTCGTCAAAAAGAGCGGGCCGCCCATCCTTGATGGCGTGCTGGGTGGCCTCCTCAAGCTCCTGCGGTTCTTCCTGAAGGCCGGAGGCATGGTCTTCGACGCGTTCATGGCGAAGCCTCTCAGGGCGCTCTTCAAGTATCTCACGAAGAAGCCCATCCGGCTGCTCTACTTCGTCCTGCTGCTCATACTCCTTTACGCCCTGTACGTGAACTGGGCGAAGCTCCAGGCGCTGCTGGAAGCGATAAAACTCACCTAGAAATAGCCGCGTATCTCCCTGTTCAGATTCTCCGCTTCCTTGAGCGCGGCATCCGCAGGCTTCCCCCCGTGCTTCTCGAAGGCATAGGCGAGCGATGAGGAGACGTTTATCCTGTGTATGGGTATGTTTCCCTTCACGGCCTTTAGGACCATGCCGAGGTCGCCGCCCTGCGCCCCGATTCCGGGGATGAGGAGCGGAACCTCGTTTTTGGTCAGCTTCGCAATCTTTTTTATCGCATCGCTCGTCGCCCCGGCCACAAGCCCTGTTTTCCACTCCAACGCCTTCTTCGCTACGTGTTCATAAAGTGTTACTCCCCGTTTTGGGGCGCCTTTTCCTAAAAGGCGCAACTCCTGGAAATCGGCAGCCCCCTTGTTCGATGTCCGGCAAAGAAGATACGCCAGCTTCCCCTCGCGCAAAAACGGCGAAACCGAGTCATGCCCCATGTACGGGCTGAGCGTGATTGCGTCGGCCCCCCAGAAATCGTATGCCTCCCTCGCATAGGCCTCGCTCGTCTTCCCGATGTCCCCCCTCTTCGCGTCAAGGATGATAGGCACCTTTCCCTTATACCTCTGTATCAGCTCTTCCAGCACGAACAGCCCGTCGAAGCCGTACTGTGCGAAAAAAGCGTAGTTGGGCTTGAGCGCGGAAATCGCGTTCTCGGCAAGCAGCCTGTCTATTATATCATGGAAGAACGGGGTTATGGCGCCCTCGACCGTAGTGCCGGTCGCTATGCCGCTCACGCGCACGATGTCCGGGTCCACGCCGAAGCAGAGGATGGTCCTGCTCTCCTGCGCGGACTTTTCAAGCCGCTCCCTCATGTCCATGGATTGAGAACCGCTTTTCGCTTTATATGCCTTAGCTGCAGCCCGCACGTTTCAGAAATCAATAAAAAGCCGGAGGAGGCAAGTATAGTGCTCGGACCCTCAGCGGGCCCGGCATTGCGGGGTTATGGCGTAAGCGTGGTTTCCGGTCTCCAGTTTCCTGTTTCCGGAATGATTGCCGGAAACCGGATGCGGGCAACCGGAAACCGTGTGCGCGACCTGGCAGCGCGGCAGTCTCCAGATCCCGCCTTTCTGAGGAAAGGCACCAGAGCCGTGATAACTGTACGTCGGAGTTCAAATCTCCGTGACCCCATCCAAAGGAGGGCGGGCCGAAGGCCCGTTCCTCAATATTCACGAGGTAGATACACGATGCGTTTGCTGATAATCGCGGCCCTCATGGGCCTGCTGATAGCCGGCTGCGTCAATCCGCCGCAGCAGAACCAGACCAACAGGACCGGTCCGCCGGTACTCACCGTACCGAACGGGACCGGGCAGCCTGACGTTACTGGCCAGCAGAACGCATCAACAGCCCTCCCGCCTGACTATTCGGTGTCCCTTGGCGACTACGTCTCGGTCATATACTCCCTCCGGGTGGATGGGGAAGTAATAGACACCAACAACGCCACACTCGCCAACGAATCCGGCATATACAGCCCAGCCAGGAAGTACCAGCCCTTCAACTTCACGGTCCAGTTCAACGAGGGGGTGATTGACGGCTTCATAATAAACGTCGTCGGCATGCGCATGAACGAGACCATCACGTTCAGCGTGCCTCCGGAAAGGGGCTACGGCCCCTACGACCCCAAGAAGGTCGTCGTGGTGCCGCGCTATTATAACAAGAGCCTTTACGAGACGGTCCCGCGCTCCTATTTCGAGGCGCAGGGACTCGCGGTGGAGAACGGCACGAGCTTCGAGACCGCCTACGGCCCGGTCTTCGTGAGCGACCTCAACGACGAGAATGTCACGATATTCTACGTCCTCAAGCCCAATAGCGGCTTCATCGTGAACGGCCTGCCGCAGAAGGTGGCGTCCCTGGACAACCTGACGGCCACGATAGAGTACATGCTCGCGGTCAACGAGACTTACCGCCTTCCGGACCCTTCAACAGGCGCGCAGACGACCTTCACCGTCGTGGACAAGACCGACCAGAACATCACTATCGACTCCAACCACCCGCTTGCGAACAAGACGCTGGATTTCAAGGTGACCCTCATAGGCGCGGTGCCGGCAAAGCGCTAGTTTTTTTTGCATTCGCTTGATAGTGGTTCAGATGGAATGGCACTCACCCCGCACTGAAGAGGTATTCAAGGAGCTGAAGTGCGGCCCGGGCGGGCTCAGCGCGCAGGAGGCGCAGAGGCGCCTAGATGCGCACGGGAAAAACAGCATCGCCATAAAGAAGGAAATCTCCCCGCTCGCCATCTTCGTCAATCAGTTCAAGAACATGCTCGTCATGCTGCTCCTCCTTGCCGCGCTCGTATCCTTCGGCATAAGCCTCCTCCGCCCCGAGGAGGCAGAGTTCATAGATTCCATCCTCATCTTCGCGATTGTGATAGCGAACGCCGTGTTCGGCTTCGTCCAGGAATACAAGGCCGAGAAAAGCATCGAGGCGCTGACAAAGATGGCCGCGCCGCGGGCCCGCGTCATAAGGGACGGAAAGGAGCGGGTGGTGGACTCCGAGGACGTCGTGCCAGGCGACCTGCTGGTGCTCAGGGAAGGAGACAAGGTGGCCGCGGACGCACGCCTGGTCGAATCCTTCTCCATGTACGCGGACGAGTCCTCCCTGACGGGGGAGAGCGTGCCGGCCCTCAAGAAAATCGTGGAGCTGCCGGAGGCGACGCCCCTTGCCGAGCGGACCAACATGGCCTACATGAACTCGGTCATCACGCGGGGCCGGGGCCTGGGCCTGGTGGTCCAGACCGGGCTGAAGTCGGAAGTCGGCAAAATCGCGAAGGAAATAGCCGAGGCGCCGGAGAAGGTCACGCAGTTCCAGATAGAAATCGAGGACGTGGGCAGGAAGGTGTCCGTCCTGACGCTCGGAATCCTGGTGGTGATAGCCGTATCCGAGTTCCTCCTGCGCACCGGCGACATACTGTTCATATTCATCACTGCGGTGGCCCTCGGCGTCGCGGCCATACCCGAAGGGCTGCCTGCGGTAGTTACGCTCTCGCTCTCGATAGCGACCACCCGCATGCTGAAGAAGAACGCGCTCATGCGCAGGCTCTCGACAGTGCAGGATCTGGGCTCGGTGGACATCATATGCACCGACAAGACCGGCACCCTCACCGAGAACATAATGACCGTGACGCGCATTTTCCTCGACGGCGAGGCTTTCGATGTCACTGGCAAGGGCCTGGACAAGCAGGGGCAGTTCATTGCGGTCAGGGGCGGGGAGCAGAAAGACACCGAAATGCTGCTCCGGTGCGCCGTCCTCTGCAACGATGCCGAGGAGAACGATGAGGGCTTCCGGGGGGACCCGACCGAGATAGCCGTGCTGATTCCGGCATACAAGGCGGGCGTGGACGTGGAGGGGACGAGGAAGGCGCTGCGGCGCGTTGGCGAGGTCTCTTTCAGCGCCGAGCGCAAGCTCATGTCAACCGCGAACAGCGACGGCAAGGATGAATGGGCGTTCGTCAAGGGCGCGCCGGAAATAGTGCTCTCCCGCTGCACGAAAATCATGGAAGGCGGGCGCGTCCGCCAGCTTACGCAGGAGGACCGGGAAGAAATCGAGGAGCACAACCGCGGGATGGCCTCGTCGGCCCTGCGCGTCCTCGGCTTCGCCTTCAAGAAGGGCCCGAAATCTTACGATGAGGCGGACATGGAGAACGACCTCGTGTTCCTCGGCCTCATGGGAATGATAGACCCGCCGAGGGCCGGGGTGAAGGAGGCAGTCGGGGACTGCCGCAAGGCCGGGATACGCGTAATCATGATTACAGGGGACAACAAATACACCGCTGAAGCCATAGGCAAGGAGCTCGGCTTCCGGGGCGGGGCCCTCAACGGCGAGGAGCTTGACAGGATGGATGAGCGGGAACTTGCCCGTGCCGTGGAAAAAGTCGACGTATACGCCCGCACCAGCCCCAAGCACAAGGTCATGCTCCTAAAGGCCCTGAAAAGCGGCGGCCATATCGTGTGCATGACCGGCGACGGGGTGAACGACGCGGCGGCCATAAAGAATTCCGACGTCGGCATAGCGATGGGCATCCGGGGGACGGAGGTGACCAAGCAGGCCAGCGACATAATCATAGTGGACGACAACTTCATCACCATCCGCGACGCGATATCCGAAGGGAGGGGCACGTTCGACAACATACGCAAGTTCGTCGTCTACCTGCTCGGGGCCAACATAGCCGAAGTGCTCATCGTCTTCCTTGCCACGATAACCGGCCTCGGGATATCGCCGAAGATAGCCATCCAGCTTCTCTGGATAAACCTGGTGACAGACGGCCTGCCCGCGCTCGCCCTCGGAGTCGACCCCCCCGCCAAGGACATAATGAGCCGCAAGCCCAGGAAGAAGGGGGCGAGGATGGTGGACAAGGACACGGTGTATTTCCTCGGGGCCATAGGGTTCAGCGCCACAATCTCCATACTCGCGGTGTATGCCCACATGCTTTCGCTGGGGGACGCGGTCAGGGCGCAGGCCGTGCTCTTCACGACCTTCGTGCTCCTCGAGATGCTGACCGTCTATGCGGTGCGGTGGCGCTACCGGACCGGCGTCATGGCCAACATGTGGCTTCATTTCGCGGTCGCCCTCTCGGTCCTGCTGCAGTTCGCGGTCCTGTACTCCCCCCTCTCCCCCATGTTCGGCGTCGTGCCGCTCGGATTCGGCGAGATAGAGGAGATAGCGGCAGGGATGCTCGGGTTCCTCGTACTCCTTGCGCTCGCGATGAAGGCCGAGCCCCTGCTCCTCGGCGGGCGGGATGGCGGCCCATGAGGTGCATTTATAAATACTTTCATACACCATCTATAACAGCTCAAACTCTACGCATTTTTTCATACATCGCTTTATAAAAGTTGTTATGGAGAATAGAGCATAGCTTGTTCTCCCAAGTGGTTTTGATGGATAATTCCAGATATCAGGAAGCAAGGCACACGGGAACCACGACAGTGGGGCTCGTGTGCAAGGACGGTGTGGTGCTGGCCAGCGACCGCAGGGCCACGATGGGCTACCTCATAGCCAGCAAGGACATAGACAAGATATATCCCGTAAGCGACCGCATCGCAATGACGATCGCAGGCGGGGTGGGAGACGCGCAGACGCTCGTCCGGTGGATGACCGCGGAGCTGAAGCTCTACGAGCTGAAGCACGAGAAGCCCGCCACCGTCGAAGCAGCCGCAACGCTGCTGGCCAACATCCTGGCCCAGTACAAGTTCTATCCCTTCTTCGTGCAATTGCTCATAGGCGGGATAGACGAGAGGCCGAGGCTCTTTTCCGTGGATATGCTGGGTGGCATAACCGAGGAGAAGTTCACCTCAACAGGAAGCGGCTCCCCGATAGCATACGGTGTCCTCGAGGAGCTCTTCACCCCGGATAAGGACATCACGGTGAACCTGCCAGTAGCCGCCAAGGCCGTTGGCGCCGCGATGAGGCGCGACGCGGCGAGCGGCGAGAGGGTGGACCTCGTGGTCGTCACGAAGTTCGGCTTCAAGAGGATGGACAAAGAGGACGTCGCAAGGCTCCTCAACGCCTGAGAATATCAAGTTTAATCCGTTTTTCCCCGCCCGTTGGGCCACAATCATACTGCTTTACCAGAGGTGTTTCCATTGCACTATAAGGACATAGTCAAGAAAATCAGCGAGATAATGCCTCCAGACTGCGAGGTCACGAAAGTCGAGCCTGAAGGACTCTCCACTGTCATTTACATAAAGAACATAAAGGCGTTCTACTCCAACGACCGGCTGATAAAGGAGCTCGCGAGCGCGCTCAAGAAGAAGGTCACCATCCGCGTGGACCCGGCCAGCCTGACCAACATGGACGAGGCGAAAGCGGCCATAGAGTCGCTGGTCCCGAAGGAGGCCGATATCAAGGACATCACGTTCGTCCCGGAGATGTGCGAGGTGCGCATCGAGGCCATAAAGCCCGGCCTCGTGATAGGAAAGGGCGGCTCCATCCTGAAAGAGATCATGCTCCGCACCAACTGGGCGCCGGTGACGCTTCGCGCGCCCACCATGCCCTCGGCCACGCTCGAAGGGGTAAGGAAGATAAACGCCCTCGAGGCGTCCGAGAGGAAGAAGTTCCTGGTCAATATAGGCAAGAAGATATGCCAGCCCTCGCCTCCCGGCGACTGGATACGCGTGATGGCCCTCGGCGGCTTCCGCGAGGTCGGCCGCTCGTGCCTGCTCGTCCAGACGCCGAATAGCAAGGTGCTGATAGACGTCGGCGTCAACCCCGCAACCGGGGACCAGACACGGGCATACCCGTACCTGAACATGATGGGCTTCTCCCTCGAGGACATAGATGCCGTGGTGATAAGCCACGGGCACATGGACCACATGGGCTTCCTGCCATATCTCTTCGCGTACGGCTACGACGGGCCCGTCTACTGCACGCCTCCGACGCGCGACTTCATGGTGCTGCTCCAGCAGGACTACCTGAACCTGTGCAAGAAGGCATTCGACGTCGAGCCGCCCTACACGAAAAAGGACATCTACAAGGAGCTGCGCAACCTCATCACGGTCGATTACGAAGAGGTCGTGGACATCACGCCAGAGATAAAGATGACGCTCTACAACGCCGGCCACATGCTCGGCAGTTCGAGCGTGCACCTGCACATCGGCGAGGGCGCGCACAACCTCGTCTATTCGGGCGACATCAAGTTCGGCTTCACCCGCCTCTTCGACCCGGCGACGACGCACTTCCCGAGGCTCGAGACGCTCTTCATCGAGAGCACCTACGGAGGCAGGAACGACATATCCGTAAACCGGTTCGACAGCGAAAAACGGCTCTTCCAGATGATTAAGGAGACTGCCGCCAAGAGGGGCAAGGTCCTGATACCTGTCTTCGCGGTCGGCCGCGCCCAGGAGATGCTCCTCGTGCTCGAGGAGATGTCGCGCAGGGAGCCAGACTTCAACATCCCGATATACATAGACGGCATGATCATGGAAGCATCGGCCATCCATACGGCCTACCCGGAGTACATGCGCGAGCAGCTCCAGAGGCGCATCCTCTCGGACAGGAGCCCCTTCGAGTCCCCCCTCATCAAGGTGGCCAAGGGAATGTCCAGGGAGGAAATCGTGAACGGCGAGCCGGCCATAATCCTGGCCCCCTCCGGCATGCTGACCGGCGGGCCTTCCTACGAGTACCTCAAGCTCATGGCCGACGAGCCCAACAACGCCCTGCTTTTCGTCGGCTACCAGAGCGCACTGTCGCTCGGCAGCAAGATACAGCGCGGGATGAGGGAGCTTCCCATCCTCGGCGACGACGGCAAGATGAAGACGCTCAAAATCAACATGCGCGTCGAGACCTGCGAAGGCTTCTCAGGCCACTCGGACAGGGCCCAGCTCATGGCTTATCTCAAGAACCTGCGGCCGGGGCCCGAGCGCGTGCTGACCATGCACGGCGACTGGGGCAAGACCGAGGAGTTCGCCCGCTCGATAGGGATGATGCTGAGGAAGGACTCCCGGGCGCTTGCGGACCTCGAAGCTGTCAGGCTGAAATGAGCAATCAGCCGCTTTTCTGCGACAGCTCCCGCTCTATCTCGTATCTTTCCCACGGATACACTATCCAGGAGCTTGTCGAAGCGACGAAATAGTCCGGCTTGAACATGGAATTAGGCTTGTAGTGGATGGTCGCAATCCTCACGTCCCCGGCGCCCTTCCTTTGCAGGTAGTCCTTGGCGACCGCAAGGCTCCTCCCGGTGTCGGCGACATCATCTACTATCAGGATGCGCTTTCCTGAGAGGTCCATTGTGAGCTCCTGGGTGATCCTCGGGAAATCCGACGGCCTGCCGAGGGCCTTGTAGAAGGATATCCCGAGTATGCCGACCTCCTGGACGCCGAGCATGTCGGACATTATGCGCGTCGGCACCAGACCTCCGCGTGAGAGGCCGACTATGATGTCCGGCCGGAAATCACCCACCATGCGCGCGAGCCTCTCGCAGTATTCTATGGTCGCGTCCCAGCTCATCCTCATCAGGTCCATGGGCGGCTTGCTCGTCGCAGATTTTTAAGGCTTTTAGCCGGAGCATTTCGGGAATCTTTAAAAGCCTTTCTTCGTTATAGGTTCAACCCCCAAGGTGCATGACATGAATCCACTGAGGATTGACGAAGAGGAAGACTGGGAAGACGAAGACACCGAAGAGGAAGAATGGGAAGAGGAAGAGGAAGAAGAGTAGCCCCAGGGGTATCCATGCGCCCGGTCCGGCTCGATGAGGAGGAAGAGTGGGAAGAGGACGATTTCGAGGACGAGGACTGGAGCGAGGAGGAATGACTTTCGGTTTATTTTTAATTTGAACCAATTCTCTAATCTTTAAGGGCTCGTAGCTCAGTCCGCCTTTTGGGAAAAGGCGGCCCAAAACCGACTGATGAAAAACGCTTCGCGTTTTTGGCCGAATCCAATCAAAAGGCGGGAGCAGCTTGGATAGAGCGGCAGCCTTCTATGCCCCCGGCATCCGGTTTCCGGTTTCCAGTCCCGCGTTTCGGGTACTGGTTGCCGGCTGCAGGATGCCGGATGCGCAGGCAGCTGTAGGTCGGGGGTTCAAATCCCCCCGGGCCCGTATCCGCTTCCGGTTTCCCGTTTCCCGTCTTGAGTTTGACTCAGGCGGATACGGGACGTCCATGTTCCGCCGAACATGGTGCGCCTCCCTACTGTTCCTTGAACAATGGGGCACCGCGACGCCGTGCGTCGCGATTGTGTTCGGGGCGCCGGACAAGTGCGCGGAAGTGAAATCATCAGATTTCACAACGGGCCCGATTTTGTTTCACGTCCAGCGAATCAAATATAAACCCCTTTCGCTATAGATTGGATGTTAATTCTGGAGAATCCGAGCCGCCAGGTGGGAGTATGATGGACATCAAGCAGATAAGCGACATGATAGACGACCTCGTCAACGACACGAGCATCCCGAAAAACATACGGCGCGCCCTCTCAGAGGCGAAGACGAGGCTGGATAGCAACGAGGAGAACAACGTCAAGATAAGCGCTGCAATCTACGTCATAGAGTCCATAACCGAGGACATAAACATGCCCGCCCACGCCCGGACCCAGATATGGGCGATAATGAGCGCGCTCGAGACGCTCAACGAGCGCCCCTGATTAGCATGATAGAGCTTGCCGAGAACGGGATAAGGCTTACCGTCGAGGCAGAGGGATTTTTGAAAGAGAACGGCTCTGACGAATTGCTCCGCAAGATACTACTCCTGAAGAAGCCCCTGGTGTCGAAAGAAGACATAGAGGCCCTTGTCCGGCCCCCGGAGCCGGAGCCCGCGGTCGAAGTGGTAATGCCTGCCGAGTTCAATCCGGCCGCGAAGGAATACTCCCCGAACATCAAGCTCGACCACTCGCTGGATGTCACGGGCAAGTCCCGCACGAAAGGCGAGGTGGATAATTTCATCGCCAATTTCAGGAACCGCTTCGAGCGCATCTCGAAGATGCTCCGGAGGAGCGGGCCGGTCCCGAACGCGGACCTCGGGGACATCAAGCGCCATCTGAACGAGAGGGTCCGCGTCATCGTATTCGTATCCGAGAAAAGGGAGACGAAGAAGGGCAATCTGCTCTTCGAAGTGGAGGACATGACCGGAACCTTCAAGGTTGTCATATCCCACTCCCGCTTCAACGAGAAAATCGTGGACAAGGCGAAGCAGGTGCTCAGGGACGACATCGTGGCGATATCTGGAAAGGTCCTCGAGCCGTACATCATAGCCGAGGATATCGAATGGCCAGAGCTTCCGGTCATCCGCGAGAAGAAACGGGCCGAGGTGGATGTCGCCTGCGTGTATCTCTCCGACCTGCATTTCGGGAGCCGCTATTTCCTCGGCAAATACCTGAAATCATTCTCCGAATGGCTCCACGGAAGGGGCGAGGCCAGGGAGCTTGCCGGCAAGGTGAAATACGCCTGCATAGCCGGCGACATCGTAGATGGCATAGGCATCTACCCCAACCAGGAGAAGGAGCTCGTGGTCAAGGACATCTACCAGCAATACAAGATGTTCGACGATTTCATAAACGACCTTCCGGATTATATAGAGGTGATAGTCGCCCCGGGCAATCATGATGCCGTCCGGAGGGGCGAGCCGCAGCCGGCCATCGGCAAGGACCTCACATCGGCCGACATCATACGGGTGGGGAACCCCTCCTCGCTCGCCATAGAGGGCATAAAGCACCTCATGTACCACGGCACCTCCATGGATTCGATGATAGCGAGCATCCCGGGCGCGACTTACATGCATCCGGAAAAAGTCATGGTCGAGTATCTGCGGCGCAGGCACCTTTCCCCGATATACGGGGGCAACCTCATAATCCCGGAGAACGTCGACTACATGGTGATAGAGGACCCGCCGGACATATTCCACTCCGGCCATGTTCACAAGAACGGCTACACGCAGTATCGGGGCACACTCGTGATAAACTCCGGAACGTTCCAGGACAGGACGGACTTCCAGGTGAAACAGGGCCACGTGCCCACCCCCGCCCTCGTCCCGGTGTATGAGATGCAGTCCGGGCGGCTCCACACCCTCGATTTCAAGTCATAACAATGTTTATAAATTTAGACTGACAATCCGGGGTTAGAAAAACATTTACCGATGGTGGTTTGATGGCCAAGTATCTGATAGCCAGGCAGCTCTCCGGGAAAAAGCTTGTGACCAACGAAGGCGACGACTTCGGAAGGCTCGTTGACATAGACGTAAACGAAGTAAGCGGAAAGATAGAAAGCCTGATTGTGGAGCCGAATCCGGACAGCGAAGTTGCCGGGAAGCTCAAGAAGGAGGATGGCATGGTGCACATCCCGTACGAGAGCGTCCTCGCAGTCGGCGATTTCATTATCGTAGAGAAAAGGAACATGTCATATTGAAGGGGCAGCCCTTCAGTATCTTAAATTTTATCCGCTTTTTGTCAGTTTTTTCCTCCGCTCCTCCCCCGTTTTAAACCCGTCTTAATATAGGGACTACATGCAGTCGTCCATAGCCGGCATAGACGAGGCCGGAAGAGGGCCGGTCATAGGCCCCCTTGTCATCTGCTGCGCCTCGTGCAGGAGGGAGGACGAGAAGGCCCTCCGGAAGCTGGCATCGAAAGACTCCAAGGCGCTCACAGCAGCCCAGCGGGAGGAGAACTACGCGAAGCTGAAGGGCTTCGTGACGTTCCGCTGGCACGAAATCAGCGCGGCGGACCTGAACCGGCTCATGGAAAGCATGACGCTCAACGACATAGAGGCCAAGTACATGGCCGACCTGATAAAGAAGGCCGGGGACGGGGACGTCATGATAGACATGCCCGACCGCTACTCGTGGACCTTCCGCAGGAGGATGGAGCGCTTCGGGGTGGACAAATTCGAGGCGGAGCACAAGGCGGACGAGAATTACCCTATCGTGGCCGCCGCCTCGATATGCGCGAAAATCATCCGCGACGCGAAAATAGAGGAGATACGGAAGGCGACATGCGATTTCGGGAGCGGCTATCCGGGCGACCCGAAGACAGTGGCCGCCCTGAAGGACAAGGCGAAGCGCGCCATGCTCGAGCCGTTCATCCGGCAGAAGTGGAAGACGCTCGAAAACATAAAGCAGACGAAGCTGTTCGATTCAAGTGATTAGATGGCAAAGGTCAGGGTCAGGAACGACAATGTCACGCTCGAGATTCCGGACGGGGGCTTCCTCCTCCCCTACCTGTGGGAGAAAACCTCCTTCCCCCAGGGCTGCGAGGACGGCACCACGCCGATTTGCGCGTGCGTCATCCTGAAGGGCGAGGAGAACGTGAGCCACAAGACGCAGCGCGAAATCGAGACCCTGCACAACGCGAGGCTCCCGAATTCCCATAAGAACCGCCTCGCGTGCCAGATGTACATAAAGAAAGGGGAAGTCGAAATAGAATACTGAGTGAAGGGAACCAAGGTTCCCATCCACCCTCCTTTTTTTCAGCCGCCGGTGCCGTTGCTCTCAACCGTAATGGTGCCGGTCAGCGCCCTGAAGAGCTGCGAGTAGTATTCGCACTCGCCGAGCTCGGTCATGGCGATTGTGGCGTTCTTGCCCGAGGCTATGGAGCCGGTGTCGAATATCTTCGCGCCCCCGATGAAGCACGTCGCGGTCTGGGGCATCTGGCCCTCGTTCACCCACGTCACGCGGTCCCCGAGCTTCACCGTGAGCGATTCAGGCTCGAAGCCATCGCCCGTTATCTTTACCGTGTAGTCGACCGGCACGTACTCGGCAGGCCTCTCCCTCTCTATCGTGAAGGTGACCGTCTTGGAGACGGTTGGCGAGTACGGCGTCCTGTCGTTGTTGAGCAGCTCCACCTTTATGGTGTGCGTCCCGAGGGACATCCCGCTTATGAGATAATTCTTCGTGGTCACGGTCTGGGGCACGCCGTCGTCGACGGTCACCCGGAAGTGGCCTTCCCCTTTCTTCGCCGCGCCGCCGGGCGAGCGGAGTATCAGGTTCTGCGTTGTGATGCTCAGCGTGATGTCCGCGGTATCGCCCTGCGTCAGCACGACCTCGCCTTCCGCGGGGCTCGCGATGCTCATGGCCACCGGCTTTGCAGGCGGCGGTGGCGGAGGCGGTGGAGGCGTCTCATTGGTCAGGTTCTGCTCCTGAGGAAACAGGAAGCAGCCCGAAATCACTAGCGAAACCAGTATCAGGCCCAAGAACAGCGCTCTCATGAGGAGATTCTTCCCCCGAAAGTCATTTTAAAGCGTTGCCCCAGCGTTCATTCCGATGACAAAGGCGGTATTATTCGATTTCGACGGCGTCATAGTGGACTCCGAGCCGCTGCACATGAAGACGTTCCTGGAACTCCTCGCTCCCTACGGAGTGGAAGTTGGCACCGAGCGATGGTACCGGGAATTCGCGGGGACGGGCTCAAGGCACATCTTCGAGGTCCTCGTGAAGGAGCACGGCATCCAGGAGGACGTCGACGGGCTGGTGGCCAGGAGGAAGGCGCTCTACGAGTCCAGGGTGCGCGCAGGCGCCCTGAAGGAGATGCCCGGCGTGCGTGATTTCCTGCGCCTTCTCCGCGAGCGCGGCATCAAGGCCGCGATAGTTTCCGGCAGCCACAGGACCAACGTGCAGGCAGCCCTCGAGATGCTCTCGCTTGGCCAATTCGACCTCATCGTGAGCGGGGACGACCTGAAGGAGAGGAAGCCCGAGCCGGGCCCTTTCCTTTTCGCCGCAAAGAGGCTCGGCCTGAAGCCGGGCGAATGCCTGGTCATCGAGGATTCGATATCCGGGTGCGTCGCCGCGCGCAGGGCCGGGATGCGCCTTGTCTGGATGAAGCCACCGGTCGGCTTGGCGCAGCAGGAAGCCGACCTCGTGGTCTCTGATTTCCGGGACAAGGGCCTGCTTGGCCTCCTATGATTCCAGGCTCTGGACCGCCGCGAGCGCGGCCCTCATCTCCACGGCCGACTGGTACCTTTTCCCGGGCTCATTCTCGGTCGCCTTGGCTATTATCGTCCCTATCCTGGAAGGGAGGCGGATGCGCTGTACCTTGTCTCCCGGGTTTGGCGGCATGCCCGTCAGCATGTACGACGCCAGCATGCCTGCGGCGTAGAGGTCCGTCCTCCCGTCCACCCCCGCCCCGAACATCTCCGGGGCGGCGAACATCCCGTTTCCAGGGACGAAGGAGAGCGTGAAGAACGAGCGCCAGCCCATCCTCTCCGAAACCCCGAAGTCTATCAGGGTCGGGGCGTTTCCGTCAAGCATTACGTTTTCGGGCTTCACGTCGCGGTGCACGAATCCCGCTCCGTGCGCCGCTTCCAGGGCTGACAGCACGCCATCGAGTATGGCCCGGGACTCTCCCCACGGCAGGCTCCCGAGCCTCATGATGCGCTCGTGCAGGGACTCGCCTGCCAAATGCCCGAGAACCAGAAATGGGGCGCCTTCGAACGGCCCGTCCCTGAAAACCCCGGAGTCGAGGAGGGCGATTACATTCGGATGGATTATGCAGCGCAGTGCCTTCTCTTCCTTGCGCAATGCCGTGCGGGCATTGTCCGTCCCGGCCGCTATCTTGATGGCGACCTCGTCCCCGCTCTTCCTGTCGAGCGCCCGGTATACCGTCGCCATGCACTCGCTTCCCTCCCTCTCGGCAAGCTCGAAGCGGGCCATGCTCTCGGGCTGGCTCCGGAACGGCCGAAGCTCGCGCAGGATGCAGGCGAGGCCCCTCGCCTTCGCCTCGCTCATGGCGGGCTCTGGGCGCTCTTTCTTCATGTGATAATTAGTGGATGAACGTTATTTTAAAGTGATGCGATTGCCTCCCTCATTTCGGCAGCGGTCTGGAACCGCTTCTCCGGGTCCTTTTCGAGGGCGCGCATCATGACCGCATTAGCTCCCCCTGGGATTATGACTCCCAGCTCGCTTAATGGGAGGGGGCGCGCCTTTCTTATCTGCTCTACAATCGCGTAGGCACTGAAAGAACCGGCATCATACGGCCTCCTGCCGCTCAGCATCTCGTACATGATAACGCCGGCCGCATGGATGTCCGCCTTGCGGTCGAAGTCTTTTCCGGCCAGCTGCTCGGGTGCCATGTAAGCGATGGTACCGGCTATGACGCCCGGGGGTGTACGTTCGGCATCCCCGTCCGGGGCGTCCGTGAATTTCGCAAGGCCGAAGTCGATGAGTTTCAGGATGCGCCTCCCCTCATCGTCCAGCACGAGTATATTGCCCGGTTTCAGGTCACCATGGACGACAGCCGCATTATGCGCCGCCTCAAGGGCGTTGCATAACTGCGTCAGAAAAGGCTTCGCATATTCCCACGGGAGCCCCGGACCGATAATCCGTTCGAGTTGCATTCCTTCGAGATACTCCATCACGAGGAACTCCATGCCTTCTGCAAAGCCTACATCTACGAACCCGACGACATTCTCCTGGCTTATTCTTGAGAGCGCTTCAATCTCCCTTCTGAGGAACCGCGATGACTCCTCGATGGGCGTTGCCAGCCGGTCGGCCGCAAACTTCAGGGCGACTTTCCTGCCGCTTTCATCAATTGCCGAATAGACATCGCACATGTTGCCGGAACCGATAACGGTCCCGATTCGATAGCGGCCATCAACTATCCTGCCCTCCAGGTTGGCCGGCCCATCCAGTCTGTCGAAGAAGGCAGCGAACTCGTTTTGAGTCGGGACCTGCATTTTCGGCGTGGCGGCCCCCGTCATGGCCCGTCCCGGGTGGAGCATGGTCATGTTATAATTAGTGGTGGATTGTTCTTTTAAAGCTTGGTAAAAGCTCATTTTTATACTTATCTCGCCACAATTACTCCCAATGACAAGACGCCTCGCCGCCGCATTCGCCGTTTCGGCAGCCGTGCATGTGCCCCTCTGGGGAGGATACGCCTATCACAATTCCCCGCGCGTGCGCGAATACTTCGACCGCACCGAGAAAGCGGCCGAATCCGCCAAATTCTACTGGAAACGGGAATCCCTCAAGAGGGAAGCCAGGGCCGGAAAAATCGGGATGGGGGAATTCATTCTCAGGGCAAACGAGATAGATTCAGAGGCCGGCAATCTCCCGTTCGATTATGCGAAATCCGAGAAGGCGTACTCCGAGCGCCTCAACAATATCCGGATGCTTCTCGCTCTTGGCGCGCCCCTCGAGGACGCGGTGCCGGCGGTCCTTAAAGACATGAACTATCACGGGGCGGGCGGAATTCTCATGGGGACGGCGCTCATCGAAAAAGGCGGCTCTTGCGAGCAGATGTCCCACCTGATTGCGGCGCTCGCCGCAGACTCGGATCACGAAACGAGCTTGCGGTATTACGGCCCAAATAGCGCAGGGGTGAGCCATATCACCGCGATAGCGAAAATAGGCGGCCGGGAGCACGACCTGATGGCTGGCCGAGATGCAGTCCGGAAGGGCTCAATTTTCCGTGCGCAGGAGCTGATAAGCATGTACGACAGCGGAAAAGGCGGCTTTGCATATCCCGAAGCGAAAGAGTCGTATAGCGAGGCGCCCGTGCCGCTTTTCGAATCGAAGGCCGTGCACCCTCCGGGAGAAGGCAGGGACGTGGACGTCCGCAGCGAGCGGATGCAGTCGGATCCCCTTACCACGCCGCCACACGAGATATCCGGCGAGGCCTTCCACAATTTTCTAGCGGGAAAGCCGCTATGCGGAGGAAACGGCAACTGCTCCACGCTTGAGGGGCAGCTCATGCGCGGTCCCCTCAACTTTGATTTTCTTGCGGGTAAAGACGCCCTTCTCGGTCTGTCCTCAGGCAAGGCGGTCTCGTTCTCCATCTACGACAGCGGCGAGGCCGAGCGCTTCCTCCCGGAGCTGTCGCGCATCATGCTGAGCGTCGAGGCGGCGATAGGGAAAAGCACGCGTAAAGGCGAGCGGGTAGTGCTGTACGGCACCCTTGCCGGCCTCTACAACAAATCCGAGCTGCTCCTTGCGATTGCCGGGAAAGGCTCCCTTTCGAAGCACGCCGCCTCGATGAAAGAAAAAGCAATCAGGGATGGCGAAAAAGAGCTTGAAGGCGTGACCGCCCGGGAAGTTCTCGAGGCGCTTGAGCAAGCGGAAGCGGGCCCGATGCTGGACCCGCGGAACGTCCTTTTCCTGGGGAAGAAGGGACGCGCCCTCGCCCTGGAAATCGTCCGCCGCCATGCCGATGCCTACGCAAGATATCTTAACGCCCCAATTGATGCCCGCCCCAATACCACCGGGCAGCTCCTTCCCCCTACGGTCCCGATGTTGTCCTTCCTGGAGTCCGAGACTATCCGTGGCGACGTGCATGACATCCTGGAAAGCCATCCGGACAGCCGCCGGCTCATAATCACCCTCGTCATCGCTACCCGCTATTCGCCCGATGACGCAGACTGCCGGAGGCTTCTCTGCAAGGCAGGCCGGGCATACCATGGCTTCCTGTCCTCCAGGGCTGCATCCTCATCGTCCTTTTCGGACTCTACCCCGCTAGCTGGAGCCTTCGCGGCAGAGGGCCTTGGCATTGAATGGCAAAACGAGTTTATGGCACTATGGAAAAGGATATCCGTAAATTACACAACCTTCTGAAAGCCCGGAAGGCATCGGCATTAAATGTTTTGGTGGCATTAATTCTTATTCGGAAATCCGCTCGAGGTCATTCATGATAAAGCTTGAGCTGGACCGGAAAAAGCGTTCACTGCGCGTGAAGGAGCCGGCCGACGTCTCCTCGCTGCAGAACGGGTTTTACGGCCAGATGAAAAGGGGCATAATATACCTCTCCCCAGAGGAAGCGCTGTACGTGATGGACATACGCAACGGCCGCTGCTACGACGGGGCGGGCAACGAATACACGTTCAACGACGTGGCGTCACTGTTCCTGAAGAACAGGAAGCTCCTCGCCCGCTACCTCACCTACAAGGACTACCGCGACAAGGGCCTGATACTCCGCAACGCCTCCGAGGCGGACGGGGCCTACGGGCGGAGCATCTCCATCCGCTACCAGAGCTCCGAGCTCTCGCTCGACTCGTTCTCGTTCCAGGGGCTCTTCTTCCCGAACGACCTCATAACGCTTGTCGACGACGAGAGGGTGGGAAAGGAGCTCTATGAGCGCTTCTGGCTCGGCCAGTTCGGGACTTACAAGGCCGCGCACAGGGGCCGTATCTCCAAACTTGACATTTACGAGACAATCTTCCTGCTCAAGCATGGCGACCTCCGCCTGCGGAACGCGAAGCTCGGGGATGTAGAAAAGGCCGCCCGCAAGCGCATCAAGTTCTTCAGCGACATGTACCTTGTCTATGAGGACTGGCGCAAGCGCGGCTACGTAGTGAAGACCGGGTTCAAGTTCGGCACGCATTTCCGCATCTACTTCCCGGGCGCGTCGCCGGTCCGCAGCGAGGAGGAATGGATGCACTCGAAGCACGTCATCCACGTGTTCCCGAGGAAGCACAAGCTTATCATCTCGGAGTGGGCAAGGGCCATCCGCGTCGCGCACAGCGTGAAGAAGACGTTCATCCTCGCCATCCCGGGCAAGAAGACGCCAATCGAGGTCAATCCGAAAAAGCGCAGGCTCGATTTCCTGCTCTATCACCGGAAGAAGGGCGGCATAGAGACGCCCAAGGACGGCACTCCGCGCTATTTCATGTACTCGCTGACCGAGGACGAGTATATCGGGGGCGAGGGGCTTGCAGAAGCCCTCGCCGAGTGCTCGCAGTCGGGCCTTGAGATGATGATGGCCATCTCGGACCGGGAGAGCAGCGTCACCTACTACGTGATAAAGGCCATAGACCTGCCCGGCAGCGAATACGAGTATTACGAAATCGAGTGGCTTCAGCCTTGAAGCTCCGGCCCTGCGCCCCGCTCCAGGGGCACCTGCATTGATTTCCTGTCGAAGAGGATATCCACGCGCGTCTTTATGCTGAACGTGAGCCCCCTCGCCGCCGCGCCTTCGAAGACCGAGTGGAGGAGCTCGTTCGCGAAATTCGGGTCTTCCATCAGCCGCTCCGCCATCTGCCCTAGAAGCCTCTCCGGCATCCTGAGCGCGAGCGTTCCCGCCCCGCACCCCTCTTCCCCCTGGAGCATCAGGCCGTGTATCGCGAAAAATGAGGTATCTCCCCCGGACTTCGCCATCACGAACGGGTCCCCGGTCCCGAGCGCCTCGCGCGTTATGTCGAACTTCAGGATTAGCAGCTCCATCGACACTGCTTTAGCCTCCTGCTCCGGTTCGCGCGGGCCGCAAAGGTGCGCCCGGATGGCCGCCTCCGGGGCATTCCCGCCCTGGACCTCCAGCGCAACCGCGCGGCATTTCATCATGCCGACAGACTCATCGCAGACGGAACGGAGGAGCAGGTCTTTCGTTACCGGCCCCTCTGAGATGGGCGAGCGGGGCGCCGCCCTGCCTCTCGCAGTATCCACTCTGGTTTGGACAAGTCCGTGGCTCATGATGGGGATTGGGCGGCTAGGTTATTAAATGTTCAATCCGGTATACTTATGTGGTATTATGATCAGAGCCAGCCATATCCTTGTGGAAGACGAGAAGACTGCAAAAAAGCTGAAGGCCGAACTGGACAAGGGGGCGGATTTTGCCAAACTGGCGAAGAAGCACTCCAAGTGCCCTAGCAATGAATCCGGAGGGGACCTGGGGTTCTTCGGCAAGGGGCAGATGGTGAAGCAATTCGAGGATGCTGCATTCTCACTTCCAGTCGGCGTCGCCTCCGGGCCGGTCAAAACGGAATTCGGGTGGCACCTCATACTGGTGACCGCCAGAAGGTAGCTTTTTAATCTATTTGTTTCATTATTTGTATTGGTGTGTATATGGGGTGGGTTGGGTATCTCGCAGCGTTACTCATTTTCATAAGCGTCAGCTTCGCCTACATAATCGAGTCGGGCGATGCCGGTACGCAGTTCGTCCAGGAAACCTCGGCGATAAAGTGCCAGGAGCCTGACGTACAGGCGGTCTACGAGTGCCTCGGCAACGTGGTGAGGGTGGTCTCGTCCGTTCCTGGCGAAGGCAGCACGTTCTACAAGCCTGACGGCAAGGTCGTCCGCTGCCCGGTCGTCCCGCCCTCGGAGATGGGGGCAGAATGCCTGCAGATGATGACCCCCAATTACTGCCCCATCCAGGCAGAGTGCGGCTATTCGCCAGCCCCGGAAGTGTTCCCGGGCCAGAACGACACCCCGGAGCAGACCGGCGACATCGACTATTACGTGGTCGAGGGCATGGCAGCTACGGGCAACGTGAGCCAAGAGCCCGAGCCGCTTGAGGCGCCGGAGCCGTACGTTCCGAAGAAAAAGAACGCCACCCCGCGAAACGACTTCGATGCCCCTGCAGCGTCAACCGGCAACCTTGACTGGGCCTTCGGCTACCTGGTTTACGTCGTTCTTCTCCTCGGAGTCGGTGCCGTGGGCGTGCTTTTCATGCTCTTCAGGAACAGCCTTTCAGAGGAAGAGGCCTAAAGCAGCCTGCTGAAGGCGGCCTCTATTTTCGCCCTTTCTCTGTCTGCAAAATCAAGGCTCTCGTGCCTGAATTTGGCCTTCAGGCGAGGGCGCGAGAGCGATTTGAGCGCGGCCCAGTTCTCCTCTCCTATTTTCATGCCGAGCAGCTTTGATGCTTCCCCCGCCTTGATAGCCGATATCGTCCTGCCGTCCTTTTCGCAGTGCTTTACAAGCCTGCCTGCCATCTCGTGGGCTTCCCGGAAAGGCATGCCGTGCATCGCAAGGTAATCGGCGATTTCGGTCGCCTGCGCGAAACCCCCGTCCAGTTCCTCCTCTATCCTCTTCCTGTCGAATTTCAGGCCCCGGACCACCATGGCCATCGCGTCCAGGCAGGCCTCGGCCGTGTCAAGGCCGCCCATCATTGCCGCTTTCGTCTCCTGCATATCGGAGTTGTAGCCGCTCATCAGGCCCTTGAGGGCGGTGAGGCAGTGGTTAAGGTTGCCGTACACCCTCCCGGTCCTCCCCCGCACCAGCTCGAGCACATCCGGGTTCTTCTTGTTCGGCATGATGCTGCTCCCTGTGGTGTGCTCCTCGGCAATCCCGACCAGGCCCTTCTGGGAGAGCCATATGAGCTCCTCGCTGAGCCTCGAGAGCTTGCACATAAGCAGCGAGAGGGCGGCAAGGAGCTCGGTTTCGCATTCGCCCCTGCTATTTATCGTGTCGAAGGCGTTCTCCTGCACGGCAGGGAATGCAAGAAGCGCCGCGGTCTCTTTCCGGTCTATCTTCCAAGCCGTGCCAGCGACGGCGCACGCCCCGAGCGGGCTCTGGTTTATCCTTTTATAAGCATCCTGCAGGCGTTCGATGTCCCGCGATAAGGAGTCATGCCATCCCTGGCACCAGAAAGAGACGGTTATCGGCTGGGCTACCCGGGTGTGCGTATAAGCCGCCATCGGGCCGTCGTTTTTGGCAAGGCCCGCAAACGCCTCCCGCAGCGATTCCACCTCCTCTATGACATCGAGCGTCCGGTCCCGCATGAACAATCTCATGTCCAGCAGGACCTGGTCGTTCCTGGAGCGGGCGGTGTGCAGCTTCTTCCCGGCCCCGGTCATGCGGGTGACCGCGCTCTCCACGTTCATGTGCACGTCCTCGAGCCTGGGTTCGAGGCCGAAGCGTCCCTCCTTCCAGTAGCCGTACAGTCTCTTTAGCGCCGTGGCGATGGATTCGTAATCCGCGGTCGGGATTATCTCCTGCGAATAGAGCATGCGCGCGTGCGCCAGGCTGCCGAGGATGTCGTACGGTATGAGCCTCTCGTCGAGCGCTATGTTCTCGGCGCTGTTGAACAGAACGGCCTTCTCCGACGGCCCCTTCCCGAAGCGTCCGCCCCAGAGCATCTTCTTCATGCTTACACCTGACCGCCAAGGCTTATGAGGTTTTCAGTTTCCGGTTTCCTGTCTTGGGCGCTGGACCCGAAACCGGGAACCGGAAACCGCAGTCGCCGCCCGTCACGGCTTTTTTTTCCTGTGCATGATGGCATGGTGGGCCATGAGCCGGATGGCGTTTATCTTGATGAACCCGACCGAGTCGGTCTGGTTGAACCCGCCCTCTATGTTCATGCTCGAGAGCTCCTTGTCGTAGAGCGAGCTGGGGGATTCCCTGCCCTTTATCGTGATGTTGCCCTTGTACAGGGACAGCCGGACTACGCCGTCTATGACCTCCTGGCTCTTGTTTATCGCGGCCATGAGGAAATCCATCTCAGGGCTGAACCAGAAGCCGTTGTAGACGAGCTCCGAGAACTTGGGCTCCAGCATGTCGCGCAGGCTCATCACCTCGCGGTCCATGGCGACGGCTTCTATGTCCATGTGCGCAGCGCGCAGGATTGTGGCCGCGGGCGTCTCATATACGCCGCGCGACTTGATGCCGACGAAACGGTTCTCCACGATGTCTATCCTGCCGATGCCGTTTTGCGCCCCGAGCTCGTTCAGGTACACGAACAGCTCGAGCGCGTCCGTCTTCACAGTCCCGTCGTCCTTGTTCAGGACCTTGACCGGGATGCCGTCCTTGAAATGGACCTCTATGTCCGTCTCTTTGTCAGGCGCATCCTTTGGCGACTTGGTCCATTCGTATATGTCGTCCGGCGGAGCAGCGGCCGGGTCCTCGAGTATGCCCGATTCATAAGAGATGTGCATCAGGTTCGCGTCCGTGCTGTACGGCTTCTCGTGCGTGGCCTTGATGGGTATCCCCTTCTCCTTCGCGTAGTTTATCAGGTCCGTCCTGCCCCTGAACCTGGAGAGGAACTCCGGGTCCTTCCACGGGGAGATGACATTTATCCTCGGGTTAAGCGCGTAATACGTGAGCTCGAAGCGCACCTGGTCGTTCCCCTTGCCGGTCGCGCCGTGGGAAACGTACTCCGCTTTCTCCATCTCCGCTATCTCCATCTGCCTCTTCGCGATGATGGGCCTCGCAAGGGACGTGCCGAGCAGGTACCTGCCCTCGTATATGGCGTTCGCCTTTATTGCCGGGAAGATGAAGTCCGTCACGAACTCCCTTTTCAGGTCCTCGACATAGACTTTTGATGCGCCCACCTTGAGCGCCTTCTCCTTCGCGGCCTTGAAATCCTCCTGCTGCCCGACGTCGGCGATGTAAGCCACGACGTCGTAGCCCTTCTCGACAAGCCACTTCAAAATGCACGACGTGTCAAGCCCTCCAGAGTACGCCAGTACGACCTTGCCTTTCATGTGCCCAATCCTCCGTTCCGTAATATTGTTTCCGGCATGGCGGCGACAAGCGGCACCAGCCTGGCAACCTCTTCCGGGGGCAGGTTGTTCCAGAACACGAGCCATTTTCCGCTCTCTACGGAGCCGTCGCTCCTGTACCATCCCTTGTGCTCGTTCACGAGGGATGTCCGCCATATCAAGGAATCATAAGCGTCTTTAATGCATTCCCAGAGCGCCTTCCCGACTCCCGTTCCCTGGGCATGGGGGGCCACCGCGAGCTTGTCCAGGTACGGGGCGCCGCCGACCCTCTTCACGACCGCTATGCCATCATAGTGGCCTGCGAGCATGACCAACTCGGCATGCGTCTCGAAATAGCCCTGCGCAAGGGGCTTTGCGAAGCTCGACTCTATGAGTTCCCGGGCCCGGCCCGTATCTATAGCCCCGAAGCCGCGGCTGATGGCAATCGGGCATTTTTTCAGGATGCCCTCCGCGAGCGGAGCCGCCTGCATCGCCCCAACGGCCATCCTGCGCTCGTCCGCCCGCGCGATAGCCGCCCTTTCCAGCACGACCATCAGCCTTCCCTCCATAGCGGCGCGGTGCAGCATCTCGGCGCGCCCTCTCCGGTGAGTATCCCCTCGAACGGGATGTCAATGACCTTGAAGCCGATTTTGCGGAGCTGCTCGTTCACGGCACGGGCCGATGTCGTCGATATCACGGTCTCGGGGTTCACGAAGAACAGGTTGGTCCAGCCGCCCAGGTGCTCCTTCTCCGGGACGCCGATGACATTGCGGACATGCAGCCGCTTCTTCAGGGCCCCTATCTGCCCCTGGTCCGCGTAGAGGTCGTGGCAGACCACCATAGTGCGCATCTTCCCCCGCCCGCCGACCGTCGTGGCATAATCGAGGTGCAGCGTGCCTGCACGGAGAGGCACCGGTATCACCTCCCGGCCGCTGAGTGCCTGCCGGAGCGTCTCGACCGCCGGCATGTTGGTCCGGTCCCCGAGGCCGACAAGCACAGCGTCCGGGAATACGAGCACGTCTCCGAATTCCAGAACGTCGTTTCCCTTCCATGGCGCCTTCGCCCCGCATATGAGCGACACCTCTCGCGAGCGCACCGGATACTTGAACTTGGCCGCGAACGCATTGTCGCCTATCACGCCTAGCGAATCCCGCTGGTAAACCCCTTCCGGCAGGTCCGGCCGGGGCATGACATAAACCACCTGCGCGCCCTCGTTCTGCAGCGCTTCCACGAGCATCCCGTGCTCCTTCTTCACCTGCTCCTGCGACGGCGGAAGGTTGGACCGCTGCACGTCGTTTATGGCGCTCTCATTGGTCCATGCGAGGTAATCCGGCGGATGGACCAGGACTGCCTTGAGTTCACCGTCCTCCGAGTCGCACTTGACCTTCCGGCCGATGAGGTTTATGCCTTCTACCTGAAGCTTCGCGCCTCTCCCGAAAGGCTTAACGCACTCCCGCTCGTGGGGCTTTGCAGATACGGCCTGGCCCGGCATGCTTTCACCTGGTCAGGGTCGCAGCCCTTCCGCGGGCCGGCCTTTCCTTCCTGGTCGGGCCCTTCAGGCAGCCGTCGTTCTCGGACGCCATCAGCGAATATATCCGCGCATCCGCCTTTTTCAGCAGCGTCGCAGCCGCCATCTGCGTCTCTTCCCTGTTCTTTCCGTGCGCGGTCTCGAGGACATGCCTGAGGTGCACCTTGATGGACTCCAGGTGCATGGTCGCCTTGCACGACTTTATCAAGCCGCAAAGGTTGGTATAGGAGTATGAGCGCACGAAGCGGCTCTCGTCCTTGAGGGCTTCGGTCAGGGCCGGGACTGCCTTGTGGTCCTTCGTCTTCCCGAGGGCTATCGCGGCAGGGCACTTGACCACCACCTCATCGTGCATAAGCGCATCGGACAAGGCCCCGATGGCCTCCGGCGCCCCGATTTTGCCAAGCGCCTTGGCCGCCGAGGCCCGGACGTACGGGACAGGGTGCTTCAGCGCCTGGAGCAGGGGCTGGACTGCCTCCTTTCCCGCGGAAGCAACGGCCAGGATGGCTTCCTTGCGAACGAGCGCATCCTCGCTCTCGAATGAGGAAATATGATATTGGACCTGCATGTTATCGCACGACTAGCTGCGGAATACGCTTATAAAGTTTCCGTAAAATATGTTACAAATATGAATATCGACGTTACAAATGGAACAAATTAAGCAAGGTGCGGCATATGGAAAGCACGTCCCAGCTCGTCTGGCTGTATGTGAAGCAGAGGCCCTTCCTCAAGGAGGTCCTCAGGCAGGGCGTCGTCAATTATTCGGCCCTCGCGAGGAAGATATCCATCGAGGCCTTCGGAAGCGCGAGGAAGCAGAACGCGGTCAAGATGTCCCTCATCCGGCTCAGCGCACGGATGAGCGAGGTGGAATCGGACCTGGAAGGGAAGATACTGTCCGTGCTCAGGAAAAGCTCCATGGTCCTCAAAAGCAAGGTCGCGGTCGTGATAGCGAAAAGGGAGCTGGAGGGCCTGCATCCCCTCTCGCAGGTGAAATCCGGGCGCCACCTGACGTATATCCTCGAGCAGCGAGAGCTGGAGCGGATATCACGCAAGCTCATATGGAAGTGCGAGGAGAACCTCAACCTGATAACCATAGAGAGCCCGGAGGACGTGGAGGAAGTCCCCGGCGTCATCTCCCACCTGCTTGGCGCCCTTGCCGGGGAAGGCGTGAACGTGGTGGAGTTCATCTCGTGCTACACGGACACGCTCCTTGTCGTGCGGGCCGCAGACACCGAGAAGACATATCGCGTCCTCTCGGGCATAATGGGCTAGCGGGCAGCAGGCCCTTCAGTTTTTTTGCATCAGGGACTGAAGGATATCTCGTAGTCGAGCGTCTTGACGCTGTCCCCCTCGATGACTCTCAGGGTGAGGTATAGCGTGGCCGAGCTGCCGAGGTCGTCCACGTAGTAGAACACGAGGTCCTGGTCCTCCGCTGCATCCGGGTATATGGTGCCGAGGTCGCCCGTGTAATACATGGATGCGTCGTACTGCTTCCCGCCGCTGACAAGGACCGCTTCCTTTATCTCGACCTCCTTTTTCTTGGAGCCGGTGTTCTTCACCTCTATCGCCAGCGTGTAATCGTCATAGTACGAGCTTGAGATGCCGCCCTCGACCAGCGTGACCTGCACGCCGCCGTTCGTCTGGCTCTTCCCTATCGGCTCGAGGTCAGGGCCGTAATCGTAGTCGTAGCCGGAGCCCGAGTAGGCCTCTATCAGCGATGTCGGCAGGTATACCTTCTTGGTGCGGTTCATCCTCGTGCCGTTCGATTCGAGCTCGATGACGACATCCGCATAATCGCTGTTCTCGGACTTGTTCATATCGCTGAAATAGATGTCCGTCGTGAAGGCGCTCTTGCCGTAGAAAGGATACCCCTCGACCTGCTCGAAATCGTTCTTGATAAAGTCCAGCTTGCCGGAGTACATAATCTTGCCGGCATCGTCCCTTATGGTTATGTTCCCCTTCCCGTCCGCCACGGTCACGTCCCCGTTCTTGTCGACCAGGGTGAATGAGACCTCGTACCAGTCCCCCTCATCTGAATAGTAGTCGTACTGCTCATAGACGTCGAGCGCGCCTATCGCCGCCGGCGGAAGCTGGCTCGGGGCGGTCTTCGCGCCGCCTGCGCCGGCGAACGGGGAGCCGGAAAAGCCGTCCTTCATGGCGGTGAAATCCGTGGCGGCTATGGCGAAATTCAAGCCCTCGACGCCGTACCCGGCGTATTTCCACGTGTTTATCCCGACGAGCCTGCCGTCCTTGCCGAACATGCCTCCGCCGCTGTTGCCTTCGTTCACAGCCGCATCCGTCTGGATGGCCGTGTACTTCTCGCCGAGGGCGCTCTCGGTCTCGAATTCCCTAATCCCCGAGACGATGCCCTTCGAGACGCTCCACTCGAGCTGCTCCGGCATCCCTATGATATAGACGTCCTCCCCGGTGCCAGGCACCGCGGCAGCAATCTGCGCGCTCTCAAGCTCCTCCGCACCCTTGGTGAACGTGACTATCGCCAGGTCTATCCCGCCGGGGGCATAGAGCCTCTCGTCCGCGAAATAAGTCGCGTTGCCATATGTCCTTATCATGACCTGCTCGTTCTTCACGTCGTAATAGCCGTCCGGATAATTAAGGTCCACGACATGCCTGTTCGTGAGGACATATGCCTTGTCGCCCTGTATGTCGTAGATGACGCCCGACCCGATGAGGCTGAAGCCATCATCGTAGCTGTATCCGTACCAGTCGTAGTAGTCCTCGCTCTCGCCGCTGTAATTGAGATGCACCACGCTCATCTTCATATTCTCGATGAGCGACGTCACATCCGCCTGCCCGGCCTTCACGGCGGATTGCCCGGTTGCGTTCCCGGGAGACGGCAATCCCCTCGTGAGATTGCTCATATTCTTGCCGGCAAGCTCCTTCCCCGCGACTGAAGCTATGTCCATGCAGCCCGCGCTGAAGATGGCCAGAACCAGGAACGCTGCCCATATCCCCCTCATAAGCACCACAAAAGAACTTATAGAGAAACATTTGGTACGAAATCCTTATAAAATGGGATTCGGACGGCCTGCGCGAGGGCCGCTTGGCTGTGAGAAGCCGCCACGTGAACTCCTGGTCTGGTTGTCAATCCGAAGGATTGGCAAACGATTAGTTTTTTGGCCCCTTTTTTTCTAAAAAAGGGGACGGGCCAGGTGAGATTTGAACTCACGACCTTCACCTTCCGCCTTTTAGGAAAAGGCGGCCAAAACGGCCTCTCCATTTCCCGAAATTAGGACGGTGCCGCTCAAGACTCAGGGAAGCAGAACTGCTTGCCCCAATCTATCCAAGCTGAGCTACAGGCCCATGGCCAATCATTGCTGGCATGAATTTAAAAACCGTTTTCAGCATCTTCCAGCCATGATTCTGCCGCTATCCGAGCTCATCAGCCGTGGCGTCGAACAGACGCTCGAGGACCGGGTGGCGGTCTCGTTCTCGGGCGGCCTTGATTCCACTGTCATAGCATCAATCGCGCGCAGGCATGCGCAGGTCGAGCTTTTCACAGCCGGCGTTGAAGGCAGCGAGGACCTGGAATACGCAGGCAAGGCTGCAGCGGCCCTCGGCCTTCCCCTCCACCGCATCATCATAGACGAGCAGAAGGCCATGGAGGCGTACGCCAGGTGCCACTCGATGCTCCCCCTTGATTTCCTCAAGCTCGAAATCCTGGTCCCGGTCTATTTCGTGGCCGAGGCGGCCGCCGCGAAAGGCCACAGCGTAGTGCTTTTCGGCTCGGCAGCAGAGGAGCTTTTCGCGGGCTACGAGCGCTATTACGTTTGCCGGGACGAGGGCAAGGACGTCGAGAAGCTCCTGAAGGAGGAGTTCCGCACCCTGCCCCAGCGCGATTTGGCCTGGGTGAAAAGGGTGTGCCGCTGCTTCTCCATAGACGCACGCTTCCCGTTCTACTCCAAGGATGTCGCAGACATAATGTTCTCGGTGCCGCTCGAGGACCGCATGGACGACCGCGTGCTCAAGAAAGGCATACTCCGCGAGGCAGCAAAGGTTCTCGGGGCTCCGGACATCGTGCTCAAGAGGAAGAAAAAGGCCATGCAGTACGGCTCCGGCGTCCACAAGATGCTGATTCGCCGCGTGGAAGAGATAAACCGCTCTTACCCGAGCTCATGAGCGGCGCATCGCAGCCTCTATCACGTTGCTTATCAGCATGGCGACGGTCATCGGCCCGACCCCGCCCGGGACCGGGCTGCAGTTCGCTTTCTTTATTACGTTTGGGAAATCCACGTCGCCCACTGTCTTGTCGCCCACCCGGCTGGTGCCGACGTCTATCACATGCGCGCCTTCCCTGACCATGTCCGCCTTCACGAGGCCCGGCCTGCCCGCCGCGGCGATGAGGATATCCGCGTTCCGGGTGTGCTCGGCCAGGTTCCTGGTCCTGGAGTGGCATATCGTGACCGTCGCGTCCCGCTCGAGAAGCATGAAGGCGAGCGGCTTGCCGACCACGTTGCCGCGCCCTATCACCGTCGCATTCGCGCCGGCGATTTTCACGCCGTAGAAATCGAGCATCTTGATTATCCCCATCGGAGTTGCCGGCATGAACGTTTCGGATATCCCGAGGAACATCCTTCCCATGTTCGTCGAAGTCCAGCCATCGACATCCTTCCGCGGGTCTATCGCCTCGACCACATTCGGGTAATTGATGTGCTTCGGAAGGGGCGACTGCACTATGAAGCCGTCTATGGAATCGTCTTTGTTGAGGCCCCCCACCAGCTCAAGGAGCTTATCCTCGCTCGTGTTCTCGTCCATGGCTTTGAGGCTTGTCATCACCCCGACTGATTCTGCCTTCTCCATCTTCTTGCGCACATATAGCTGCGAGGCCGGGTCGCTGCCGACAAGGACGATGGCAAGGTGAGGGGCTCGCTTCATGGTTCTCACTATGTTTTTCGCGTTCTCGAGGATTCCCGCGGCCGGCTCGCGGCCGGACAGTGTCTTATACGCCGTCATAACGGTCTGGCTCCTGGTGTCCCCAGTTTCCTGAACACTGACCTTCTCGCAGTGAAGGGTTTTAAAAACGTTTATCGGTTTAATAGTCTCGAACATACGACAGCGCCGGCACATGGCGATGGGGTGTGTTTTGGGCCTGTAGCTCAGCTCGGTTAGAGCGACGGTCTTATACGACACGTTCTAGCACAGTTGTCTATACGACTGAGTGCCTATGAAAGCCGTAGGTCCGGAGTTGCGCTTTTTGGGAAAAAGCGCCCAAAAACGTGTTGATGAAAAACGTTTCGCGTTTTTGGGAATTTCCATCTGAAAGGCGCAACGGAATTCAAAAGAGTCGAAGGTCTCGACCTGCGATTCTGCGGCTCTCCGCAGGCCCAATTTTATTTTCCTGGTGTTCAGTGTCGGGTGTTCGGTGTCCAGTATTTACGTCTGATTTTACTGCTTTCTTACTGCTGCTTTTCCAGCCGATTTTCTTTGAAATAAGATTTGATGGCTTCTGGGCCTCGGAAAAACTTATATCTTCGGCATTCATACGTATCATTCCTCCATTTTGCATTTTTCTTTACCTCCAGCTCGCGCTAGCCCTTCCGAATCGGAAAAAGCGCGGGCGGAGCCGACCGAACGGTTTCCAGCAGCCGGTGTCCGGTTGCCAGTAACGTTCAGCCTTCAATGTTTCCCATCTCAAATTCTCCTTTTTTCATCTCATTTTGCCTCACCTCTCGCCTCGACCGATGCCTTGAGCTTGCACAGCATCGACCGGATTCGTACGAGCGTTGTCATGTAGTTCAGATGTTCCCGCTGGGGAATTATCTGCAAGGAGTGGCACAGGTCCAGCCAGAATTCGGCTTCGTTCGCCTCTCCGACGCAGCAGACTAGTTTTTGCTTCTGGGCTGGGATGGAACCATCGCTCCCATCTCCGCCAGGTTGGCACAGATGGAGGAAACCGAAGCCAGAAGCTGCTCCTTGGCCCGGCTGCTCATCCTCTTGTCCTCCATGAACTGGAAGACGTCCTTCGACAGCCGAAACGCCTCCTCATAAACCCTTAACTTCTTGAAGTCCTGCATGATTTCACCTTTTTTATGCCTAATAAATTCCTTGTCGGGGTGCATTTCCGCGGAACCCTTACCCCGGCTTCTCTATGCGTCCGGGATTTATCTCGCGAGCGTCATTGCGGCGCCCGCAATGTTTCTTCCACGGGCGGGAAGCAATGACGCGAGGCAAAAATCAGTTTCCGTATGCGTGAGATGAGGGCAACCGTGCGGAGTTTTTATTCATTTAGCAGTTTGCGTGAAGGCAGAGAGTTGGGATTAGCAAACTGCGACCTGAGCGAGGGCGAAAACGCACATTAAATCTTTCGGTGCGCCAGCACCGAACCCGAAGGGCTTGAGGTTTAAGTGCTTTTCTGCCCGAGCGAAGGGAAATGATTAAAACGGAGCACAAAGGTCATTCCTTTCTACGGATGGGAGCACGCCTTACTTCTATCCCATCCCCGTCTTTATCTCTAAAAGCCGTTATTACGACCTGATCTTTTTCGGTCCAACCAAGCGTTCTGGCCTCTTTGGTGATGAAGATAGCTAATCCTGTAGCCCATGGAATTATCTTTTTGACATTCATGGCGAGGGTTTCTCTTTTTTCCTCCATGTCGCTTAAGTTTTTAAACTGAGTATTAATAGTAAATACTTAGTTTCATAAGTAGTGAAGGGGAATACGATGTCTGACATAAAATTCGTCTTAACCGGTCTGGTTGTTGTCTGCTTGCTTCTTTTTGTCGGATGCACTTCGAAAGAGTCTGGCCCGCAGTTTGCAAAACCTGCTACGGATTCACAACCAACTGCTCCGACAAGTGCTCAGCCACAAGCTATAAACTGCGGGAATGGAGCCGTGGATTCGGGTGAAACGTGCTCTTCTTGCCCGACGGACGTACAATGTTCTGCTGGAATGGTTTGCTGCTCTGGGACATGTGCCAGACCTGTCTGTAATTCATCCGCTGACTGCGACGACAACGACAAATCAACAGTGGATACCTGCCAAAATGCGGATAGTTGCGATGCAACGTGCTCACACAGTCAAATTACCTCATGCACGGATTCTGACGGAGTGTGCCCAGATGGCTGCAATGTTTTCAATGATAACGATTGCAAAGCACTGAGCCCAGGCACAGCGGCGGATTCGGGCAATTTGCAAATTAGCGTCTCCAATCCGTATGTTCAAGTGTGCACGAGCGATTATTCAGAGGATAAGGACACGTATCTCGTTTTCGAAGTAAACGTGGAGAACAGAGGGACCAAAAAGGAGTATATTTCCTCTATGGAGTTTTCAGCAGTTGATCCGAACCGAAAGCAATTCGATGGCTCAATACTATCGTACCCAACAGTATTCGGAGGGAACTGTGCAGACGCTAAAAACGACGCATTTAGCGGAGGGAATTTGCTCCCGGGTTCAAAGGATAATGGCAAGATATGGATTGAGTTGAGCAATACGGGCTCTTATTCCAAAGGCAAGTGGTATATCGTATACAAGCAAACATTCAGCCTGAAGGACTTGTACACAGTATACGAAACTCAGCTCAACTGATTTTTCTTTTCATTTTCATTTCTTACATTTTTTCCTGCATCCCCCTCACTTTTTCCAGAAGCCGCTCATCCTGCGCCCTCTCAATGCCCCCATAAAGCTCCTCCTTCTTCGTATGGATGTAAATCATCGTTGTCTGGATGTTGGTATGCCGGGCAAACCTGCCAGCCAGCATGACGTTGCCGCCGTTCTTCCGGCAGAAGTTCGTGATGGCATAGTGCCTCAGGCTATGCGGACTGAGGCGAAACAGGGGTTTCGGATGAGCGCCTGCGCTGTAACCATAAATCTCAGCCAGCCCTGCCTTCTCTGCGTATCCGTGGAAAACGTTTCTCGCTGTTTCACGGGTTAAGTGGGATTCTATTTTCCGGGTCCTCCATCCATAAGCGAACGAAAAGAAAAGGAAGCCTTCTGCTTTGGCGATTTCCATCTCATAGGCAGCGATATACTGCAAGGTGGCATCGAACAGCTTTTCTGGAATCAGAAGATAGTCCGTTTTCCCGCTCTTTTCCGAGAAGATGCGCAGCTCGTGGGTTTTCAGGTTCAGGTCCTTGATGTTCATCCGTATGGCTTCCCCAATCCTGAGGCCGAGGATTGCCTGGAAGCTGAAAAGCAGGTGCGCTTTTGGATCGTCTATAACGCTGAAAAACCGCTCCAATTCTTCATCCGTAAATCCTTTGTTCATTGAGCCGTACTTCGGTCTTTTTGAGCGAAGGAAGCGCCTTTTCCTCGCTTCTGACAGGATAGTGATTGCCTTTACCAGATTCCACTTTGTGAGATGACGCCCGTAGTGTTCCAGTTCCTGCCTGATTTCCGGCCAATTCCGGGTTAACTCCTTGGAGATTTCCCTTGCTGTTTTAACTAATTGTGCTTCGCCACAATCCAGAAACTGGGCACCCGACACGGAACACTGACGGGAAACCGGACACTGGCCACTGGAAACCGCTTCACCCCTCTCCGCAGGCCCAATTTTCCTTCTTTTACCAGGTGCCAGCCCAAGCAAAGGCCCAGGGAAATTGGGAATAAAGTGAAATCGCCGCACGATTTCACGACAGGCCCAATTTTCCTTCTTTTACCAGGTGCCAGCCCAAGCAAAGGCTCAGGGAACTCTGGCCCCGGCAATACCTGCCCAACCACCCGTTGATTCACACCAAGGCTTAAATTCCCAGCCTCCACGTTCTATCCGTGTGCGGGATAAGTGCCGTCTTCGGCTATGGCTTAAAAGATGGCGGCTCACTCGTCATGAAAAGCCTCGAAGCGGTGAGGCACCGGGGCCACAGCCTCTTCGAGACGGCGGTATTCGACAACTGCGCACTCGGGGCGAACCGGCTGGAGATAGTCGACCGGGACAGTGCTAAGCAGCCCCAGCCCAACGAGGACGGGACGCTGTTCGCAGTCCTGAACGGCGAAATCTACAACCACGATGCGCTCCGGGCGGAACTGGGGAAAAAAGGGCATATATTCCGGACCGTTTCTGATACTGAAGTCCTCGCCCACCTGTACGAGGAGCACGGGCCGGGCATGGTGAAGATGCTCGACTCCGAGATGTTCGCGTTCTTCATCTACGACAAGGGAAGAAATTCGTTTTTCTCGGCAAGGGACAGGTATGGCGTGAAGCCGCTGTACTATGCCCGCGACTCGTCCGGGAACTGGCATTTCGCCTCGGAGATGAAACAGCTCGTCCAATTCGCGGATATACCGGAGATCCACGATTTTCCGCCGGGCCATTACATGCTCGGCGGGAAGCTCGAGCGGTATCATACGATGCCGGCCCCGGAAGACGTTATGGATGACAGCGTCGCCAGCATCGTACAGAACCTCAGGCGCCTTTTCGATGAAGCCGTAAGAAAACGGCTGGACACGGACCTGCCGGTGGCCGTCTTCTTCAGCGGCGGGCTCGACAGCGCAGCGGTCCTGACGAGCGCCCGGAAGTACAAGGAGGTCACGGCCATAACCGTCGGGCGTCCGGACTCACCGGACATGCTCGCGGCGCGGAGATACTGCGACGAGTCCGGCGTGCCTATCATCCGCTTCCATCCGCCTGATGCGGAAGAGCTGGCCGCGATGATACCGGAAGTCGTGCGCATCACGGAAAGCTTCGAGCCGAACCTGGTCCGGCACGGCGCGCTCTCCCTCTTCGCCGCGAAGCTCGCAAGGGAGAACGGGTTCAGGGTCGTTCTCTGCGGGGAGGGCTCGGACGAGCTTTTCGCCGGATATGAGGTTTTCGGGCAATCCCGCGGCCTTCACCTCTCCTACCTGCTCCACCACGGGCTAAAGCGCCTGCCTTATGTGGTGTTCCAGCGCGTTGATAGGACCTCGATGTTCCATACGATAGAGGTCCGGCTGCCGTTCTTCGACACGGAGTTCGCGGATTATGCGATGCGGATACCGGGCGAACTCAAGCTGCGCGATTCCGGCGGCAGGGGGGTTGCGAAGTGGGTCCTGAGGGAAGCCATGAAGGACAGGCTGCCAGGATACATCGTGGAGCGGCAGAAGATGCCGTTCACTTCCGGCGCTGGCTGCGACGTTGGAGGGGACGGGCGGCCGTTTTCGGAAATCATGAGCCGGATGCTCAGCGACGCTGAATTCGGGCGGATGAAAGCTGAATGCGCCTCCTGGAACATAGCCGGCAGGGAAGCCGCCTACTATTTCCGCCTCTTCGGCGAGTGCCTTTACACGAAGGCAGGGTTCGCCAGGAACCGGCCGACCTACGGAATACTCCGGCATCCGATGAGGGCGGTCGCCGGCTACATCATCCCTCATCTGGGATGGCGGATATCTTCTATGCGCCGCCCGGCCTGACCCCGCAGCTTATCTTCGTGCTCCCGCCATCTTTAAATACCCCTTTACACTAATTACGACATGAGAGGTGGGTGTGCATGAGTGAGCTGAGACCCGGACAGAGCCTTGCGCGCTACGAGGTCGTCCGCAAAATAGGGGAAGGCGGGTTCGCGAAAGTTTACCAGGTGAACGACCATATGAGCGGCAAATCATTCGCCGCGAAGGTTCTCGTGGACGGCCTCGCCCAGGACTCGGAGCGGCGCGAGCATTTCTTCCGGGTGGCAAAAGCATGGATGAACGTCCGCCACGATAATATCGTCGCGCTGCATGACGCCGGCATCTCAGACCAGGGGGTATACCTCGTCATGGAGCTCCTCCGGGGCAGCGAACTCGGCAAAGTCCTGGCTGCGGGGGAAGCATGGAGTGGCAGGATGCGCTGCCGCTTTTCCGGAGCCTGTGCTCAGGTATGAGGGCGCTTCACGAAGAAGGCATAATCCACCGGACGCTCGGCCTGCAGAGCATGTTCCTGCACGAAACCCCGGGCGGCATCGTGCCTAAAATCATGGAATCCCCGCTTTCCGGAATCCATGGCAGGGACGCGTATCTGAGGGCGGGCACAATGGTGGGCGTCCCTGACCATATGGCCCCCGAGCAGGTGCGGCTCGCGATGGGCATGGGTGCCACGCATGACGAGCGCATCGATGTATATTCCATGGGCTCGGTATTGTACAGGACGCTCGCAGGGAGGAGCCTCTTCCCCAGCGTGGAGCCCACTGAGGCCATCGTCGCGCGCATACACGAGATGCCCGCGGATTTGCGCTCAATCAACTCGGCCGTCCCGGCGGCGCTCGGAGCCGCAGTCATGAAAGCCGTCGCTGCAGAGCCTGAGTTCCGCTACCAGAGCATACGCGAGATGGGAGAGGCGCTGTCCTCCATATGAATCAGGAAGCGGCTGCCGCGGGTGGCCCTCGGGGCCGGGTCCTGCGGCTACATGAGCACGCAGGAGAATGTTTGAAGAGATGCGAAGGCACAGTTCAGGTCTTTATCTTTCCCCTGTACTTTATGTAAGTCGCGTAGTCTATGTACTTCTTCTTCGCTATGTAGTCCTTCGTCTTCGGGGCCCTCTCGCGGCCGGCTTCTATGCGGTCCGTCACGGTTATTGCGAAGGAATCGCTTCCGGCGCCCGAGCCGTATGATGTCACGAGGATGCGGTTTCCTGCCTTGGCCTCGTCAAGCACCGCAGAGAGGCCGAGCATGGATGCCCCGGAATACGTGTTGCCCACAATCGGCGTCAGGAGGCCCGCCTTCATCTTTTCCATCGGCACGCCGAGCTTCTTTGCGGCTTCCAGCGGGAACCTGCCGTTCGGCTGGTGGAACACGACATAATCGTAGTCCGCCACCTTAGTGCCGGTCTTCTGGAGCAGCCCCTCGGTGGCGCTTATGACGTGCTTGAAATATGCCGGCTTTCCGGTGAACCTTCCGCCGTGCGAGGGGTAGTCCGCATGCTGCCTGCGCCAGAAGTCCGGCGTGTCTGTCGTGAAAGAGAACGTGGCCTGGACCGTCGCGAGGGACTCGCTGTCCGGCCCGGTTATGAACGCGGCGCCTCCTGAGGCAGCCGAGTATTCAAGCGCATCCCCGGGCCTTCCCTGCGCGGTGTCCGCGCCGATGGCCATCCCGTACTCAATCATCTTGGCGTCCACCATCGCGAGCACTATCTGGAGGCCGGCCGTCCCTGCCTTGCACGCGAACTCGAGGTCCGCGCTCGTGAGGTTGGGCGTCGCTCCTATCGCCTCGGCCACGATGGTTCCGGTCGGCTTCACCGCATAGGGGTGCGATTCGCTGCCCACATACAGCGCTCCCATCCTCTTCGGGTCGATGGATGCGCGTGCGACCGCGTTCCTCGCGGCCTCGACCGAGATGGTGGCCGTGTCCTCGTCCACGCCGCCGACCGCCTTCTCGGTTATCCCGAGCCCCTTCTCGATGCGGTCGGCCTCCTCGCCCCATACGCGGGCGATTTCGCCCGTCCTGATGCGATAGACCGGAACGTAAGCCCCATAACCGACTATGCCTGCCATAAGAATCGACCTTCTATCTCATCCCGTTTTTTTAAGCCTGCCTTTCCTGGCCGGCTTGCTCCTGAAGAATGCGAGCGCTAGCGCCGCGACCACGACGATGCCGGCTATCGCGACCATGTACCCGAGGTTGAGCTCCCTGCTCCTGACCACCATGGGCTTGCCGGCCTCCATGACGCCGATGAGGTCGAATTCGGCCCTGTCCCCGTCCACCCTGACAGGCGCCTCTCCGGCCGAAGCCTCCGCGACAGGGAGCGGCATGACAACCGCGTAAGTAAGGTTGGCATCAAGCCTGCGGAGTATCTCGACGTTCGGGCCGTTCTCCTCGGCATCGAGAAGGTCTATGGGGTTCACGGAGCCGCCGCCCGCCGCCGGCGCGGTGGCGTTGGCCAGCACGAGAAGCCGTCCAAGCGCCCTGCTGAACCTGTCGGTAGGCACCTTGCTTATGGAGATGGTATGCGTAACGAATGGCAAGCCGTATTCGGTGGAATAAGAGTAATAGGTGCCCGGGAGATAGTCCTCCCTCATGGTCACTTTCTTCGCATCCACGTCAACGCTGCAGTCTACGACGCTCGATGTCTTGCAGACCTGCTCCATCCTCAGAAGCGCATCGGCAGCCAGCTGGTCAGAGAATATCGCCACCTCAGTGGTCTTCTCGATGGCCGAGCTTCCGTTTCTGGCCACGACCTGGATGTACTCCTGGTCTATGGCCGCAAAGGCCATCGCGGAAAGAATCAGCAAACCTAGGAACTCCCTTCTCATGGCTACCTCTAGGCATGCAACAAATAAAAGATGATGCTAGAGGTCGATTCCCCTTCCGCTTTGGGGCACGAAGGGCAGCCGGTAGCTCCCGGCCGGGGGCACCTTGAGGCTCATGTAGATGTCGCATTCCCGGCCCCCATCCCCTACCGTCCATTCTTCGGAAAGAAGGATGCCTATCATCATGGGAAGCTCGCCGTCCGTCCTGCAGCGCGAGGCGCCGCAGGTAGCGAGCACGTCCTGGACCCTCACCCTCCCTGTTTCCTCGACATGGAAGTAGAAGTCGAGCGTAACCTCTTCGGACGGGGACGCACCCAAATCGCGCCTGATTGGGGCCGCATTCTCCCTCACCGCCCTCCCAGCTATCACGCCAAGAAGCTGGACAGGCGGGCTTTCGTTGAGGGATTCGCAGGATTGCGCCGGGCCGGCCCTGGCAATCCCTTCGGAGAGGGGCTGGCAGGCCCTGCCGGCCATCATCCCGGCGGCTGCCGAGACGAGAGCCGCAGCGGCCATCTGCCTGAAAGTGAAAGTCCTCATGTCGGGGCCCGGTATTGTTTTAATAATTAGATAATTATGGCTTCAATTCTTAAACTTTTGCGCTTTTCGCCGTTTCCCGATAAGCCCGGACCATCTCCCTGATCCCATCCTCGAGGGGCCGGGGCGAGAAACCGAGCTCTTCCCGCGCCTTTCTGCAGTCGAATGCGCGGTCGCTCGCGAGGACGGCTATGTGCTCCCGCGTCGTGGGGGACATCTTCAGCTTTTCGGAAAACAGCGCGGCCAGCATCGCAAGCCCGCTTCCTATGTGCTTTGCGGGCGCATTGACTCCGAGCTCCCTTGCCGCTATCTCGTAAATCCTCTGCTGGGTGAGGGGCTCGCCAGCAAGCACGTATATCCCGCTCCCCCTCTCCACCGCGTTTGCTATCGCGCCGGCCACGTCATCGACATGCGCGAAAGGTATCCTGTTGCTGCCATTCCCGATTATCTTCATCTTCCCCCGCTCGATTTTCCGCAGGATTAGGAAATAATCGTCGAACTGCGGCCCGTACAGCGTGCCTATGCGGAGTATGCAGTGTTTCGGGTGCCTTGCGACTATCTTCTCGGCATCGAGCTTCGTGCGCGCATACGCGGAATCAGGGGCGGTCCGGGTTTTTTCGCTGGCCGGGATTTCTGCGGGCTTCTTTCCATACACCGAGATTGAGCTTGCGAATACCGCCTTCGAGCCCCTGGGGAGCGAATCCACGATTCGCCAGGTGAGGCTGACATTGGCATCCTTCATCCTTTTCTCATCCGCAGGCCCGATTAGCCCGGCAAGGTGGATGACCGCTTTCGCGTCCCTGAGGATGCCGCGCAGCGAATCGGGCGAGAAATCCGTGATGAGCTCGCCCCTCAGCCCGGAGGCCTTCCTGACGAGAGGAACGGCATCAGGCAGCCTGGCGAGGACGGAGCGGCCGAGCCTCCCGCTCGCCCCGGTCACGTACACCCTTCCGGATTCATCCTTTGTCGCCATACTTTTTCTCTATCTCCGCCATCTTCCTGTCTATGCGCTTCTCGGCCTCGAGCCGCTCGAGCGCGTATTCTTTCATGTCCATGAACTTCATGCCGGATGCGAGGAGCGGGTGGGCCCTCTGTATCTGCCTGAACATCTCCTGCGCAACGTGCCGGTAGTCCGGGTGGCCCTGCATGGAGCTCCGGAGCTCGAGCATGTGGTACGCCTCCCGCAGGTTGAACGTCATATACCAGCGGACGTTGTAGGCGAGCGGCAGGACGTACTGCGCTTCCGCCGGATGCTTCTTCGATATCTTTTCGTAGGCCTCTTTCGCGGCGTCCATAGCAGCCCTGAATTCCCTGTCGTATTCCGCATCGACCAGCTCCTGCGGAAGCTTGTAGCCGAGGGAAGGGTTCAGGAGCTGCCTCTGCTGGGTGAGCACCCTGTGCCTGTGGATGTCGCGATAGGCCCCGAAGTTGGCCACCACGTCGAACGTATAGAAGACGTGCTCGAAGGCTCGCCCGGGCTTGTGCCTCCGGTTCTCCCGCTCGTTTATGTAGGACCTGATTACTGTCTCCTTCTCCTGCGCGCTCATCCTGTCCACGATGATTCCTATCTCGTCAAGGGGCTTCTGCATGTGCGGGAACAGCGCCGCGACGAGCGCCTTGCGCTCCGCGTCCCTGTCGTAGTCTATCAGCCTGACGCCCTCGGACCCGGAGGCTCCCGGATGCTTCGAGGCAGCGGCGGCCATGTCCCGCCTTGCGCGGCGGAAATAGCCCTGCATCGACTGGCCGTATCTGTCATTCGCCCTCTTCACGAAAGACGGTATCACAGCGGCAAGCTCGGTCTGCATGAGCCCTGCAAGCTCCCGCATCTCCGCAAGGTCGTCCGCATACATCTTCGTAATGAGATACTCGAAAGCGCGGCCGTCCCCGAAGAAGCCCATGTTCGTGAGCGTGGATGATGGCAGGAGGCCGCGCAGGATGTCGCACGTCTTGGCCCTTATCGTGGACTTGTAGGCCCGCTCGGACGTCTGTTCGTCCCTGGGCGTGCGCTCGATGACGTATGATGATACCTTCGGTATGAGGTCCGCGTACGTCTGGAAGCACAGGTCGCAGGTCTGCTCGTAGAGCTCCGCGAACCCGGACGACATCAGCGTCTTCTCCCTAAGATATCTCCATCTGCCGTCTTTCTTGTCGTCGAAATAGACGTACCTCGTGGATTTCTCCAGGGGCGACAGGCCAATCCTCGAGTCCTCTACCATCTTCGTGGCGATGATTGAGATTTCTTCGAGCGCGACATGGGCGCCGGCAAGCTCGGCAACCGAGTCGTCGCCGTATCCCACGAGCACCCTCTCGTAGAACTCCTCGGCCTTTTTCGTCTGGATTATGGACGAGCCCTTCGGGGCGGAATCCAGGAGCTCCCTGAGCCCGAGTTCCGGTGCCTGCATGAACTCCTCGAGCAGCACCCTGCGCAGGCTCTTTGCGCTCCTGCTGTAGCGCGAGAAAAGCGCGCCCTTGACTACTTCCGGAAGGTTCGTCAGGGCGAATACCGGCTTGTCAAGATTGCTGACAAAAGGGCGGAGGAGGCGCCTCTCCTCCTCGCTGAATTCCTCCATGGCCAACATCATGCCGATATAGGTTTTTATGGGCTTGGTTCGGCTTTTTAAATTGTCTTATTTAAAGACAACTAGTGGTTTGATGAGGGGGGCCCATTATCCTGATTTTGATAAGCCGCCCGGCCGCATGAAGAGGCTCGCGGCTGCGGTGTTCTCAGCGTATCTCCTGTCATCGTGCGCCCATGCGCCCGATGCCTCCCTGAACCGGCCTGTGGCCGCAGCGGAGAAAATACAGCCCGGTGGCCTGCAGGGCCAATGGGAGCGCGGCGAGTGCAGTTTCAGCGGCAATTCTGTTTCCTACAGGGAACTGCCGGGCGGAAGGGAGGCAACGCTCCGGCTCGACGTCCAGGTGCGCGGGGCCGAATCAGTGCTCTGCTCGGACGGCTTCACGGTCGTAGTCAGCCCGGGCAGCATGGCCGTCGCAATCGGCGCTGAAGGCGTGCTTGATGGCCAGGAGATGCTCGGCATCCTGGGGGGCCGGTTCGTCGTCGCGAACTCCTACGAGATAAACACCGGCCGGCTGGAACGGAGCGGCGCGCTCACCCGCACGGGGCGGATCGTTGGCGGCCGGCTGGTCGTGCCGTCGGCCTCGGGAGGCAGCTGGAGCATAGACCTCGCGGACCCGTTCCGGGGATGGGACCGCTCGTCAGGCCGCTGGAGCATTTATTAGGGTTATGAAAGCATAGTGGAATTGGTGTATTTATGACTGGACCGAGAACGAGGGAGCCCGAAGCGCAGGAGCAGAGGAGGCCGGCCGAGATTACCATACCGAGGCTGAGCCCTGAAGAGACCGCAAGGCGTGCCGGCACCGGCTACGATGCGGCCGTGAACGCGGTCATGCGCCAGCACTTTGGCGCCGCCCCGCCCGCAGCCGAGATAACCGCCCTAAGGAACATGGTTAATGAGCGCGCAAGGGGCGGGCAGGACGTGGACTTCGGCGCGGTGCTTGATGACTATGTCGCCCAGAACCCCAATTCCCTCATCGCAAGATACTATCAGGCCGCAGGCGGGGCCACCGACTGGCTTCTTGTCCGGGGGCAGGTCGGCTTCAACCGGAGCGTCTTCCAGGCCAACATCCGCTCCTCCTTCCAGGCCGGCAGGCAGCCATTCGTGAATGCGCTTGTCGAGC
>JBFMCO010000015.1:0-35218 GCA_040754495.1 Microcaldota archaeon
GGCGGGACGCCGACGGCCTCGACGTAGTTTGTGAGGTTTCTTGCCGGCACCGAGGCATTCACCGCGCCGGCATCCACTGTGGCATTGAGGTATACGACTGAAGAAGCGCCTGGAGCGAGGGGGCCGACATCGTCCCAGTCTATTGACTGGCCTATCACAGCGTCCGGTGAGGGGTAGGCGGAACTGAAGGTCAGGCCCGCCGGAAGCTCGTCGGTCAGCTCTACCGGACTCAGCGACACGTTGCCCGTGTTCGTTATCGTGAGGTTGAACTGCACTGTTCCGCCAGGCGATGGCTGGGCGGCCGTCTGGTCGAGCTCGAGGACTGAGACGCTGGCGTAGTAGATTGTGACGTTGGCCGAGCTTGAGGCGGAAATGTTGCCCGAGAACTGGTCAGTGCCGGTGGCATTGACTACGTTGGTGAGGCTGCGGACAGGCACGGACGCATTCACCGCGCCTGGGTCTACGGTCGCGTTCATGTAAATGACCGATGAGCCGCCCGGCGCAAGGGAGCTGATGTTGTTCCAGGTTATTGCCTGCCCGATTACGGAGTCCGGCACAGGGGCAGCCGACGAGAATGTCAGGCCCGCTGGGAGCGCATCCACGACAGACACGGGGTTGAGCGAAAGGTTGCCAGTGTTGGTTATCGTCATGTTGAACCGGACGATGCCGCCTGGCGAAGGCTGGGCTGCGGTCTGGTCGAGCTTGAGGGCAGAGACGTTCGCAGTGAGGTTGTTCTGCAGTATTCCGTAGATGCTGGCCGGATTCATATTGATGAGTGTGAGCGTGTTGGCGGATGGGTCAAGCGCAGCGTTCATGTCGTTCCAGGTGCCGTTGTGCTTCCAAATGCCGAATCTGGATTCGTTGTATCCGCCTGACTCGCCATCAAGCCAGTGCCATGTAACGGCGTCTATCGACAACGTGCTCAAGTTGCCGGTGATGTTCAGGTATTTGCGCTCGAAGCCGATGAATCCTGGCGGCGCGCTTGACGATGCCCAGGTCAGGGCGTATTCGGAGGATACGGACACCGTGTCATTCATGGAGAGGTTGGTGTAGTTCTGCAAAACGCCGGCAGGGCTGTCGAATATCACGTTCGAGACGTTTACAACGAATGGCACGCCCCCGCTGCTCTCGGATATCGCAAGGTCGCGGCTGTTTCCGAAGTAGTGGCCGTTGAGTATCCTGGTTTTGTTCGCGCTGATGATGTGCGTACCCATAAGGGAATTGCTGTACGCCATGCTGTCGGCGATTGTATTGTTTGTGCCTGAGTAGAGGTAGAAGCCAGTCGCCCCGTTGTTGTAGGCGTAGTTGTTGGACAGGAGGGTATTGTTGCTCGAGTAGAGGTAGAAGCCGTGCTGGGTGTTGTTGTAGGCCGAGTTGTTGGTCAGGGTGTTGTTGGCGCTGAAGAGGACGTAGATGCCATACAGTGTGTTGTTGTAGAAGGAGTTGCCGGAGAGGTCATTGCCGGCGCTGGAGGAGATGGTAAGACCGTACTGCGTGTTGTTGTAGGCCGTGTTGTTCGAGAGGGCGTTGTAGGCGGCATTTGAAGACAGTGAAAATCCGTTCAGGTTATTATAGGCGGAGTTATTTGAGAGAGAATTGCTGTTCGAGCTGGCGAAGAGGAGGAAGCCGATTACGGAGTTGTCGGAGGCGGAGTTGCCTGCAAGGGTGTTGTTGGGGCTGGAACTGAGGTAGAAGCCGTCCTGGCAGTTGCGGGCGGTGTTGTTCGCGAGTGAGTTGTTCGAGCTGGCTGAGATTATGTAACAGTACCGCGAATTGTTTGCGGCGGAGTTGTTGAAGAGAAGGTTGTTGGGGCTGGAGGTGAGATAGAAGCCGTCCTGGGAGTTGCGGGCGGTGTTGTTCGCGAATGAGTTGTTCGAGCTGGTGGCGACATGGAATCCATAGGTGCCGGCAGCCCCGGATGCGGTATTATTGTAGACGCTGTTGTTGTCAGAGTTCGCATTCACCAGGAAGCCGTCCGTAGCGTAGCTGGAGGCGTTGTTGTTTCTTACAGTGTTGTAGGAGGAAAGCCAATCGAGGTCGAACCCAACGGAGCCGCCCAGCACCAGGTTGGAATCGAGTGTGTTGTTGCGGGAATTGACATAAACGAGGAAACCGGTCGGGCTGGCTGACACGGAGTTATTGAAGACGGTGTTGTTGGAGCTTTCATAGAGGTAGACGCCATCCTGGGAGTTGTTTGTGGCGGAGCTGTTTGAAATGCTGTTATTGTGGCTTCTGAGAAGGTAGATTCCGTATTCCGTGTTATTGGACACCGAGAGGTTCGTCAGCACGTTGGTGCTGGACTCGAAGAGCTCTATACCGCGGGTGTAGTTGGAAATCGCAGGGCAATTCCGTATGGTGACATTGGTGCGTGAGCCGTTGAGGAGGATGCCGTAAGTGGTCGCAGACCCATCGCCAGTGATAGAATATCCGTTGCAGTCGAAAAGGACATCCGAGGCTGCGATTTTAATGCAGACATTTCCGGTAAGGGGAGACGCGCTGAACGGGGCGCCGCTGAAGCTTCCGTTCATCGTGTAGGAGCCTGGCGCGTTTATCACCATGCAATTCGTCGCGTTGGCCGTGTAGCCTGAGAAACTTGCGACCGAGAAGGTAGTCAGGTTGGCGGAGCAGGTGTGCTGGATGCATTGCGGCCCGGAGCATTGGCTGCCTCCGGCCACTATCTGCGCCGAGTTAGCCGGGAAGCCGGCCATCCAGTATATCGCGGCCGGGCACTGCCTTGCATAGGTCGTGACGTTGGCCGGTATTGCAAGCTCGGGCAGCGCGGTGGAATTTATGGATGCGATGTCATAGTTCAGGACCGTATTGCCGGCATTCACGCTCTTAGCCAGCGCTACGTTGCCCTGGGGGAAATTAACCCTGCCCTGGTTCCTGACGAAGGTGACATTCGTGTAATTGGCCCTCGAGCCGGGGTTGTATATGAAATTCCCCGAGTTAGTCTCAAGGACCATTCCGGAGAATGAGTTGTCGTTCTGGCCGCTCACGGTGATATATACCGGGTATGAAGTCGAATTGACTGATATGCCGCTGAAATTGTTCATGAAGACGCGGTCACCGTAGTACTGGTTCTCGATGGAGATGCCGTAAGTCGCGTTCGTTACCGTGCCGTTGATGAAGGAGTTATACCTGACACCGTCGTCCCCTCCGTTGCCGGCAACGCCGTTCCAGCGGTAGCATGCGGTGACATTGGCGCACGAGGTGTTGACGAACCGGTTGTACTGGAAGCCTCCATTCCAGCGGCTGATGTACATCGAAACGCCGTAGGCAGTGTTGGCTATGGAGTTGTCCGTGAAATTGTTGTACGAGAGCCAGTTCACGCTCCATGCTTCATAGAGGTTCATGGCGATCGCGGTGCCGCCGGCCGGCCCTGAGATCGTGTTGTTCCGGACTATTGTGTCGCGGTAGTAGCCGGCACCTCCGTTGGAGTGAAGCTGAATGGCCGCCCCGCTGTTGTTCCGGAATACGTTGTCGATGATGCGGTGCGCGTTCGGCCGGTCGGCGAATACGCCGTTCGAGGAAGTGTTCGCGATGACATTCCCGATGATGTTCGGCCCGTAAGACGATGCGAAGGTGCTCACGCCGATGTAGCCGCCCGAGACGGTGTTGTTGGTCACCGAGTTGTTCTGGTCGACATAGGTGTAGACGTTCCCTTCTGAGCCGCTGTCCCCGTTACCTGAGAGGAAGGAGTCCCGGACGGTGCTGTTTGCCGTGTTCCAGAAGAACACGCCGTACTCCCCGTCTCCTCTAACGCTGCTGTTCGATATTGTTATGTTAGTGCTGTCTACGGTGCTGAAGAGGCCGAGGTTGGAAGCGTCTGCGGTGCTGTTTATGTCGAGGCCGGTGAGCTGGACGTTGCTCCAGTTGTAGTAATGGTAGAACGTATTGTCGTCGAGCGTATTCCTGTTGCCGAAGTCGTTCCGGTAGTTGTTGTCGTTGTCGTACCAGCCGAAATAGGCGGCATACGAGGTGATGTTATAGAACCGGTTGCCGGTGAAGTTGTTGTACATTATCCTGCCGTTCCAGTCCTGCGGGCTGAAATAGACGCCGTTCGTGGAGTTCCTGAGCGTGTTGTTGTTGAAGACGTTGTGCCAGAGGTAGCCACCGCCTCCGTAGAACATGACGCATGTGGTGGTGTTCGCGCAGCTGTTATAGTCGAACCGGTTATAGGCTATGCTGCTTGGCACCCACCTGTTGATGTTCATGGCGATGCCGTTCGTGGAATTTCCGAGGGAGTTGCCGGTGACGTTGTTGTAGTCTATGTGACCGCCGCCCCAGCCCTCCCACACCTGCATGAAGATTGAATTGCCGCCGGATGGGCCGCTTATGGTGTTGTTGGCTATGGTGGTGTAGCCCCTTGAGCCCCCGCCGTCTACGTAGAGGAAGATGCCGTTCGTGGTGGCGTTCCTGATGGTGTTGTTGAGATATTTGTCGTAGTAGGGCCAGTGGGCTAATATTCCGTAGGACGCAGTGCTGATTATGGAGTTGTCTGCGACGGTAATGCTGTCCGTGGTTCTCGGAGAGTACGTATAAACTCCGATGCGGCCTCCGGATAGTGCATTGCCCCGGACCTCGCTGGAATTGTCATACCCCGAGTAGACGTTGGCTTCGTTGCCCGAATCCCCGTTGCCGGTTATCGAGTTGTTGGTTATCCTCACGCCGTTGCTGTTCCAGAGGAAGACCCCATATTCGCGGTCTCCGGTGACATTGCTGCCCTCAAGGGTGATATTGGTGCTGTCGACCGTTGTGAAGGAGCCGAGGTTGGTCGCGTCCGCGCTGCGGTTTATGTTCCGGCCAGAGAGGCTGACATTGCTCCATAGGTAGTAGTGGTAGAATGGATAGCCGTCCTGCGTGTTCGCGCCGGCGAAGTCGTTACGGTAGTTGTTGTCGTTGTCGTACCAGCCGAATATCGCCGAGTAGTTGCTGATATTATTGAACTGGTTGCCGCTGAAGCGGTTGTTCATTATCCTGCCGTTCCAGTCCTGTGGCCTGAACCAGACCCCGTTCGCCGAGTCCCGGAAAGTATTGTTGATGAATGAGTTGTTGGTGAGGTAGCCCGCGCCGCCCCAGAACGTTACGCACGTCCCGGTGCCGCTGCAGGTGTTGTTCTCGAAGCGGTTGAACGAGACGCTGCTCGGCATCCAGCGGTTGATATACATCGCGATGCCGTGCGCGAGGTTGCCGAAGTTGTTGTCGGTTATATTGCTGTAATCGAGATGCCCGCCACCCCAGCCTTCGATGACTGAGAAGTAAAGACCGGTCGCTCCGGATTGGCCGAGCATGGTGTTATTCGAAATCACGGAGCGGCCGAAGTCCCCTCCGCCGTCCATGTACATGAGGATGCCATAAGCAGTGGAATTCAGTGCCGTGTTGTTCCTGATTGTGTCGGAATACGGCTTGTACAGGTAGATGCCGTTGGAGTAGTTCACAAGCGTGCATCCGGCAATCACGACTCCGTTCCTCTGCGAGGCGAAGATGCCGGTCCCGGCCCCGTTTCCTACGAGGATAGTGCCGTCGCATGTGAGGTTGATGCTGTTGTTGTTGGCGATGATTACGCCTGTAGAACCGGTGTCGTTGATGTAGAATGTGCCGGGGCAGAACGTAGTTGAGACGTTTACGGGATAGTCATTGGCTGGGACGGTGCAGGACGAGGTTATCAGCTTGGTGTCGGACCACCTCATCGGGGAAAGGTTGAGGGTGTCGTTCGACTGCGCCGAGACGTTCACGTAGCTCCCTGCGCTGAAGTTGCCGCTAAGGAGCGTCGAGTTCGCAATGGTGCCGCTCGGGACAAGGGCGCTCGTCTCGTTGAATACGCTCGTCCCGTTCACGTACCAGTAGAATGTAACGCGGCCGGAATCGTTATCCGGGTCGGTGTAGTTTGCCGATGCCGTGAGGTTGTCGCGATCGTCAGGAGAGGGCGGGTCTATCACGGGCGCGGTTATATCCGGGGGCGTGTTGTTCTCGGCAGCGTAGCCCGAGAAGCTTGCCGTGGTGAATGCCACGTAGCTGCCATCGCATGATATGGCCGTGCAGTCCGGCTCAAGGCAGCGGGTTCCGTTGACGATTACGTCGAGCGAATTGGTCGGGAAGCCTGTTTTACGGAACACCCTGCCCGGGCAGTCGGTCATGTTCCGGATATAGAGGCCTATCCCCGCCTGCGAGCCGGTGAAAGCAGAGAGGGTGGCGTTGTTCAGGCTGACAATGTTCTGGCTTATGAGCGTGTTGGAAACGTTCACGGACTGGCTGAGCGAATATTCGGACGGGAAGGACAGGCTGGCCCCCTGGCGCGAGAATGTGACGTTTGTGAGATTGGTCGCGGCGCCGGGGTTGTAGATGAAGTTGCTCGCGTTGTCATTGATGAAAGTGGTGTTTGCGTAGGAATTGGTGGCCGGGGCGGAGTCGGTGTAGTAAAGCGGGTAGATGGTGGCGTTTATCGAGTTGTTCGTGATGTTGTTGTAGCGGAACTCCGCGGATGCCGCATAGACGTATATGCCGTATGCCGTGCGGTTGATGACGTTGTTCTGCATCAGGTTGTAGCGGGTGTATTTGACGGCGTAGGTGTCGATATTGAAGCCCCGGCTCATGTTGGCGAAGCTGTTTCCCGTGAAGGTGTTGTTCTCGAAATAGAGCTGGGCCCAGTTGGGTGATGTTGCGTAGGTGCGGAAGCCGTAGCCCGTGATATTCTCTATCACGTTCCCGGTCAGGTCATTGTACCTGAACGCCCCCGTGACTGAGGAGGGGTTGTAGACATAGATGCCGTCGGTGCCGCCGGACATGGTGTTGTTTTCGAAGACGTTGTAGTAGGAGTTGCCGTTGTCCACATTGAAGAGGATTCCAGTGGGGTTCGACCTCATCCGGTTGTTCAGGATATTGCTACTTGAAGACGGGGCATCGAAGTATATGCCGTAGGTCGTCATGTTCTCTATTACATTTGACGCGGCGGTTATGGATGTCTCGACAAGCGTCATGCCATTGGGGCATGCGGACAGCGTGTTGTTCGCATGCGTGTTGGCGGCGCCGCTGTAATCGTAGATGCATGCCTCGCCTGCGGCGTTTCCGTTCCCGAAGATGACGTTGTTCTCGACCGTTACGTTTGCATTCTCATAGGAATAGACGCCGTGGTTCAGGCCTCCGGTGATGTTGCTGCCCCTCAGGCTCGTATTGGTGCTGTAGACGATGCTGGCAAGGCCGAGGTTGATGGCCTTGTCCCAGCTGGAATTGAGGCTGAGGTTCCCTATCTGGCGGTTGTTCTGGTAGTATTGGTGGATGGGCAGGCCGTTGAGGTAGTTTACGCCGCCGAAGTCGTTGCGGTAGACGCACGCGGCCTGGTCTGTCGGCATGTAGACTGCGTAGGTTGAGATGTCGTTGAAGCTGTTGTTCACGAAGGTGTTCGGGAACATGTAGGATGCGTCGTAGCCGAAGTCGCCGCAGCTGCTCGTGTTGAAGACTATGCCGTAGGAAGCGTTGTTCACGGTGTTGTTGTAGAAGGAATTGTACCTGACGTATTTGATGGCGTACACGAAAAGGTTGAAGCCCCGGCTCATGTTGGCGAAGCTGTTTCCCGTGAAGGTGTTGTTCTCGAAATAGAGCTGGGCCCAGTTGGGTGATGTTGCGTAGGTGCGGAAGCCGTATTCGGTGAGGTTCTCCACGGTGTTGCCCGTGAAGTTGTTGTATCTGAAGGCACCGGTAACGCTGGACGGGTTGTAGATATAGATGCCGTTCGTCCCCCTTCCGATGGTGTTGTACTCGAAGACGTTGTAGTAGGAGTTGCCGCTGTCGACATTGAAGTAGACGCCGTGGACGTTCCCTGAGAGCCGGTTCATGCTCGCGTTGTTGTTGGATGAGGGGGCATCGAGGTAGATGCCAACAGAGGAGCTGTTTTCCACGCTGTTGTTCCATATCGTGAGGCCGGAAACGGTAACGAGGCGCATGCCGGTCGAGTAGTTCGCGAACGTGCAGCCCGACACAGTAACGCCGCCCCTGTTCGTGGCGTTGAAGCCGTATCCTGCACCGTTTCCTATTATCACGGTCCCGTCGCATGTGATGTTCGTAGCATTTACGCCAGCGATTATTACGCCGGGAAGGCCGCTGTCGTTAATGTAGTAGGTGCCCGGGCAGAATGTGGTGGAGTTGTTGACGAGATAATTGTCGGTTGGAGTGGTGCAGAGGCTCTGGTTGTCCTGAAGGACTCCGTATGTGCTGGAAGGCACGAGGTTCGAAATTGAGAGGGAATTGGCCGATTCGTTGAGCGTCGCGTTCAGCTCCGACCATGAGCCGGCATATCTCCAGAGTTCCAGCCTGGATTCGGTAAAGCCGGCCAGCTCGCCGTCATTCCACGACCATGACACGGAATCCAGCGAGACGTTGCCGCTCTGGTTAGTTATATTCACGAACTTCTCCCTGAATGCCACGCGGCCCGGAGGGAGGCCGTAGCCATTCGGCGTCCAGTTGAGCGTGTAAGCCTCCATCGTCAGGATGTCGCTGATTGTCAGGTTGGTGAATGACTGCATGTCCCCTGCGGGATTGTCGAAGACGAGGCTGTATGCGTCGAAATCTGTCGAGAAGCCGGACCAGTGGGCCGCCTCCAGGTCGTAGGAGTTGTTGTAATAGTGCTCGCCGCTGAGCGTTATGGGGACCGAGTCCATGATGCGCTCGCCCCTGTTTGCGTTCCTGCATACCGTGTTGTTAATGAGCTCGTTGTAGTTGCTCGACGAGTAGAGGTCGATGCCGTAGCGACCGTTGTCGCAGGCGGTATTGTTGATGATGTCGTTGTAGTTGGCATAGCCCCCGATTGAAATGCCGTCGTTCAGATTGCCGCTCGCGTTGTTGCCGCTGAGCAGGTTGAACGGGGTGTTGTCGATGCAGACGCCCTTGCCGTTCAGGAACGCGTTATTGTTCGTCAGGTTGTTGTACTCGGAGACGCTGTAGAGGTAGAAGCCGCAGAACCCGGAGTTGTTGATTGCCGCGTTGCCGTCAAGAAGGCTGTTGTTGGTCCCGATGAGGTCGTATCCGTAGTCAGTGTTGTTGGCCGCGGAGTTGTTGATGAGCCTGCTCATGTTGCTATTGAAAAGAGCGAATCCGGCCCAGTAGCTTCCAGATGCCGTGTTGCCGCTCATGTTTATGCCGTTGGACTCCTGGATCAGGAAGCCGTAATCCGAGTTGTCCTGGGCGCCGTTGCCTGAGAACCGCGAGTCCCCGCTGAAGTTCATCTCGTAGCCGCTCAGGTTGTTCAGGTATGCGCTGTTCTCCGTCAGGTTCGAGTAATGGGTGTTGTAGAGGTAAAAGCCGTCGCCGGTGTTGTTGCATGCGGTGTTGTTGTTGAGGAGGTTGTAGTCGGAGTTCACGACCGAGAAGCCGCTCGATGTGGCGTTGCATGCCGTGTTCCCGTCGAGGATGTTGTACGAGCCCCCGCCGAACGTGTCGTCTATCTCGAATCCGGACGTTACGTTCTCCGCTGAGTTGGAGTATAGGGCGTTGTATGATGCGAGCTCTATCCTGAACCCCGCAGACACGTTCCGGGCGTAGTTGCCCGTGAGGGTGTTACTGTCGCCGCCAATCTTGAAGCCGAACGAGCCTGCGGAATCCGCGCGGTTTCCGCTGAGATTGTTGCTGGCGCCGCCAATGTCGAACCCGTTGCCGGCAAAGGTGGCGTTGTTGCCGGAAAGGAGGTTGCCATCGTTGGAGAGGTACATTGCCGTGCTGGTGAGGTTGTCGAGCGAATTGTTCTGGTATGATGAGAAGCCGGCGGTGGCGAAGAAGCCGTATTCCCCGTCCCGGACGCTGTTTGCGATGAATGAGCAGCCGGATGGCGAGTTCAGGCCGCGCAGGCCGTAGTTGGACGTCGTGATGTTGTTGCCCCGGACCGTGCAGTTGGTCGCGCCGGTGACCGAGATGCCGGTACTTGCATACTGGCCGGTGCTGATAGTGCCGTTCAGCCTGCAGTTCCGGACCGTGATATTGTTGCCTTCCAGGCTTATGCCGGTCGGGCCGGTGGCGGATGTGCCCGGCGTAATCGAATACCCCTGGCAGTCGAAGGTGATGTCGGACGCGTTGATGAGGATGCAAGCGTTGTATGCGCCGCCATAATAGGCGTTGGGGGCGCCAGATACGTCCTGCGTGAGCAGGTAGCTCTCGCCCAGCGTGCCGAGGACTGCGCAGCCGGTTACGTTCGCAGAAAAAGAAATCCCCGAAAGCACCAATAGAGCCAGAACTGCTGTTATCCCCCGCATTGCATCGACGAGCGCCGAAGAACGGCAATTGTGAATAGGATTTCACCTAAACTTTATTAAGGTTGGGGAGATGGATTCGGACCGTTTAAAATTTTTAGGGGCACCGAACTCATTTCGGGTTGTTGGGCTGCAAAAGCAACGCAACTGCGCAGTGTTGGCAGTTAAAAGTAGGAAAATTGCACGAGCGAGTGGAAGGAGGAATATGCAAGCCCCGGAAACCCCCTTCCCCTGGCAAGACGCCAGCTCGCATCGTGCAGGGATACTTCTCACGCTGGGTTTATAATGCTTGTGAATTTTTTTTCACTCCTGTATTTCCGCTACGCCGCGGACGCCGTCCCACGTCTTTTTCCACTCCCGGATTTCGAGCTTTTTCCTGAAGAAAGGGGCGTCCGCCACGAACGTCTCGCCCTCGCCGCCTTCCAGGAACGGGTGGACGTTAGGTTTTTTCGCTTCTACCAACTTCTTCAGGGGCTCGCCTAAGAACTCCGGGCCGAGCCCTTCGGCCGAAACCGCGGTCACGTAAATCTCGAAATATTCGAGCATTTCCTGCAACACTGCGCTTTTTTCCTTGTGCCAGAGCGGGGCGTACGTAGGGATGCCGAGCTCCTCGCCTATGGAGTCGATGCGCCGCCTCTGGTACTCGCTCGCCACCGCGCCGGCCACGATGCCCCCGGCACCCAGCATCCGGAACGTTTCGATCAATTTCCCGCGCCAGTCCTCTTCTGTTGTTTCGACGAAGACCTGCGGAAGTCCCATGGCATCCGCCTGCCTCTTCGTGGCACCTACATTGGGGTGGTGGAACATCATCGAGTATTCGGGCGGCCTGACCGTGACGAGATGCGGCTCGAACCCGTGCATCAGAGCCCAGAACGTGGCGAACACTGAGTCCTTGCCTCCTGAAAAAAGGACCGCTACACGCATACAGTTATAACGTCCGCTCGCCTATAAAAATCCATGATAAAGGCGGTCATATTCGACCTGGACGGCACCCTGTATGTCGGGGATTCCCCGGTTCCGGGCGCGGCAAAGAAGCTTGCAGCGCTCCGCGGGCAGGGGCTGAAGGTGCTCTTCCTCACGAACGCGGCGATACGGAGCAGGCCCGGGATAGCAAAAAGGCTCGATGGCATGGGGTTCGAGGCGCACAAGGAGGAGGTGTATTCCAGCGCTTACGTCCTTGCGAGGTACATAAAGGAGAACCACCCCGGGAAAACGGTGTACGTGGTGGGCGAGAGGGGGATGTACGAGGAGCTTGAGGAGCTGGGCATAAAAGTCGTCGAAGAAGGCGCGGACATAGTCGCGGTCGGCCTTGACCGGGAACTGACCTACGGCAAGATAGCAAAGGCCCTCACCAACATCCTCGGCGGGGCGGTGCTGATGGCGACCAATCCTGACCCGACCTACCCTACCGAAGAAGGGCCGCGGCCCGGGGCCGGGGCTGTTGTCGCTGCAATCGAGAACGCCTCCGGAAGGAAGGCGCACGTCATCGGCAAGCCGAATCCCTACACGCTGGAGCTCATCAAAAGCGAGCATGGCCTTTCCAATGAGGAAATCCTCATCGTCGGGGACAGGCTGGACACGGACATCAAGTTCGCGCGGGACTGCCGGGTGCGGTCCGCGCTGGTGCTCAGCGGCAGCGCGAAAGAAGAGGAGATAAAAGAGATAAAGCCGGATTACGTGTTCCGGACTGTGGCCGAGCTCACTCTTCGATGATGTCCCGGAGCGTCTCGCTCTGGATGTCCGGAGTGAAGAGGCTCTCGTCTATGTTCACGACTCCTGATTCGGCCTGCGATTCGCTTTTCTGCTGCGCCGCCTGCTCGCCCACGATGCTGTAGCTTATCTGGAGCGAGTTGCCGCACCTGCATTTTCCTGCGAAAAGCAGCTCCCGCACGTCAAGGTCGCTGCTGAGCGTTATGCTGGATTCGTTCCCGCAGTTAGCGCATTTGATGGTCCGTCTAAGGTCGGTCATCCGATCACCGCCACTCTATCGCATCCCTTATTTATAATGTTATTATGCGCTTCTCTGTTATTATCTCGTCCATGCGCTGGTCGTCCTCGTGACTGGGGAGCTTCTCGACGACCTGGAGGTCGTAGCAGACGCCCACCCGGTAGGCGAAGGATGATGCGAGATAGCGGTCGTAATACCCCTTGCCATAGCCGAGGCGATGCATGCACAATCCGAACGCGACGCCGGGCACCACTATCAGCTCGGGCTCGAGCGGCTCGCGCGAATCCGGCTCCAGGATGCCATATTTCCCGGCCTTCAGGGACTCGAAAGACGTGAAGCGGCAAAAGGTTATCTTATGGTCCGTATACGGGACCGCGACCGTCTTTCCCATCGCGAGGGTACGTTCTATCATCGGTCGGGTGTCCACCTCGTTGCCTTTCGGGATATAGAAGCCTATAATTGAGGCCTCTCGGAAGCGCTCGCGCGAGAACAGCTCGACCATTATCGCATCGCTCATGCGCCTGACGTCCCCGGCAGGGAGGGAATCCCGCTTCCGGAGCATGTCCGTCCTCAGGGCCGCCTTGAGATGCTGTACCATCGGGCATAATCAGGCTGGAACTGTTAAAAAAGGTTGGATGCGTGATTCGGCCATGGAAGCGCTGGTCAGGTACATATTCGAGGCTGGGATGCTGAAAAAGGTGAAGAGGAGCGGCTGGTGGAGCGAGAAGGTGGATGACCCGGAGAGCGTGGCCGAGCACACCTTCAGGACGGCGGTCATCGCGTTCGCGCTTGCCAGGATGGAAGGGCTGGATGCGGGGGCGGCGAACCGGCTCTGCACGGCTGCAGTCTTCCATGACATGCACGAGACAAGGCTGCTGGACCTGAACAAGATAACGGCAAGGTATATTACAGTCGACAAGGAGCTTGAGGGCAGGGTGGAGAAGGAGCAGGTGCAGGGGATGGAGCCGGAACTCCAAAATGCCATACTCGGAGCGCTCGCCCTCTCCGGCAGGGAAGCGGTCGTGCTCAAGGACGCGGATTACCTTGAGTGCGCAATCCAGGCGAAGGAATACGCGGATATCGGGCACAAGACAGAGGGCTGGCTTGACAATATCGAGAAGAAGGTGCAGACGGAAAGCGCGAAAACGATGATTGCGCTTCTGAAAAAGAGCGACTCGAAGGAGTGGCTGAAAGGGCTGAAAAGGCTTTGAGGTGGATAAGTGTTCGATGCAGTGAAATCATCCATAGGACTATTGCTGGTGCAAAAAAGGATATTCGCGGGTTCTCTGCTGATGATGAAGGTTGCGATGATTGCATTTATCGCAACCAAGTACGAATACTTCTTTAGTTTCGATTCCTCCGCAATATTCGCGCCTTTAATTTTCGATGGGATTGGGATCTTCCTTATTTCATTATACTTTGCCGGAAAAAAGGCATTGAGCATCAAGCAGGGAGCCGCGCTTGGCTGGAGTGTCGGAATGGTTTCGGCGCTGGTCGACACCGCCTTGTTGCTGCTTTTTGTTTTATACTTTTTGACTTTGAGCTGGGACACTAGAGGCCAGACGCCTGATCCCGATGTGGGTTTCGTGACCCTGCAGATTTTACTTATTGCATTTGTATTGCTTATCTTAGGAAGATTGGCCAGTGGTCTTTTCATTGGCATCATCCCGGGAATCCTTGGAAGCGCTATGGGAGGCATGCTGGGCAAAAACAAGTAACCTTATTCCCATCCTCCCTTCCCGACTAGCGGGACGAAGCACACCGGGAGGAAGCTTTCTGATTTGCCGGTTTTGTTGTCGTATAGGACCAGGTCCTGGGAATGGTAGCCGCCCACAGGGGCAACCAGTTTCCCGTCTCCTGCAAGCTGGGCTAAAAGCGGATGGCCCAGGTCCAAAGACGGCATGCCGGCGGTGACCAGTATGCGGTCGTACGGCGCGCCCTCTGAATAACCCTCGCTTCCATCGCCTACAACGATGGTCATGTTGGTTTTGGGTTTTGGTAGTTTCGAGAGGTTGGATTCAGCTAAGGCCGCGAGCTCCGGAATCAGCTCCATCGTGATGACTCTGCCCTTCCTTCCCACCAGTTCCGAGAGCAAGGCTGCGGCGTATCCGCTCCCGGTGCCTATCTCCAGGACCTTCATCCCCGGGCGGACGTCAAGATGGGAGAGCATGCTCGCGACTACATCGGCCGCGGTTATCACCTGGCCGGAGCCTAGGGGGAAGGCCTGGTCCGGAGAGTATGCCTGGTCCTGGTATGCCCGTGGAACGAAAAGCGCCCTGTCGATTTTCAGCATCGCCCTGGCGACCCGCTCATCAGTGAGGTAAGCAGTATAGCGAAGATACCGGACCATCGCCAAAAGGCCTTTTGCTGCCGACATTCACTTCAGCTTCCTTATTATGTTCGCCCTGCCCCTCTTGAACTTGCGGACATGGCCGGTCTGCTCGAGTTCCGTGAGGATGAGGCTGAGCTTTGCATCCGAGAACTTCAGCGTCTCCTTTATTTCCTTCTGCGTTGCCCGCCCCTCCATCCCATCCAGGACGCGCAGCACTGATTTCGCATCTTCGTCCAGTTCGAATTTTTGCTCCGCCACCGGCTCTTGCGATGCCCGTTCCGGCTTGCGGCCATTTTCCTGCCCTGCGGCTTTGCCCCAGCGCCTGCTGGACCACAGGAATATTACGGCTATTGCGCAAAGCGCGAGCAGGAAGAGCGCGTATTCCGCGCGCAATGCCGGCCTGAGAACCAGGTCCACCCGCTGGTCCTCCGGTCCGACGCTCACCTTCTCCAGCGAGCGAAGCTCGCCAGCGCCGGAATCCGACGAGCTCGCGGAGATGGCATAATCGCCTTCCGGAAGGAATATTGAGTAGTTCGCCTTGTCTGTGACGAGCTGGTAAGTGAACCTGCCTTCGATGCGGATTGCGGTCCGGTTGAGTTTCTGCAGGTCCTGCTGGTAGATGTCGCCATATACATAGGCTGCGCTCGCCATGCCGATGAGCGCGAGAAGAAGGAGCGCGTTTTTCCGCATACGCCGTAATCGGCTTTCCTGATTTATAAAGATATTTTAGCGGAAGCTTTCGCGAAAAATTCCATTAAAAGAAAGGATTTCAGCGCAATAGCGGTGATTGGAATGGATTTCAGGATATTGGCGATGCTCGCCCTGATGGCGGCTGCGATATTGGGAGTGGCAGGGACGACTACCCGGGCCTACCCGCCCGTAAATGGTGCGGGCAACCTCACTCAGCCGGACGAAACTGCTATCGGTGGGGAAGTGACCTATTATTACTCGACAGTGACTATGAGCAGCTTCGCATCGGAGAGCGTGAAGCCGGATACCGCCAGCTTCGTAGTTACCATAAAGACATTCGATGAGAATTCGAAGGCCGAATCCTCAAGGCACAACGCGGAATCAGCGAAAAAGGTGAAGGATGCGCTCGCTGCGAATGGTTTGGATAAAAGCGACATGGCGACGTCAACTTATTACGTGACCGAGAAATACAACAGTACCTACGATTATGGCTATTACAATGGCGACGTATTGACGGGATATGAGACGACACACGAGATATTGGTGAAAACGGACAAACTCGACAGCCTGGGCAGGTTTTTCGATACAGCCCTGCAGAACGGGGCGAGCGATGTTGGAGACGTGCGCTGGTCCCTTAAGGAGGATACGGTTCTGGAGCTCCAGAAAAGGCTCTCGAAGGAAGCGATGGAGAACGTGAATGAGAAGGTCATCTACGCGTTCCCGGAGGCCGAAGAGTACGACCTCAACAGCGTGGAGGAATCCCTTGCTTATAGCACCTGGAACTACTATCCAGGCTACACTTTCGGTGCATCGTGGTACGGCTTCACCGATGGGGATGAGCTGACCGAGGTGGAGATTCCGGACATCGAGATTAAAGTAGATATGGTCGCACAATATATAGTGCGGGATTTCGATGCGGCTGAGGCGTGGTGAGACTATGAGGATTCTGCTATTCGGGATTTTCGCGGCCTTGCTCCTCTCCGGTTGCATCATCCCGGAACAGCCAGCGGGGGAGCGCGGGGAGATAGAGAAGGAGCTGGTCGCAAGCCCTCCGGTCCAGCAGGAGGGGCTGATAATCGCCGGCGGGGACGGGAAGCTCTCGGTCGTCACAATCAAGGCGGCGAACGCGAGCGGCAGGTGGCAGTTCCCGCTCGAGAACCGCACGGACGAGTTCGCCTGGGCAGGGCTCGAGAGCGACGCGTACATAGAATTGAACCGGACGCACATCGCCTGGCTCGGAGACGGCGAGTCGATATGGCTCACGCCCATGATAAGGAAGGGCGACAAGGCCGTGCTCTTCAACGCGGTATACGTAAACGAGCCCGGGGATTGCGGGGCGGCTCCGCTCACCATGCTGGGCAGGGAGTATGCCGCGGCGGGACTGCAGGATGGCTCCAGCTTCGAAAACGACGACAAATGGAAGGTGGCGGTGGATTCCAGCGCCGGCTGCGTCAAAAAGGTGGCCATCTACATGGACGGCTACTTCTCGGACCTCGGAGACGGCGACCAGATTCCGCTGTTCAGGAACGACAATACGGTGCTGTTCGCCTTCGAAGGACTTGGGGACGAGCCGCAGGCGAGGCTGATAGCGACGCGGCCGGCCTGAAGGTCTTTCTGAGGGTATATTTATTTAAATATTTTCATGCACGAAATAATACATGAAAACAATCACCATAGACGATGAGATATACCGCAAGCTTGCAGAAGCCAAAGCGACCCTGGGGGTGCGCAGCTTCAGCGAAGCGCTGAAGAAAATACTCAGCGAAGACCGCGTGAAATGGGTCTACAGGCTGGGGGGCAAGGTGGAGATAGACGAGGCCAGGGTGAAGAGGCTTCAGGGGGGCTGGAAAGCATGGCATATAAGGTAATCCTGGACACTTCGGCAGCTATAGAACTGCTCAAAAGGAACGACAGGAAGGTCCTTGAGCAGATAGAGAAGGAAAAGCCCGATGAGGTGCTCATAAGCGGCGTCACGAGATTCGAGCTGGAAGTGGGAAGCGACGATGACGAAAGGATAGGTGACATTCCTTGCGTTTCCCTCGGATGCGAAGCGTTCGCATTGGCCGGCAGGATATATTCCGGTCTTGGCTCGAAAGGGCGGATGCCGAGCATCAAGGATTGCTTTATAGCAGCGTGCGCGATAATTGAGGAGGGAACCCTGATAACGTATGACCGTGATTTCGAGGCTTTTTCCGAGTACGGACTCGATGCGAGAATCCTGAAAAAGTGATAAAAAAATGGGCATCCAGGAGAAGCTGAAAGAGCTTGAAGACGAATTGGCCCGGACGCAGAAGAACAAGGCCACCGAGTATCACATCGGAATACTCAAGTCCAAGATAGCGCAGCTCCGGCGCGAGCTGATTTCTCCGAAAAAGCACGGAGCGAGCGCGGGCGGCTTCGACGTCAGGAAGAGCGGGGACGCGACCGTCGCCATGATAGGGCTGCCGAGCGTGGGCAAGAGCACCCTGCTCAACAAAATCACCAATGCTGAGTCCAAGACCGCTGCTTATGCCTTCACCACCCTCAAGTGCATACCCGGGATAATGGATTATAAGAACACGAAAATCCAGGTGCTTGACCTTCCGGGAATCATAGAGGGCGCGAAGGACGGCCGGGGACGGGGGCGCGAGGTGATTGCAGTCGCGAGGGGTGCGGACCTGATACTCGTCCTCATCGAGGCCGCGAACCCGAAGCAGGCGAGGGTCATAGAGAGCGAGCTCTACGGATTCGGCATAAGGGTGAATTCCGAGCGGCCGGCCGTGTCGATATCGAAACAGCTTCGCGGCGGCGTCACCATAAACTCGACCGTCCATCTCACTAAAGTAACCCACAGGGAGATTCTCGCCGTGCTCAACCAGTACAGCATCTTCAACGCCATCGTGGTGCTGCACAAGGACATAACGATTGACGAATTCATAGACGCGCTGGAGGGGAACCGGGCGTACATCCCTGCCGTATACGTGCTCACAAAGGCTGACCTTGTCCGGGAGAGGCCGAAGCTCCCGTACCAGTACGTAGCGATTTCGGCCGAGAGCGGCTCAGGCATAGACGAGCTCAAGAGGGAGATTTACGACAAGCTCGCGCTCATACACGTATTTACCAAGAAGCGCGGGGAGGCGGCCGACCTTGAGGAGCCCCTCGTGGTCCGCAGGGGGATAACGATGGGCGAGGTGTGCGAGAAGCTCCACCGCGACCTCAGGAAGGAGTTCCGCTACGCCCTCGTGTGGGGCAAAAGCGTGAAGCACCAGCCGCAGAGGGTGGGGCTCGAGCACGTGCTCGCGGATGGCGACATAGTGCAGATAATAAAAAGATAACTGCCCGGCTCAGGGGGGCAGGAAGTGGTACGTGCCGAGCGAATACCTCGCGATTCCTTCCGGGTACGCGGCCACGGAGCTGGTCACGATGGTGACGTCCCTGCCGCTCGTCCCGTAAGGAAGCGTCAGGCCGCAGTCCGAGCAGTTCACTATATCGAAAGCGAACATGTCGCTCCTGTAAGCGACGCTCAGGCTCGCGGGGTCGGCCGGGTCAGCCCATATGCGGCCCTCCACGTTTTCTATGGTGGACGGGGTGGGGTTGCGCGCCGGAAGCGCGAAATAGTTCACGCTGGCGCCGGTGCCGGAAAGCGCGTTCTTCACGGGCATGTAGTCCGCCGGGTCGGTCACGAGATAGACGGTCTTCTGCGTCTCCTCCGGGGTGCGGCCGACCGGGTTCATTACCTCGAACGTAACCCTGCGCACGCTCTTGCCCGCGACAGTTTCGGTGGTCCCGTTTATCGCATGCACCTGCCAGACCGTGGCATCCGAGGTGGACGGGATGTTGTACGCCTGGCCCTCCGAAAACGGCTCCGTGACGAACCTCCGGAGCTGGATGGCATCGAATGCCGGGCTGATGAGGAAATTGTATTCGTTCTCAAACACCTTTATGACCTGCCGGTGGATGGCGAGCCTTCCGCGCGTGAGGTCGTCCTTGGGAATCTGCATCGCCCCGCTCGATATGTGCGTGAACTCCCCGTCCTGGGAGGTTATGTGGTCCACGCAATCTATGGGCGTGAGGCTGTAGCGCATGTTGTCGACAACGCCGAGGTTCGGCATCTGGTAAGCCTCAGTCGGGCCGTAGTGTACGCTCCCGATTCCGGGCGTCGTGCACACCCCGCCATCGGGCCCGGGGCCCCCGTCTCCGCCCCCGTCGCCGGAATGCGTGCCGTCTTCCCCGCTGCACCCGATTAGCGCCACAAGGGCCATGCCCGAGAGCGCAGCGCGCAGCGGCCTCCTCGCCGGCTCGTGATTCGGTTTCCCCCCCACCGTATCATGCAAAACTAGCTTTTTCATATGAGAATATCGCACTAAAGACTTTAAAAGGCCACAGGGAAGGGCAAAAAATTTAAAACTTCGGCGACATTTAGGGTAACCTAATTCGAAGAGGTGTGAATATGCATGAACTAGGAAAGCTGCCATACTCGTACGACGCGCTGGAGCCGTATATAGACGCGAAGACCATGGAGATACATTTCAGCAAGCACCACCAGGCATACGTGAACAACCTGAACGCCGCCCTCGACAAGCACCCCGAGCTGCACAAGAAAAGCCTCGAGGAGCTGCTCTCAGGCCTCGACAAGGTGCCTGAGGATATAAGGACCGCGGTAAGGAACCACGGCGGCGGGCATGCGAACCATACCTTCTTTTGGGGGGTTATGGGCCCAAATGCAGGAGGTGAACCAGAGGGGAACGCCGCGGACGCTATTAAACAGAGTTTTGGCGGCTTCGATAAATTTAAGGAAGAGTTTACGAAAGCGGGCTTAACAAGATTCGGCTCCGGCTGGGCTTGGCTTGTAATGGATAATGGCAAACTGGCTGTTATGAGCACTCCAAACCAGGACAGCCCTTTCATCGAAGGAAAGAAACCGATACTTGCGATAGACGTCTGGGAACATAGTTATTACCTAAAGCACATGTGGAATAGGGCGGCTTACATAAACGATTGGTGGCAAGTTGTAAATTGGAAACAAGTAGAGCGAAATTACAAACAAGCGATGGGGTAGCTATCTGCCGTTGTTTAGCCAATTTTTTACTGCGTCGCTTTTTTCTCCTTTTAATTTTGTAGTACTGATATTCTCGAAAAACCTTCGCACAAATTCTTTTTTATAAATTCTCAAATGATATGCTTTTTTCCTCACGAAGCCATCTTTTCCGAGGAATGCTGCTTGGGTGGAGTATCGGGCAGTGATGCCAAGCTGGTCATTCAAAAGAGTTCTTATAAGTTCTAGATATTTGTAATTTGTACAGCAGATATCCAGGCATATTTTTGGGGTTTTTCTAGCCTTTTCTTTAATGATTTTAACGCAACCTTCGGCATCAAAAAAGCCTTCGATAAATTCGAGCGAATTTTTGTAGTGACTGCCTTTTGCAATAAGATTTGATAACAATCCAATGTCGCCCCTTATTTGCCGGAATAGAAAATAAAGTTGAAGGTTTCCGATATTTACAAACCACACATTACGGCGCCGGTTAATATAGTTCTTGACCTTGTTGCGAGAGCATATCGATAATTTTATCGTGAACTTTTTCGTAAAGTCTTTTTCACCGCTGATGTTTATCAGATGCCGGTGCCCTTTCTTCCAGTAGTAAGGGCATCCATCGCCTAGTAACGCTCCTAATACATAAAATAACTCGGGCGTGTCCTTAAGCTCGCCCCTTCTCCCGTATGGATTGGAGACACCCGAGTACCAATCATTGAGTGTCCCTTTCGGAATATGGAACTCGGCATTGATATTATCTACTGTCTCGTTTCTAGAAAGACCAGTTTTTTTAAGTTCATTGAGCTTATCGAAAGCATTTATTCTCAATTCATGATTAATTCTAACGTTTCCGTCCACTGTTCATCCCCCAGTATCGCACCAGGCTTTCGCCATTTATTAGCTTAGGCAGACCTCATTTCCCGGCCAAGGATTTTGTTACATGAAGTGGGCGGTGGGACCAGGTCGGCCTCTTCTACAAGGACGCCATGCGCCGCTAAAGCGCCTTCATCCTTTTCCAGAACAGGCAGTGCGCGGGCCTCCAGGCGACCTCCACGAGGGCAAGTAGCAGGATGGCTACGAGATACACGAGCAGGAAGCCCGCGAAGTAGAGGAAGATGCCCAGCACCGGGATGAACATCACGACCATGAGCACTATATAGGCCGCGAAATAGAACACCATCATTGGTATCGAGGCCAGGAGTATCATCACAAGCAGGATGAAGTCGAACACGATGACTTCGAGCGGATTTCTCCGGACCAGCGAAAGCCCGCCCTTCAGCGAATCGATGATGCCGCGGTTTTCCACAGCAAACCCGTACCTCCAGAACTGCGTGAGGAACTCGTAGAGGGCCCCTGCGAGCATGAGGTATACGATGAAGAACAGGTAGGCGGCCATCAGGCCGACCATGAGACTCGCGCCCCCTGCGCCCGGCCCGAGCGCAACATAGAGGACTGCGATGACCGCTGCTGCCGGAACCAGCATGAGTATCCTGAATGCCGCGTCCGCCACGGTATAGGACAGCGTCCTGCCCTTCTGGGAAATGAGTGTTTCTGCCATCGAGTATTTCCTGCCGCTCAGCATCGCGTCCGTCATCGTGTAGGCCGCGGCCTCGAAGGCGTTGTTCACCCAGAAGATTACGAAGTAGCCGGCCAGAATAACCGCAGCCATGAGAATGATGCCCACGATGCCTCCGCCGAGAGAGGCTGTCCCGAACACCAGCGCCAGTGCGAGGAGAAGCATGATGATGAAGGCTCCGACAGAAACCACTAACTTCATCAGGCCGAGCTTGAGGAGTTCGATGTAGTATTGCTTGAAGTTCGCTCGGACGAAGTCCCACCAGCCAAGGAGCGGGACCTTCATGTTTTCTATAAACTCGTCTTCCTCCTTGTCGGGGGGTTTCGGGGCGGGAGGTTGTGCGGTTTTCGGCTGGGGCGTAGTAGGGGCTGGAGCCGCTTTTTGTTCGGACGCTTTCGGAGCCGGGGCCTGCGCAGGAAGCTGGGCGGGTTTCTGTGCAGCGGGTTTTGCCGGCGCAGGAGCGGCTTCCTGAGGCCCGGCTTCTGGTGGCGCCGGCTTTAGAGCCGATGCCGGCGGCCGGCTGCCGGATGCCGGAGACGGGATGCCTGCCTGCGCCGTCCCGGAGCGCATTACTGCCGGCGGCTTCGCCTTGGGGCGTGAGGGTTGTTTCGCAATGGTCGGCGTGGCCAGCTCGAATTCCCCCTGCTTCCTTGCAGGCTTTTTCCGAGAATCAGGATTTTCAGCCATTATGGGTTATCCCAGTCAATGATTATAAAGAGCCGGAGCGAGTCCAGTGCATGGTCACCAAGGAGGAAATCGACAAGGTCATCGCCTGGTGCGAGAAGGTAAAGGCCGAGCGCAAGCGCATCTACGTCATCGAGCGCAACCCGTTCCGTGAGGAGGTGGACTGGATGCGGAGGTTCCCCCTCATCGAGATAGACAGGCCCAAGGAGGTCGCGTCGAAGAACGACATCGTGTACGATTCCACGATAAAGACGCTCTGGCAGTTCATGAACGGGGACTGGCGCAAGATCGAGCCGGATATCCGCGTCGGATGACTACCCCATGGAGATTCTTTTTATCTGCTTCAGCCCGCGGAGCTTCCCTATGCAAGTGCCAGGCAGCCTTTTTTCGAGGATGATTGTCAGCTTCGGGTTCGGGTAGATGTCCGGGTCGTCGCTGACTATCTGCCTTATGCTGATTCTTTTTTCCGCGATGATGGCCGAAACCGCGGCTACGATGCCAGGGGCATGGGGCTCGGCCTCTATTTCCAGGACCTCGAAGCCGAGGTGCTTCGCGACGCCCCGAATGAACGAGGTTGGGGCAAGGGACTCGAATATCCCGAAGAGCTCCGGTATTCCAGCTATCATCTGCGCGGTTTCGAGGACAACCCTCCGGTCCACCCTGAGGGCCCGCGCGATTTTCACCGGGCTGACCTCGACCTCCCCGGAGAATATCCTGCCTTTCCCATCCACGCGCATGCCCTGGCGCAGCAGGAGCTCGGCCACTTTTTTGCGCATCGGGTAGCGTATGAACGCGTCTTCAAGGATAGGGTACATGATGTACATTATTGTACATAAAAGATTTAAATATTTCATTGGTGCCAATCCCTTTCGAAGTGATTCCGATGATTGAGAGAAAGCTCAGGCTCGCCCTGAACCCGTACCAGATGTACTCCCTGGTGAACCGCGAGTACGACCATTCCTTCCTTCTCGAATCGATGGAAGGGGATGAGAAGCTGGCAAGGTTCTCGTTCATAGGCTTTTCGCCATCGTCCATGATGAGCGCCCGGGACGGCGTGTTCGGGAGGGACGGGGAAGAGGCGGATTCGGAAAATCCCATAAGGGCCCTTGCCGCGGCGATACCGCGGAGGGAGGCGGTGCGGGAAGGGTTCGTGGGCGGGGCCGTCGGATATTTCTCCTATGAATATGCGCGCAGGCTTGAGCGGCTGCCCGATGGCGGGAAGACGGCGTCCGGATTCCCTGATTTCGAGTTCGGCATATTCGACGACTGCCTCGTCTACGACCACCGCGACCGGAGCGTGCGCTACATAACGCATGGCGAAGACCGCTCCGGGGAGCTGGTGAGGCTCGCCTCCGAGGACGCTTTCCTCGGCCCTTTCCAGGCCGGGAACCCGAAGACCGATGCCGGGGAGGAGGAGTTCGTCGGCGCGGTCGCATCGGCCAAGGAGAGGATAGCCGAGGGCGAGATATTCCAGGTCGTCCTCTCAAGGAGGTACGAGTTCCCCTTCGAGGGCGACATGCTGAGGTTCTACAACGTCCTCAAGCAGTCCAACCCGTCCCCGTACATGTATCATCTCAGCTTCGGGGACCGGAAGATAATCGGGGCGAGCCCTGAGAACCTGGTCCGGGTTGAAGGGAGGACGATTGAGAGCTCGGCAACGCTGGCCGGAACGATGCAGAGGGGAAAGTCGGCCGCGGAAGACAGGGCGCTCGAGGAGAGGCTTAAAGGGGACGCGAAGGAAAGGGCGGAGCACCTCATGCTGGTGGACCTCACCAGAAACGACGTCGGAAAGGTCGCGAGGCCCGGCTCGGTCGACGTATCCGGCCTCATGAAGGTGCACAAATACAGCCACGTCCAGCACCTCGGTTCGCATGTCAGCGGGGAGCTCGCGGAGGGGAAGGACTGCTTCGACGCGTTCGAGGCGCTCTTCCCTGCCGGAACTCTCACCGGGGCGCCGAAGGTCCGGGCGATGGAGGTTATAGAGGAGCTCGAGAGGAGCAGGCGGGGCCCTTACGGGGGCGCGGTCGGGTATTTTTCCTTCAACGGCAACTGCGATTTCGCAATCGCGATACGGAGCCTTTTCGCCCGCAGGCAGAAGGCGTACATACAGGCCGGGGCGGGGATAGTCCATGATTCCGTGCCGGAGCGCGAGTACAAGGAGACCGAGAACAAGATGAGGGCGCTCATGGATGCGCTGGGGGCCGGGGCATGATTCTTCTCATAGACAATTACGACTCATTCACGTACAACCTTTACCAGTGCCTCTCAGGCCTCGGGGCGCAGGTCATGGTGCGGCGGAACGATGCGATAAGCATCGGGGAGGCGGAGGCTCTCGCTCCGGAAAGAATCGTGCTCTCGCCCGGGCCCGGCCACCCTGCCAACAAGCGGGATTTCGGGGTGTGCAGGGACATACTCGACGAGGTGACGGGCATCCCGGTGCTCGGCGTGTGCCTCGGGCACCAGGGGATAGTCCTGCGCTTCGGGGGGAAGGTGCAGAAGGCGGCCGCGCCCATGCACGGGAAGACGAGCATGGTTGAGCATGACGGGAAGGGGCTTTTTGCCGGCATCCCCTCGCCGATTGAGGCGATGCGCTACCATTCGCTCGTAGGGACGGATATCCCTGACGAGCTCGAGGTTACTGCTACAAGCATGGATGACCGCCAGGTGATGGCAGTCCGGCACAGGACGCTGCCCATATCCGGGGTGCAGTTCCACCCGGAGAGCGTGATGACGCCCTGCGGCGGGAAAATACTTGAGAATTTCCTGAGGTGCTGAGGGATGGAGACGCTGGAAAAGCTTGTCCGGGGGGAGGACCTTGATGGACCGGAAGCGGAAGCCCTCCTTCGGGGGATGATGGAGGGAAGGTTGAGCCCTGCCGCCTCAGCGGCTGCCCTGGTCGCGCTGCGGATGAAAGGCGAGAGCGAGGGGGAGATAGCCGCGCTCGCCCGCGAGATGCGGAGGCATGCGGAGAGGATAAGGCCGGCCGTATCGGGGCTCGTGGATACGTGCGGGACGGGCGGGGATTCGCTTGGCACGATGAACGTTTCGACAGTAGCGGCGATAATCGCCGCGGGTGCCGGCGTGCCTGTCGCGAAGCACGGCAACCGGTCGGTGTCCGGGAAGTCCGGCTCGTTCGACCTCCTCGAAAAGCTCGGCGTGAAGCCGCTGGAGCCGAAGCTGGTGGAGCGCTCCATAGAAAGGATAGGCATCGGGTTCATGTTCGCCCCGGTTTTCCACCCCGCCATGAAGAATGTCGCGCCGGTGCGGAAGGAGCTCGGAATACGCACCGTGTTCAACCTACTTGGTCCCCTTGCCAATCCGGCAGGGGCGGAGAACCAGCTTGTCGGAGTCTGCGAGCCGGGGCTTACCAAGGTTTTCGCTAACGTCCTCCGCGAGCTCGGGGCTGAGCGCGCCCTGATAGTGCACGGCGAAGGTGCGGACGAGCTGTGCCTGGGAAGAAGCGTGGTGAGCGAGCTGAGGGACGGCAGGGTGGAGACGTATGCGGTTGATGCCGCAGAATTCGGATTAATGAGAGGGGAGATACCGCGGGTTGCCTCTCCGGAAGAGAGTGCCGGCATCGCGATGGGCGTGCTGGGTGGCGCGAAAGGCGCGGCCCGTGACGTCTGCCTGCTGAACGCAGGAGCGGCGGCATACGTGGGGGGGAAGGCCGGCTCCATCAGGGAGGGCGTGGAGAGGGCAGGGCGCGCGGTGGATTCCGGAAAGGCGCTCTCGAAGCTCAGGGAGGCAGCGGCATTCGGGGGATAGGCATGGATATTCTCGACAGGTTCATCGGATGCGCGAGGGAAAGCCTCGCGGAGGGATATTATGCCGGCACTAGCGCGCGGCCGGAGGGTGGAATGGCATCGCTGAGGAAGCGGTTCTATTCGGGGTTCGTGCTGATATGCGAGATAAAGCACGCATCGCCCGCTGGCGAGTACGGATATCGGCAGATAGACGTGGCGAAGACTGCGGCAGCGTTCAGGGCAGGCGGCGCGGATGCGATTTCGTGCGTGGTCGAGCCGAAGGTGTTCCGCGGGGACATCGGGAATGTCGCGCTGGCGAAGAATGCAGGCCTGCCGGTGCTTTTCAAGGATTTCATCTTCGCAAAAGAGCAGATAGGCGCGGCGCACCGGGCCGGGGCGGACTGCGTGCTCCTTGTGATGAAGGTGGCGGAGAGGACGGACGCGGACCTCGATTCCCTCATCGCCCATGCGCACTCTCTCGGCCTTGAGGTGCTCCTTGAATGCTATGACGCTACGGAGCTGGAGAAGGCGATGGGCACGGATGCGGACATCCTCGGCATCAACAACCGCGACCTCGCAACGCTGGGCGTGGACATCGGAAGGACGGCGCGGATACTGCGGGAGGCCGGCGGCGCTGACCGCCCGGTTGTCAGCGAGAGCGGCATAAGGAGCGCGGCGGATATCGCCCGCCTGAGGGATGCCGGCGCGTCCGGAGTTCTCGTGGGGACTGCAATATGGAAGGCGGCGGACATGCAGGCGCTGATAGCCGAGCTGAAGAAGGGTGCGTCCGCATGAGCCGCTATTTCGGCGGATACGGAGGGCAGTTCGTGCCCGAGACGCTTGTCGGCCCGCTCGCGGAGCTGGAGGCGGGATACGCCAGGCTGAAAGAGGACGACGGCTTCAGGAAAAAGCTGGCTGCATATCTTGAGAGCTACGCAGGCAGGCCGACCCCGCTTTATCTTGCCGAGAGGATGAGTGCGCATGCCGGCGGCGCGAGGATTTATCTCAAGCGCGAGGACCTCCTGCACACAGGAGCCCATAAGATAAACAACGCAATCGGGCAGGCGCTCCTTGCCAAGATGATGGGGAAGAAGAGGCTGATAGCCGAGACCGGCGCCGGCCAGCACGGCGTCGCGACCGCTACGGCGGCCGCTCTGCTCGGCCTCGAGTGCGAGGTTTTCATGGGCGCGATTGACGCGAAAAGGCAGGAGCACAACGTGTTCAGGATGAGGCTGCTTGACGCCAAGGTCATCGAAGTCGATAGCGGCTCGAGGACGCTGAAGGACGCCATAAACGAGGCGATGCGGGATTACGCCCTGAATTTCCGGGATACGCATTATCTCATAGGGTCGGCGCTCGGCCCGCACCCCTACCCGTCCATGGTCCGGGATTTCCAGTCCGTGATTGGGAGCGAGGCGCGCAGGCAGGCTCTCGAATCCGAAGGCAGGCTGCCGGACGCGCTTGTCGCGTGCGTGGGCGGCGGGAGCAACGCCATAGGGCTGTTCCACGCTTTCAGGGACGACGATGTCAGGATGGTCGGGGTGGAGGCAGGAGGCAGCGGGAAACTGCACGCAGCCCGCCTCACAGGCAAGGCGAGGGTCGGAGTCCTGCACGGCATGAAGACGTTCGTCCTGCAGGACCTGGACGGCCAGATAGGCGAGACGCACTCGGTTTCGGCAGGACTGGATTACTGCGCAGTGGGGCCCGAGCACGCGTTCCTCAGGGAGATGGGCAGGGCTGAATATGTGGAAGCCACCGACGCGGAAGCGCTCGGTGCGTTCAGGGCGCTGTCTTCCCTCGAGGGGATAATCCCTGCCCTCGAGAGCGCGCATGCGGTCGCGCACGCGATGAAGCTCGCAAAAGGGATGCCCGGGGGCAGCTCTATTATCGTCAATCTTTCAGGCAGGGGGGACAAGGACGTGGCGTATGTCAAGGAGTTGATAGGGGGTGGCCGGGCATGAGGGGGCTTTTCAGGAAACCGGCGTTCATGCCGTACGTCTGCTGCGGGGACCCGGACGAAGAGGGGACGGTCCGGCTTGTCAGGGCGCTTGTGGAAAACGGCGCGGATGCAATCGAGCTCGGCATCCCGTTCTCGGACCCGGTTGCCGACGGAAAAACCATACAGCACGCCTCCCAGAGGGCGATTGGCGGGGGCATGAGCCCGGGAAAGGCGCTCGCGCTCCTCTTCCGGCTGAGGGGGGAGGGCATCCGCATCCCGGTGTTCGTCATGACGTATTACAACATAGTGTTCTCGAATGGCGTCGAGGATTTTGTCGCGAGGGCGGGGAAGGCAGGCGCCGACGGCTTCATCATCCCGGACCTGCCGCCGGAAGAGGCCGGGGAGATGGAGGCCGCATGCCGGAGGACTGGCCTTGCGCTCGTACGATTCATCACGCCCAACTGCAGCGAAGCGCGGATAAGGCGGATAGCCGAAAACGCGTCCGGCTTCCTTTATGCGGTGTCGGCGTACGGCACGACCGGGGCAAGGGACGGGATGTCGCAGGATGCCATCGGCCTCATCAGGAGGGCGAAGGGCATCACGGGCCTGCCGCTCGTCATAGGGTTCGGCATCTCCACGCCGGCACAGGCAGCGGGTTACGTAAAAGCCGGTGCCGCGGGGGTGATTGTCGGGAGCCGCATAACTGAGCTGCACAGGAGCGGAGGGCTGGAGGCGGTGGCGGCGTTCTCGAAAAGCGTAGCCGGCGCCATTTCCGCTCCGCCTGAGAAGCCTTTATAAAAACTATGTTCCTAAAATCTATGTAGATAAGTGTCATATTGTGGTTCGAATGGAGCGTGCTAAAGCGTCCGGCCCCGCATGGGGATATTCGTTCGGCTTCTTCAGCTTTAGCTATCGCTATCAGGAAAACCACTATTGAGCGTTTCTTTTCTCCTTGGTTTTCCTGATGCATATGGAGGCTAGTGGTATTGATGAAAAAACGGGATGGTGTTCATGAAAAATCTCAAACTTGCGGCGTTGAACGGGCATGGGCGGACGGTCGTCCGCGTGGGGCAGGTCAAAGTAGGGCAGGGGTTCACGGTCATTGCCGGCCCCTGCGGCGTGGAGAGCGAGGAGCAGACGCTCGAGACGGCAAGGGCGGTCAAGGAGGCCGGGGCTGACATGCTCCGCGGAGGGGCCTTCAAGCCCAGGACCTCCCCGTACGCATTCCAGGGGCTGGGCCTGAAAGGGCTCAAAATCCTCGAGAAGGCGCGGGACGAGACAGGCCTGCCGATTGTCACCGAGGTCATTGACACTCGGGATGTTTCCTGGGTGTGCGAATACGCGGATGTCCTCCAGATAGGGGCGAGGAACATGCAGAATTTCTCGCTGCTAAAGGAGGTCGGGAAGGCGAACAAGCCGGTCCTCCTGAAGAGGGGCATGCACTCCACCATGGAGGAGTGGCTCAACTGCGCGGAGTACATCCTGAACGAGGGGAACCCGGACGTCATACTGTGCGAAAGGGGCATCCGGACATTCGAGACCTACACGAGGAACACGCTTGACCTGAGCGCGGTGCCGGCCATAAAGGAGCTGACGCACCTGCCGATAATCACCGACCCGACGCACGGGACCGGCAGGGTGAGCCTCATCCTGCCCATGAGCCTCGCATCGGTAGCCTGCGGGGCGGACGGGATAATAATAGAGGTGCACCGCAACCCGCCCGAGGCCCTCAGCGACAAGGAGCAGGCGCTCACGCCGGCCCAGTTCAAGGCCATGATGGGCAAGGTGCGCACCATGCATAAATTCATGGAGGGGCTTTCATGAGGACGATGACGCTGTCCGCTCCGAGCGGCGCCTGCCAGATGGCGCTGGGGGAGAGCATAGACAACCTGAAAGGGTATTGCCAGGGGGCAGGGAAGCTGGTCGCCATCACCGACAGGAACGTGCGCCACCACCACGGCGGGCGGCTGGACGGCTTCGAGCTCGTGGAAATCGGCCTCGGGGAGGAGAGCAAGACGCTCGATACGGTGAGGATGCTCTATGAGCGCTTCATGGAGCTCGGGCTGGAGCGCGACTCCTTCGTGGTAGGCGTAGGAGGGGGGATAGTGTGCGATGTGGCCGGGTTCGCCGCATCCACGTACCTGCGGGGCGTGCCGTTCGGCTTCGTGCCGACGACACTGCTCGCGCAGGTGGATGCCAGCGCCGGGGGTAAGAACGGGGTGAACCTCGGCGGATACAAGAACCTGGTCGGCACCATCAGGCAGCCGCAGTTCTGCCTGTGCGATTTCTCGCTGCTTGCGACGCTCCCGAAGAGCGAGATGCGCTGCGGGTTCGCGGAGGTCGTGAAGCATGCCGCAATCGGGGACGCGGGGCTGTTCTCATACCTGGAAACAAGCTGGAAAAAGGCTTACGACCTGAACAGGGCCGCCATCGAGAAGGTGGTGCACGATTCGCTCGCGGTCAAGACGGGGATAGTCGGCAGGGACGAGAGGGAGAAGGGCGAGAGGATGAAGCTGAATTTCGGCCACACCCTCGGCCACGCGATAGAGAAATCCACCGGCATCCCGCACGGCGAGGCGGTTTCCATAGGCATGGTGGCCGCGGCCAATCTTTCAGTGAAAAGGGGGCTGCTCCAGGCAAAGGATGCGGAAAGGCTAGAGGCACTGCTTTCAGGCATCGGCCTGCCGACTGCCGCGGCTACGGACAGGGGGAAGGTCCTTGATGCGATGAGGAAGGACAAGAAGAGGTTCAGCGGAAAGATGAAGTTCGTCCTGCTGGAAGGGATAGGGAAGGCGCGCATAGAGGAGATAGCACTGGAGGAGCTGGAGGCGGCAGTGGATGATATGCGTTAGCATAGCCGAGGAGACCGCGGAAGGCGCGTTGCGGGCGCTCAAAGGGCTGGAACTTGCAGAGATACGGCTGGACGCCCTGGCCGAATCGGAACTCACACCGGAAAACGTACGCAGGATATTCTCTTCCCCATCGCGGCTCGTGGCCACGTGCCGTCCCGGAAAGCTTGGTGTTGAAAAAAGGAAGGAGTGCCTTTCCCATGCGATAGAGGCAGGGGCGGGATACGTAGATATAGAGGTCGAGGCACCAGACTCCTACAAGAAGGAGCTTATCGAAAAGGCCAGGGAGAAGGGGTGTACGGCCATAGTATCGTATCATGATTACAAACGCACCCCGCCCGAGGCGGAGCTTCTGCAGATAATCCAGTGGTGCTTCGACAGCGGGGCGGACATCGCGAAAATCGCGTGCATGGTGCATGGTGCGCGCGACAATGCACGCCTGCTCGGCCTGCTGGATGGCAAAGGCATTATCGTCATAGGCATGGGCGCCAAGGGCAGGGTCACGAGGATAATTGCCCCGCTGCTCGGAAGCCCTTTCACGTACGCCTCTGCAGGGAAGGGAAAGGAAACCGCGGAAGGGCAGATGGACAAGGCAACGCTCGAGAGGGCGATTGGTGCAATGAGGGAGGCTCTGGGGAGATGACAGACCTGTATGGGGTGGTGGGAAAGCCGATCCTGCACAGCCGCAGCCCGCAGATGCACAACTCCGCTTTCAGGACGCTCGGCATAGATGCGGTCTATGTCAGGCTCGCTGCGGAGAGCGCGGAGGATGCGCTGAGGTCCGCGCGCGGGATGGGCATGAAAGGGCTGAACGTGACGGCACCGTTCAAGGAGGAGATGGCTTCGCTCGTAGAGCCGGCGGATGACGGGGCGCGCAGGCTTGGAGCCGTAAATACGGTCATCATGGGCAAGGACGGGCCGGTGGGATACAACACCGACCCTGACGGCGTGGCCCAGGCCCTGAAAGAGAACGGCGTGAAGCTCCGGGGGAGCAATGCCGTGGTGCTTGGCGCCGGCGGTGCGGCGAAGGCCGCTGTCCTTGCCCTGATGAAGGAGGGCGCCTCGGTCACAGTGGCCAACAGGACGCGCTTCAAGGCCGAGAAGGCGGCGCAGGAGCTTGGCTGCGGGCTGTGCGATATCGAGGAGCTGGAAGGCGCCCTTGCCGATGCGTCCGTCCTTGTCTCGGCATTGAGCACGAACGAGAGAGTCGTCGCGCCGGGGGCGCTCCGTAAAGGGCTCGCGGTGCTGGATGCCAACTATTCTGCAACGACTTCCCTTGCGCATGATGCAACGGATGCGGGATGCAGGGTGATTGACGGGAGGGAGTGGCTCCTTTACCAGGGGGCGAAGGCGTTCCTGATTTTCAGCGGGAGGGCTGCGCCGCTGAGGGAGATGAGAAAGGCGCTATTCGAAACCGGAAACGGCAACCCTGAAACCGGCAACATCGCGCTAATCGGGATGATGGGCAGCGGAAAGAATACCACTGCCAGGGCGCTCAGCGAAAAAACCGGCATGGAAATAATGGATATGGATGCCGAAGTCGAAAGAAAGGCAGGGAAAACGATAAAAGCCATATTCGAAAGCGAAGGGCAGGAGGAGTTCCGCAGAAGGGAGAGCCTGGAGGTGTCAGCCGCAGGCAAAGCGCAGAACAAGATAATCAACTGCGGGGGCGGAGCCATACTCGAAACCCGAAACCGCGACACCCTGAACGGAAATGCGAACGTCGTGTGGCTATGGGCTAAACCTGAGACGATGGCGAAGAGGGTTGCCGGGGATGACTCGAGGCCGCTTCTCAATGTTCCTGCCGACGAAAAGAAAGAGGTGCTTGGCAGGGTGCTTTCAGCCAGGCTCGGGTTTTATGCCGGAACATCGGATTTGGTGATTGACACGGAGCGCATGACGCCAAAGCAGGTGGCGGAGAGGATACTTTATGAGATTCATTAAGCCTTCGCGCGTATCAGGCACGATAGATGCCCCCCCGTCAAAGAGCATGATGCAGCGGGCGGTGATAGCCGCGGCGTTGAGTGATGGGGAGACGCTGATAACGAATCCCAGTTTCTGCGATGATGCCCTTGCAGCGATGCGGGTCGTGGAGGCGCTCGGTGCCAAAGTGAAGAGGGAGGAGGGCGGCGTGAGGATTACCGGGATGCCAAAACCCGGAACTGGAAACCGGAAACCGGATGCCGGCGGCGGGGTGCTTGATTGCGGCGAGTCCGGGACATTAATGAGGATGATTTCAGCGGTGGCCGCGCTTTATGACAGGGAATTCACGATAACCGGCAGGGGCTCGCTGATGAAGCGGCCGGTCGGGATGATTGAAAAGCCGCTGCGGATGCTGGGGGCGGAATGCAGCACGAATGGAGGCTTCCCGCCGCTGAAGGTGAGGGGGCCGCTCCAAGGGGGCAAGGTCGAGGTCGACGGCTCGGAAAGTTCGCAGTTCGTGAGCGGCCTCCTGTTGGCGCTTCCATTGTGCACCGAGGATTCGGAGCTCAATGCGCTAGGCCTCAAAAGCAGGGAGTATGTGGGCATGACGTGGGAGACTCTTACCCGCTTCGGGGTCAGGATTGAGAAGGACATGCACGTGAAGCCCAGGGAACGGCGGGACAGGTATTTCATAAAGGGCGGGCAGAGGTACAGGGCCGGCAAATTCAGGGTTGACGGAGACTGGTCGGGGGCTGCTTTCTTGCTTGTCGCCGGAGCCATAGCCGGCGAGGCGGAGGTCAGGCAGCTCGGATTCGGGCAACCCGATTCCGCGATAATGGACGCACTCTTCGACGCCGGGGCTAAGACGGAGCTGGAATGCGACGTCGCACGTGTCAAGGGCGGAAAGCTCAGGGCATTCGAGTTCGATGCCAGCGATTGCCCGGATTTGTTCCCGCCCCTTGCCGTGCTTGCGTGCAATTGCGAAGGAACGAGCGTCATACGCGGAGCCTCAAGGCTCCGCCACAAGGAGAGCGACAGGGCGGCCGTGCTGGCGCAGGAGCTCGGCGGGCTGGGAGCGGATATAAAGGTCATCGGGGACCGGATGGAGGTAAGCGGGGGGAAGCTCAGGGGAGGGCGGATGAATCCCCACGGAGACCACAGGATAGCCATGGCGGCCGCGGCCGCGGCGCTGAATTCGGAAAAAGGCGTTGAGATAGAAGACGAGGATTGCGTTTCGAAGTCTTATCCCGGGTTCTTCGAAGACCTGGAAAAGCTGGTGGAAAGATGAACACTTTCGGAAGATTATTCAGGGTAAGCATGCTCGGCGAATCGCACGGCGAGTGCGTTGGCGTTTTGCTGGACGGGGTGCCCGCCGGCCTCGCGCTCACGAGCGACGAGATGCTGCCGGATTTGGAGCGGAGAAAGGGCATGGGGGCGAAAGGAACCACGCCGAGGAAGGAGGCTGATATCCCAATGCTCAAGAGCGGCGTCTTCAAAGGAAGAACCACCGGCGCGCCGCTGCTCATCATGTTCGAGAACAAGGACGTGGATTCGAAGGCTTACGAGATGCTGAAGGACACCCCGAGGCCGGGCCATGCAGACCTTGTGGCGAGGCAGAAGTACGGCGGCTTCAGCGATTATCGCGGCGGGGGGCATTTCTCGGGGAGGCTGACCGCTGCCCTAGTGGCAGCCGGAGTCGTGGCGAAGAAGCTCATCGCCCCGGCCAGGGCAGAAGCGAAGCTGGTGGAGGCAGGCGGGACGACGGACGAGAAAAGCATCGGGAAGGCTATCGACGCGGCGCTTGCAGACGGAGACTCCATCGGCGGCATCGTGGAATGCCGGGTGAAGGGGCTTCCGGCTGGGCTTGGCGAGCCGTTCTTCGATTCTGCCGAGTCCCTGCTCGGCCATGTGATACTATCCATACCCGCAGTCAAGGGCGTCGAGTTCGGGGCGGGGTTCGCCTCGGCCAGGATGCGCGGGAGCGATTGCAACGACGAGATACTTGACGAGCGCGGAAGGACCGCCACGAACAATGCGGGCGGGATAAACGGCGGCATAACGAACGGCAACGAGCTCATGCTCAGGGCGGCGGTAAAGCCCGCTTCGAGCATAAGGAAGGAGAAGGGGACTGTGAACCTGGAAACCGGGGGACGGATGCCGATTTCAGTTTCGGGCAGGCATGATGCGTGCATCGCCCTGCGGGTCCCGGTGGTGCTGGAAGCCGCGGTGGCGATAGCGCTCGCGGACTTGATGATGATCGAGCAGAGGATACCGAGGGTCAT
>JBFMCO010000016.1:0-18439 GCA_040754495.1 Microcaldota archaeon
AGGGAGGCCACGCCGAGGCCGACAGTCTCCGTGGAATGGCTCGACCAGCAGCTGCGGGATTCGAGGCGGGATGACCGGCGCGCGAGGGCCGCGGCCACCACGCTGCACGCTAACAGCAGGTATGTCGAGCAGTTCCTCGACCCCGGGGCGCAGAGGGGCCTCGAGAGGACGGACAACCAGAAGAACACGACAATCGCTGTCTTCAACGCGCTCTACCAGATTCCGGCTTTCAGGCTCTACCTTTCGTCCGTCGCGGCGCAGCAGCAGGCGCTGCCGGAGGCCCAGAGGTCGTTCCCAGAGTTCCTTGCCCTGCAGACGTTCCTGGCCGAGCCGGGCCGGGGCGAGACGCTCAGCAGCGGGGCCGAGGATGCCATAATCAGGGGCGCGGACATGTACATCCGCTACTTCCTCTTCAGCTTCGTCGCCGGCAACGCGGATTACGCGCGCTTCCGCGAGGAGCTGAACCAGCTCCCGACCGGAAGATGGAGGGTGGAGAACGTACAGGGCGCCATGACGTTCCAGCCGCAGGGCGGGCGGGCGCCGAGCGAGGCGGACAGGATAGCTCTCATGAGGCTTTACCTGACTGGCACGATGGACGCCGACACAATCACCGTCGCTTCCCTTTACCTGAGGAGGTGGACGCTCGAGCATCCGGAGCGCGGGCGCGGAAGGAGGCAGGACCAGATAGACGCGTGGCAGGCTCCGGAGATAATAACCCCGACCGAAGTCGCGGCCCAGGCTGTAGTGCCCCGCGTCGGCGTCATCGGGGACTCGCTCACCGCGGGGGGCAGGTACGCGACAACGCTGAGGACTTACCTGCGCGAGGGCAACCCGGATGCGGCGGTCGACCATTACGGCGTGGTGGGCGAATCGCTGCGCGCGATATCCGGAAGGTTCGAGCGCGACATCCTCAGCCACGCCCCGGCTTACAACGCTGTCGTGATACAGGGCGGCATCAACGGAATAACCGGCACTTCGGTCATCGAGGCCGAGCGCTATTTCACGCAGATGATAAGCGCCGCGAGGGCAAGGGGCATGAAGGTCATTCTCCTCACCCTTCACCCATGGGCCGGCGCCTCCAGCTCGGACGCTACGGCGCAGAGCAGGACGGCAGAGATTAACACCTGGCTGCGCTCGCAGGCCCAGGCAGACGGGAGCGTCGTCGTGGTGGACGTCTCCTCCCTCGGCGAGGGCAACCCGCCGAGGCTCAGGCAGATATACGACAGCGGAGACCACCTGCACCCGAATGCGGACGGCAGGGACCTCATAGCGAGGCTGATATCGCAGGCCGCCTTCGGCCGCCAGCCCACTGCGACGCAGGCGCGCAGCGAGCTGCAGGATTATGCTGACCGGAACTGGAGGAACCTCTCGACCGAGCTCTCGAATGCCGCGAGGCAGGGAAGGCCTGAGGCCATAATCACCCTCTCGCGCAACCTGCCGCAGGGGCAGGCGTCGCTCGAAGCGGCGCTCACGGCGCTCAACCGCGATGACATCGCGAGGGCGTACGACCGCGTCTTCAACGACTACTTCCACCGGGACAGGGACTTCCTTGACTTCTGCCGCACGAGGACCGAATACCAGAGCATAGCGCTGGAATCGGTCACCATGAGCGCCCAGCGCACGCCTGCCGAGAGGAGGGCCGTCGTGCGCGCGATGCAGGAGTTCATCAACTACCAGGCGGGCCGCTCCGGCGACGAATATTACACAAGGCTCAGGGACGACCTCAGGCTCCTTTACCGGGACGGCCTGAGGCTGACCGGCGACAGCCAGCAGAGCCTGCACATAGACGGCATGGAGGACGTCCGCACGCTCGCGGCCATCGGCGTCTACAGCTGGAGGAAGGCCAACCGCAGCGCCCAGGTCGGCGCATGGGGCCAGTCGCTCGGCATCGGCACGCAGCGCACGGAGGCTCAGCCTGCGCAGCCAGCCCAGCCGACACAGCCTGAGCCGCGGCCGGGCGAGCAGAGGAGGCGCGTCATACACCCGTAGCCGCAAACGGCTCCCGGCCTCCGGCAGGCGGTTCCGGGTTTCCGATTGGAGCGCGTAGCGCTCCAATGGACCAGCGAACGGTTCGCCGTTGTCATGAACGTCGCTACGTTCATGAGCATGCTCGTGGTCGGTTCGCCGACCACGACATCGCCCGGTCGTGTTTTGGGTTCTGCGTTTTCCCAGCGGTTTTCCCCCTTTTTATGCATTTTTACTTTCCGGAATGCCAGGCCTTCCGATTTTTCCAAAGGTAGTCCGGAATTTCAGGTATTTTCAACAGTTTTTACATACACGAAAATCCGCTTTGTGTGACAATCCTTTTTATTCCTTTCCCGGCATATTATTGACGTTAAGCACAGCTCAGCTAAACACAGGCATCCACCGGAATCGGGCCCAAAACCGAAAACCGGAAACAGGGAACGCTCATGGCCGGACCGAGACTCAGCAGGGAGGACGGGAATGCAGAGGGAGGCCGACCGCTCGCGGAGGAGAGGCGCAGGAAGTTCCGCAAATTCTTTTTGTCCGATTTCACAGCCGCCTCGCTTGCCGGGGTACTGACGTTCTTCAGCGGAAGCAATTTAAACAATCTCGGACCTAATGTTGCTATGTCACAACCGGGCCAACCGAGGCAGCGCGGAAGGGCGACAGTAGAGGCGGAGGAGGTCAGGAACCTGGAGCAGTACGCGGTCGATGCGGCCGCTGCCTACCGCCAGTACATAACCGGTGCAGACCCTGCCCAGCGCGAGCGCTTCTGGAGCATATACAACAGGTCTTTCGGCGGCGCGACGCTCCATGACAACACCGTCTTCATGAGCAAGCTGTTCACCGAGCTCGACCGCGTCGGCCAGGACCCCGGCGTCCGCCCGCTGCTTGAGGCGTTCACATCCGACCGGGGCAGGCTCTTCGGTTTCCTCTGGTCCAACCCGGTGCATTTCACCGACTTTATAGACACCATATTCAACATCAGGAGCGCTCTCGAGAGGGGCGCGGCGACCGATGCGGCCGTAGCGAGGCTCGCACAGCAATACCGGGACCTCGGCAGCAGGCCGGTCCGGGCAGACACCCAGCTCGCCCGCGTCCGGACCTCGGTGCAGGGCGGCATGGGCATAGAGGACGCTGCGCGCGCCGAGCTCGAGCGGACTGGCCGCGAGGATGCGACGGCAAGATACGGGGAGAACCTGACGAGGGAGGTCGGGGCCCTCATGCCCCGCGAGCAGGCCCGCAGGTGCGCCTCGGCCCTGCGCGATTTCATGCTCACCGGAAACGACGCGAAGAGGCAGGAGTTCAGGCGCATCTTCGACGCCAACACCTCCTCGGCCTTCATGGACGCATTCACGGTGGAATTCCGCACGAGGATTTACCAGGACACCGCATCCGGCCTCGCCGCGGTAGCGCAGGCCTACAACACCAGGCACAGCGGGACAGAGCCGAGCGAATTCGCCACTATGGTGGCCAACCTCTACCGCGCGGCCCAGACCGGCACCCCGGAGGAAATCGAGCGGATGAGGACGGCGGAAGGGACGAACGTCGTGGACCCGCTCCTCGCGATAGTGGCAAGGGGCATGGCCGGGCGGGCCATCACGCTGCTGCGCGACGTGCTCGAGACCGGGAGCGGCTCATCGCGCGACGCGTTCGTGCAGATACTGAACGGCCATCTGGCGGTCGTGGTGAACAACGCCGTGCAGATGCCGACAGTCGAGAACAACGACGTTTTCTGGAATGAATTCACAAGGCGCTATTCGCAGGAAATCGCGCAGAACAGCACGCTTGCGACCCTTGTCCGCGGATTCGGCAGGAACATACTCCCCATAGCGATAAGGGACATATACACCGAGCTCTCGAGGGCGACCCCGGACACTGCGAGGCTGAATTCCGACTATGGCCCGGACCTGGTCAGGCTGGTGCAGTCGAACATGGCGAGCCTCACGTGGATGATCCGGAGCGAGACCGAGCTCAACAACGAGATTCGGCGGAGGGCCGACGCGCAGGATGGCACCGCGGTCGCGCTCCGCGGAGTCCGCATGACCGTTCCGAGGGGACGGGCTCTCTCAGACAGCTTTGTGACGCTCGTGGGACTCCGCACGAGGAGGGCGGCCATAGAATCGCCCGACGTGCTCCAGATACTCGAGCAGAATTACGACCAGCTCTCCTGGCTCTCAGGCTCCGCGGCCGACGTCCAGAGGGAGCTGGACAGGAGGGCGCGCGCAAGGCCTCCGGACGCGGTCGCGGTCCAGCTCCGCGCGCGCTTCCCGCAGAACGCGGGCCAGTCGCTCTCGCGGGCATACGGAGAGCTTCGCGCGGTCAGGGAAGGGCGGGCGCAGCTCGTGCAGAGATACGGCGAGGAATTCGTGTCCGTCGTAGAGCGCAACCTCGACAACCTTTACTGGGTGGTGCGGCCGGTGACGCAAATCGAGAGCGAGATGCAGTCCAGGCGCGACGAGGCGTTCCCCATCGCTGTCTATTCCACGGTAGGCTTCTCGCTAGGCGCGCTGGCAAACGGCATGCGCGACATACTCGGCGAACTCGCAAGGAGCAGCCCGGACCGGGCGAGGCTCGAGAGGCGCTACGGCACGGAGCTTGTGCAGTTCGTGGAGCAGAACCGGAGCGCCCTCGGATGGGTCACGAGCCAGGACCTGGGCACGGTCATGGACAGACTCCAGCAGCCCTCATCTGATGCCGTGACAAGGCAGCTCCAGACGAGATGGCTCTACAGCTACACGCCGGTGCAGCTCGTTTCCGCGATACAGAGGGCAAGAAGCGCAACAAGCAGGGGCGGGATAGCGCTTGCCGACGCAAGGGACGCGTACGGCGAGACTGCGTTCATGTCTGCGGTGGCCACGCGACAGGCTGTCGCGACGCCCTCGCGCGGCCCGGAAGCCGTCGAGGCTAGAAGGGCCGAGATAGAGTCCAGAAGGCGGCAGTTCGAAAGGGACCTTGAGTCGCTCGAAGGCCAGATGAGGTATTCAATCCTTGAGCCGGCGCGCGTGGCGCTGCGCGAGCACATCCGCACATGGAGGGCCGAGAACGAGGCCATCCGCCTTGCCGCGCGCTCGTCGCAGGACCCGGCTGAGCTCGACGCCCTCGTCCAGAGGCAGATAGCCTTAAACAGCGTCATGCTGTCGCCCGCAGACCTGAGGAAGTCGGTCGAGATGTCTTTTGCCATGATCCACCTGGCCGAGACCGGGGCGGACATGGGCCGCGGCCCGCTCATCGAAGGCGTCACATTCAGCGACATGGACATAGGCACACTGCGCAGGCTCCTCGAATGGTACAACGGCCTCGGAAGGACCGGCAAGCAGCAGGTCGTGGGGGACATAGTGGCCGCGGTCATGGGCCGCGCGGACCCCCAGCTCCACCGCTTCATAAGCAGGATGGACGAGCCGAATTTCTTCTCTTCGCTTGTCCGGGCCTACGGCGCGGCGCGGACGCGCGATGCCGGGGCGAGGCAGACCATGATCTCAATCTACGGCGAGGACTTCATGAGGGCCGTGGACGAGCAGGCACCGCACCTGCGCGTCCTTGAAAGCCCGACCGTGACGTACCGGGACCTCGAGCGCGGCGAGAACGCGCTTTTCGCGGCAATAGTCGCAAGGGTCACGCGCGCCATCACGAACCCGAGCGGCACCGAGACGCGCGAGACCATGATAAGGCTCTTCGGGGACAGGTTCGTCCAGGTGGTGGAGGCAAACCGCCAGGCCCTTGCGCCGATGGCATCTGCCACTGCCGACCTTGCGACGTTCCAGGGGCTGCCGGAGGCAGTGAGGCAGGCGATTACGCAGGCTTATCCGGAAGCGTACAACAAGAGCGTGAGGAGCATCATGCGCCTCTACCGCAGGCAGGACCAGTTCATGTTCATGGCCATGGTTTCGGTCTATTCAGTCATGAGAGCGAGGCCTGACCGCGGCGCTCCTGCAGAGCGCGTGCGCGAGTTCGATGCGCGCACCCAGGAGCTTTACCAGGCTTACGGGGAGCAGTTCGTGAGGCTGATTTCCGAGAACATGTCCCAGCTCGGGCTTCTCGAGAGCCCGACCGTGACTTCACGCGAGCTGAGCAGGGTCTCGGCAGACCTGCTTGAGAGGCTCAACCAGGCATACGAGACCGGGCCGGGCGCAGGCCGGGCCAACTTCATGCTGAACTTCACGAGGCTGGCAGAGAGGCTGCCGAGGGTTTACACGCAGCTGCGCAGCTCCCTGCTCTTCTCGAACGCCACCGACCAGATGTCGGTCAACTTCGCGAACGTCGTGCAGCTCTACCGCCAGGAGTTCGGCTCGGACAACTACCTCTTCAACCAGTATCTCAACATAGATCTCCTGAGCAGGAGCCTCACGCGGCTTGCAAGGAGATACAACGTCGAGCTGCCGCCCTGGGCGGCAGACGGCTTGGACAGCCCGGAGGAGCTCTCGAGGTTCCTCGGGACAGAGGCCGGAAGGCGGCTGATAAGCGAGGGCAGGAGGTTCTACGAGGGCATAGAGACGCAATACCTGACCAACAGGGCAGAGCTTCCAGCCGATTCCGCGCTAAGGACGACAGGCGATTTCAGCGACTCGAATGTTGCCAGCCTTCGCAACGAGCTCTCCATACTGGACGCGCTCTACCTCGGCGTCGCGATGGAGAGGATAGGCGGCACGGATTCCGCGTTCTCACGGAGCGCCGCGACGGCGGTCATGAATTCCCTCCTCGTGATTTCGCACAGGGACCCGTATCTTGTCGGCCCCTACCTGCTGCAGGTTCTGCCGGCGATACTGTCAGTCGCGCAGGACGAGCGCACGCTGGTCGCCGGCATCGAGGCGTTCAACCAGATATTCACGCAGAGATACGAGTCGGGCACGAGGGACATCGCCTACACCACTGCGCTGAACCGGCGCTATTTCCTCGAGGTGTTCGCCCGCATAGGGGAGCGCCTGCCGGAGGTGGTGAGCACCTACGACCACAGCAGGCTGGAAGACGAGCTGCGCCTCACTCCCGAGCCGAGGACCGACGAAGGGTATCTCAGCCCGCTTCTCTACAGGTACAGGCCCGGGTTCTGGCAGGGCGAGGGCCTTGAGCCCCTGCCGACGATGTACGGCCAGTACGGGGCGCCCATCAGGCTGCTGCCGCGGCCGTTCATGCCCACAAACCCGTTCCTTCCGGTGCCCGGAGGATTCAGGCTGGACTCCGGAGCGGCTGACTTATACAGCAGCATGTACGACCAGCTCAGGCCGCCAGCCGACAGGATGTTCCGCCAGCGCGTGCCACCGAGGTTCAGGATAGGCGCGCTCGGGGCATCCACCATAATCCGGAGGATAAACCAGCTTTTCGGGCCCATGCCGGTTGACTACAACGATTACTGGCTGAGCGGCACCGGTGAGGCCGGCGCGTTCTACGCGCACGAGGAGCGCGGCGCGACCACGCGTGACAGGGGAGGCGCGGCCGCGACAGGGGCCGGAAGGACGATATCCGGAGGAGTCGCGGGCCAGGCAAGATACACAAGGGACGTCACCGAGACGACCTCGGGCGCCGCAGGCGGGGAGCAAAGGGCGACCACGCAGACCTCGGACATAGTGGACGTGCGCGGGACGGCCGTGAGGCTGCCTGCACCGATGTCAGGACCCGTGCCGCTGCCCCTCTTCGGCGTCATCCCATGGGACATGTTCGGCATGGGCGAGGGCGTGGGGATACACCGGGCGAGGCAGGAGTTCCATCACGAGAGCGCGGGGACCGAGGAGAGGGTCACCCCGCCCGGAGGGCCGACGACCGTCACCGAGACGCCGAGAAGCGGAAGGACACGTGGGCTCCTGGACACCTACCAGAGGATAGCGCGCGAATCCCAGACGGACATGCTCCTCTTCGTCCAGGGCGAGCACGTCCCGGAGCTGCGCGGCGCTGCTCCGGCAGGCGGCGGCGAGGCCCCGGTGGCGCAGAGAGGGCAGGACAGGCTGAAAAGCAGGCTTTACTTCGTAACAAGGGAAGGGGACATCTACCAGCTCGCCTACGGGCTTGACACCCTGTCCCAGCTCTCGAACTACCTTTACGCGGGCGCGAACACCCAGCAGTGGCTGGCTTCGGTGCGCTCCGTCGGCAGGCAGATGCTGACAGGCGACGCGGCGGCCGGCGGCTTCGACGGCATGGCCGTCGGGTTCACGCTCCCGCGCAGCGGCGGGGACACGTTCTCGGCTCTCGCCTTCGGCCAGCTTGTGCGCAACATGCGCACGATGGACCCGGTGCATGCTGAGCAGGCCCTGGGCATGGCTGTCACGAATCTTCTCAACGACCGCCGCCAGCGCGACATATATGCGGCATTCTTCCGCGGCGCCGAGACCGTCACGGTCGACCAGGCGGACAGGACAAGAATCAGGGACCCGCGCTTCGCTGAAGGGACCGGCGAGGTCATGTGGAGGCGCGTGCGCATAGACCCGATGGCCTACCAGGCCGAAGTCCGCGCGGTCGGAGGATATCCGCTCACGGTAGGGGCGAGGGGAAGGGTGGAATGGAGGCCCAGCAGGTACCAGACCAACGCCCTCGGAATCACGGCGGCATACAGCAACATAGACCTCCTGCGGGAGTTCAGGGCGGCCGATGCGCAGGCCGACCAGATGTACGGGAACATAAACACCATGCTCGTGAACCTCTACCACTGGTCAGAGGACGAGGCCAGGGACACCGGTTACCTCATCTCGGGCAGCTATCTTTATGCACGCATGGAGGACTGGACCGTCAGGAACCCGGACGGCACCTACACCACCACGCGGGCCGGCCCGGAGGGGACGCCTTCGGAGCACTTCGCGTCAGCCATGTTCATGTACTGGGCCCAGCGGCACGGCGTGCTGATGGGAGCGCAGAGGGTTCCGGGCTGGAGCAGGATTTACGAGAGGATAGACCGCGCCATGAGGGATATCCAGATGAACCCGGCCAACGAGGCCACCATCCTGCAGAACCTTTCAACATCGCTCCGCGAGGACCTGAGGAGGGACATCTGGAGGTTCGCGCTCGCTTACGGATACGACGGCGAGCGCGTGAGGGTATACACGGTCGCGGGCGGCCAGTGGACCGGCGACGAGACCGCTTACGGCAACCTGTACGGGCTGTTCCTCTTCGGAAGGCCCACGCGGGGCTTTGTGGACATACTCGGACATGCATACGGCTACTCGCCGCTCACAATCAGCGAGGACACGTCGGCGACAGGAGGGTTCCAGGTCCGGAGAGGCAGGTATTCGCCGTACGTGGACCTTTATACCGGATTCGGAGTGGTGGACTGGCCGAGCGTCAGCCTGAACAGGTACCAGAGGGAGGTCACGGTAACGCCGAGGCCGGACCTGCCCGGGGCGGTGCGCGACGTCTACCGCGAGTTCGGCGGCACGCGCAACCGCGCGAGGCTGGTGCGCCTGTATGGTGAGACGCTTGTCAGGATAATGGAGGAAAGCAGGGACAGCATGAACTGGATGGTAAGGCCGGCAGCCGAAGTCCGGAGCGAACTCCAGACCCGCCTCGAGGCCGAGGACCCGGTCGTGATGTCCATGATGAACCTCCGCAGGGGCGTCGAAGGCGGCCGCCAGGCTGTGCGCGAATCCGATGCCCAGGCGGTAAGGGACATCTATCTCGAGCTCCGCAAGGCCAACCCGGACAGGGAGCGGCTCGAGCGCGAGTACTCGAGGGACCTCATAGACCTCGTGGAGCGCAACAGCGTGGACCTTGAATGGATAATGCTCCCGCCTGCGCGCATGAGCGCCGAATTCACGCGCAGGGCCCAGCGCCAGGGCACTGTCGAGGCCAGGATTGCGAACGAGGTGCAGCTCACCGCGATTTCGACGCAGGACCAGCTCACGGGCCCGGAGCTGAAAAGGCTGTTCGAGCAGAACATGATTGACGTGATTGTCGGCGCGACCAACGCGGAATCGCGCGCAGGCCTCAGCGCAGACAGGTACGACGTGCTCCTCGGCAGCCACCTATCCAGCCCGGAGGGGCAGAGGGCGAGGAGCGGCACGTACTACGTGCTGCACAGCCCAGTTGCGGAGAGGGCAGAGGCACGCGGCTCGCTCGTCATCGGGGACGAAACCGACCTCGACGAGTGGATGAGGAACGGCCACGAAATCGGCCGGGGCATCAGCCGCGTCGAAATCGGCCGCGAGGGAAGCGACTACAAGCTCACCTTCTCCGGAGACAGGAGGCTCCGTGCCTTCACCGCCGAGAGGGTGGTCGGCGGCATCTCGATACCGCTGCGCGGCTCGGATTACGACAACTACGTGCCGGGCGGCAACTGGACCGTCGGCGGCCTGATGCACATCCTGCAGGACCACAGGATGGACCTCCTCGGCGGAGCCTTGTACGGAACGCGCCAGTTCGGGAACGAGCGCTGGGACCAATGGACCGTGACGCTCTCCGGGCGCCTCCAGGGCACGAACACCGCCACCGTCAGCGAGAACTGGTACGGCTACGTGTTCTTCAATTCAACCAACAAGCAGATCGTGTTCGCGAGCAACGACGTTTTCAACAACTCGGATGAGATGCGCACGGTCTGCCAGACGATTGGCGGCGCCCAGTGCACCAACCTCAGCGAGCTTTCGCGCATGACCGGAGGCGCCGGAATCACCTGGGCGAGGGCGGACGTCATCACCGGCGACAGGCTGAACCTGCACCTGTTCTTCGAGGGCGGCGCAGAGACGTACAGGAGGTTCTCGCAGCCGGCCGAGGGCCAGACGCCTGACCGGGACCGCCAGTTCGTCTTCAGGGCCGGGGCGGGGCTGGAATACATCCGGCAGAGCCAGCAGAGCGTTGTGCCGACCATCTACTCGCTCCAGCTCGGGGCGCAGAGCGGCACGTGGCCCCTGCTCCCGGGCGAAGTAACGAGGCCCGAGATGCTCAACCCGTGGGCGACCTCCATAGAGTCAGGCGTGCCTGGCTGGTCGCTCATGCTCTATGGCAGGGTACAGTGGTAGCGCCTAAAAGGCGCCCAAAACGGGGAGTAAACGTGTGCGGCTAGCTGGCGGGTTTCCGGTTTCCAGTCTTCAGTTTCCGGTTTTGGCACTAGACAAAATAGGCAAAACGCAAAACCCGGAACTCAAAACCGCTATTTGTTTCCCTTTACTACCTTGGCCTCGGTGGCGATTAGCGGCGGCATGAAAGGCGGCAGCAGGTTGAACGGCCGGACCAGGAATATGCTGTTCATGCCGGCGTTCGCGTTTATCATGTTGATGGCGGTCGCGCCGAATTCCATCGACATGGACTTCTTTTTCTTGAAATCGGCCAGCATCCTCTTGATGTTGTCCGGCGTGTCCCTGCAGTACGCCTCGCCCATGATTTTGACGCTGCCCACGTCGGGCTTGTAATCCACGGTGTAGCTCCATTCCATCAGCACTGCTTCAGGGGTCTTCTGCGTGATTTTCTCGATGTTGACGTTGACCTCGACGCCTGAAGGAACGCCATCCTTCTGCTTCTTCACTTCCCCGCCCCTGAAAGTAAGCCCCATAACTTCGAGCATAGGTATCCCGGAGACTACACCCTTGCTTGGAATAAAAACCTATCGGCTGACTACTTTCTTCCCCTTCTCGCTCGGGAGAATCCGCACCCTGCCCCCGAAATCGCGCTCTGCGAGTTCGCCCCCGTCCATGAGCCGGTCCAGCGCGATTGCAAGAGCGGCCACCTCGCTGTGCGGCTGCGTCGTCACGGAAACGTTGAAATCAGCCAGGCGGTAAATCTCCCCGGGAACCTGCTCGGAACCCACGACAATCAGAACCCGCCCCTGCGCCTTTATTGCAGGCAGGGCATCCTGCACCGGGATGCCGTACATTGTCAGGTGGACGATTGCATAGCCGTCCCTTTTCCTCGCTTTGATGTACGATACTGCGCTCTTCTCGTACGAGACCGAAAACTGGGAACCGGAAACGGTCTTTCCGCCCCAGTTCTCGCAGATGCGCCTCACGCTCTCCTCCAGGCCGGAGTCGTGCTGGCCTGTATAGACAACTGACTCCGCGCCGAAAGCCCTGGCTACGAGAGCCACGTGCGTGGAGATGCGCTCGTCCCGGGGTAATCTGTGTCCAAGTCTTAGAACAATAATATCCATACAAATCACGCGGAAGGCGGCCCTATTGTCCGGCGTTCCGGACAATGGGGCCCCGCGTTCGGGACACTGAACGCGAGGTGGGCGAGGCGCAGGACAACGATTTGCATGCACAGCTTAGCCGCGGAACGATTTAAAAGCGTGGAGCAGATTTTCATGCATGGCCAGATACTTCGGCACTAACGGCGTCCGTGGCAAATTCGACGAGCTGACGCCGGAACTCACGCTCAGGCTTTCACAGGCCATCGGCCAGCACCTTGGCCCGGGGAAGGTCGTCCTCGCACGGGACTGCAGGCTGACGGGGGAGGTGCTGCGTTCGGCGGCCGCAGCCGGCCTTGCCGCAGCAGGCTGCGGGGTAGTGGACATAGGCGTCGCAAGCTCCCCCACGGCGGAGTTCATGGTCAAAAAACTCAAGGCCGCAGGCTGCGTAATCGTCAGCGCCTCGCACAACCCCCCGGAATGGAACGCGCTCAAGGTCGTGGATGGGAGAGGCGTTTCAATCTCGCGGGAGAGGGGGGAGGAGATTGAGAAACTCCTCGACAAGCCTAAGCTCGTGCAATGGGACAAGGTCGGCAGGATTATCCCTTACGAAACAGCAACGGACGAGCACATCGAGGCAATCGCAAGGCATGTCAATGCCGGGCGCATCAGGCAAAAAAAGCCGAAGCTCGTGCTCGACTGCGGCAACGGGACCGCATGCCTCATCGCCCCGAAGCTCATGAAATGCCTCGGGTGTGAAATCCTGACGCTGAATTCGCATCCTGATGGCAGGTTCCCGGGAAGGCCGTCCGAGCCGAGCGAGGCGAACGTGAAGGAGCTTATTGCGCTCGTGAAGTCGGGCGGGGCGGACGCCGGAATCGCCTGGGACGGCGACGGGGACCGCGTGATTTTTGTCGACGAGAAAGGGAGGTATGTCATCGGGGACATGGTGGTCGCGCTTTCGCTCCTGTGGGGCTCCCACGGGAAGAAACCGGGCGGGGACGTAGTGACTACGGTCGCGACCAGCAAGGCCGTGGAGGATGTCGCCAAGAAGCTCGGCGCGAAGGTGAGGTATACCGCAATCGGGGCGCCATATCTGAGCGAGGAGATGCTCAAAGGAAAGGCGTTCATGGGCGGGGAGGAGGTCGGAGGCGTCATCTGGCCGGAAATCTCGCTCGCAAAGGATGGCTTCCTGACCGCGGCCAAGCTGGCGGAGGCGCTCTGCGAGAAACCGCTTTCTAAGTGGCTGGAAGGGGTGCCTGCATATTTCAACGTGAAGGCGAAGGTGGATGCCGGACCGAAGGAGAAGGAGGAGATGGTCGCGCGTGCCCTTGACCACGCGAAGAAGAAAAAGCTGCCGCACGTGACGGTGGATGGAGTGCGCATCAGCATGGACGACTCTTGGGTGATTGTGCGCGCTTCAGGGACCGAGGATTATGTGCGTATTTTCGCAGAGGCAAGAACCGAGGCAGAGGCGAAGAAGCTCGCGAAAGAGTACGAAGGGATAGCTAAGGGGAGCTGAACTCAGGCGACCGCCTTGAGGAAATCGGCAACCGCTACGCCCATGGGCGCATCCGGGTTGATGTCGGCGTATATCCCGCGCCGCCCTGTGATGGACGGCATGTCGGCAACGCGCATTATAGGGCGGACGCCTGCGCCCCTTATCCTGAGGAGGAAACGGATGCCATCTTCTGGAATCGCCGCGGGATTTGTTGCCGGCGGGAATGGCAGTGGCATGCGCGTCTTTTTTTCAGGCAGGCCGCAACCGCCCGAGAATGGGACGATGGACGGTAGCAGGATGATGGATTGCGGGATGACTGCAGGCGCGGTGCCGGAAAGGTCGAATGCGCCGGGGATGATGAAAAGCCCGGCCCCCGGAGCCGCCAGCAGGTCCGCTGCAACGTGCTTAATCGCTTCGCTCCAGGGCAGACTCCAGCCGGTGCCATCATCCACGATGTCCAGGCCCCGCCGGAAGGCGCGCCCCACCGCTGGGTAGGCAAGCAGCTCGTCTGCCCAGAGCGGGAACGCATCGGGGATGCCCTTCCATCTTTCGCTTCCGACAAGATAGTCGTCGAGAAGGGGGTTCGGCGGGAGCTTCTTCCCGCGCTCTTCGGCGAGCTGCCTTGCGCCAAGGTATGGAGCCTGCAGTCCGAGGGGGCTTATTACGCCGTCCGCCGCTGCCTTCTGGTATTCCATCTTCCCACGATAATAGATAGAAAACGACAATTTTTAACACAATCAGCCCTTCAGCAGCGGGACGATGTCCACTTCTGCGACAGGATTCTGGATGGAGTTCGTCGTGAAAACCGAATCGGCAGCCTTCTGCAGCTTCGCAAGCGAATCGTTCAGGAAGAAGCCGTGGGTAGCAGCGCACAGCACCTTCTTCGCCCCGCCCTTCTTCACGTTCTCCACGGCTTTCAGCATCGTCCCGCCGGTCGAAATCATGTCGTCTATTATGAGCACGTTCTTGCCCGAGACGTCGAATTCCCGCTCCACCTTCTGCACGGAGCGGTAGGCCTCCTCGCCCTGGTCGTAGCCGCCGCGGACCTTGCTCATGCTCTTTCCGCCGAACTCCGAGACGAGGTAGTTCGCGCCCTGGTCGGGCGATATGACCTCGAGGTGCTCGAGGCCGAGCTTCTTGCGGGCATGTTCCACGAGCAGGCGGTTCGCGCTGACGTTATGGATTTTCAGGCCCGCGTATTCCGCGTCCCCCTCTTTCTTGAGGAAATGGCAGTCCACTGTCATGACTTTCACAGCGCCGAAATCCGCAAGGAGCTTGCAGAGGACCTGGGCAGAGAGCGCCTCGCCCATCAGGAACGTCTTGTCCTGGCGTGCGTAAGGGAGATAAGGCGAAACGAGCGTGACCCTGGCCCCGACGCGCTTGAGGGTGTGGAGCATCTGCGCGGCGTTGAATATCGCCGAGTTCTGCTTGGGATAGAGCCGGTGGAAGAGGACTACGTCCTCGCCCTGGCAGGAGGAGATGTCGTTGATGCGCATGTAGCTGTCGCCGTCCGGGAAAAGCTTTATCTCGATATTCGGCTCGGCGACCTCGGTGAAATTCGGCGAAATCAGATGCATGATTGGGATGGGCGGCTACAATATAAAATCCTGACGGAAACGCTGGTTTAAAATCATATTGATACAGAATTTATAACATGAAGGGCGAGCCATACCTGGACCGCATCCGGCCAAAGACACTGCTCCGGCCGCCGCGCGAGCTGGACGAGCTCCGGCGCCCGTGGTTCAGCAACGGCACCGACCCGAAGGTCGAATCATGGGTGAGGCACGGCTCGCGCCCTGCTCCGACCGGATTGGGTTCGCACGGAACCGGGGTCGTAAGCTGGATGAGCGGGGGCGGAGGCACGGTGATGACTGAGGAGGCCACGCCGGAGCAGTTTGCCTCGCTAAAAACGCATATGGAGGAGGAGTACTTCCGCGAAGGCGGACCGGCCGCGGAAGCTCATGCCAAGCTCACATCATTTCTCGGGACAAGGTCCGTAACGCTGTCCCTCGAACACCAGCATACAACGAGGCCGCCGGAAACGCTCAGCCCTGAGGTGTACGCGCTCACTCTCAAAATACTGGAGGCGCTGCCTGAATGGCATCTTGGCCATTCCAATTTCACAACGCTTTGGATTGGAGGATGGGGAAACGGCGCCGCGAAGTATTCCGAGTATTCGGAGCCGGCTGTCCACATGTTCGAATGCGCAATCAGCGGGCCGAAAAGGAATTATATTGCCCTCCTCCTCCATGAGGTCGGCCACTCTTTCCACCACATGCTCGGCGCTCCAGACCGAAAGAGGCTTGAGGGCTTGTCCCTCGTGGCCCGGCCGCTAATCGGGATAGATTACCTTGGCGGGAGCAGCGAGCGGCTGGGATACCAGGACTCCGCCAGCGAGTTCATAGCCGAGAACTACCTGAATTTCGTGGCCCGCGGACCGGAGCTTGAGATGGCCGCGGCTTCCCTCAGCGGCCGGCGGAGGGAGGCATGGACAGAAGTCCTCGACATATACGTGAGGAATTTCGGCATGATGATGTACATCTAGCGCCAAACCAAAAATTTTTATGCCTTCGACAGCATAGGACATTATGGCAAAGGTTCTCATGATAATCGCCCAGAGCGGCTTCCGCGACGAGGAGCTCCTTGTCCCGAAGGAGGTCCTAGAGCGGGCGGGCCACCAGGTGAAGGTAGCGAGCCTGACCAGGCAGAAGGCGAGCGGGAGCAAAGGCGCCATCGTGCAGCCGGACCTCGCGGTCTATGAAGCCAACCCGGATTTCTTCGACTGCGTGGTGGTCGTGGGAGGCCCGGGCTCCCCGGCGCTTGCCGAGAGCGACGAGGTGAGGGAGCTCCTTCTTGGCGCGAGCGCGAAGGGGAAGGTTCTCGGGGCGATATGCCTCGGGCCAATGGCGCTGGCCAGAGCAGGCGTCCTTGCCGGAAAGTCCGCGACCATATACCCGGACAGGAAGGCGATAGCAGTATTGAAGGAGAGCGCCGCGCAGTATCGGGCCGAGGCAGTCGTGACGGACGGGAAGGTGGTGACGGCCGATGGCCCCTCCAGCGCAACGGCATTCGGGAACAAACTTGCCGAGATTCTCAGGGTGAAATGATGATAACGATAAAGCACGACGGATGCATACTCTGCGTAGGCTGCTCCTCGGTCTGCCCGACGAACGCCATAGAGGTCGTCGGGACCCGGATGGAGCATTTTGCCGATAAATGCATAGACTGCGGGCTCTGCGTGAGGGCGTGCCCGGCCAACGTCATCCAGATGTACAAGGGCGTGAAGAAGGCCAGGGACCTTCCGCCGGATGCGGAGTACGGATAAACAGGACCGGAAACCCGAAACGGGAAACCACTGGAGTGGAACAGTAATGGAATACGACCATGATGTCATCGTCATCGGCGGGGGGCCTGCCGGCGCGACGTTCGCCAGGATTGCCGCAGCCAATGGCATGGACGTGCTTGTGATAGACAAGCGGAAGGAGATAGGCGTGCCTGTCCGCTGCGGCGAGGGCCTCGGCGTCGGCGAGCTGATAAGGCAGGACCTCGAGATGCCGCGCCAGTGCTATTCCATTCCCGTGGACGGGGCGAAAATCGTCGCGCCGAGCGGGAAGGCTATAGTCTGGAAGGATGAGGGCACGAGAGGGTGGGTGCTGGAGAGGAAGTTCTTCGACAAATGGCTCTGCGAGCTTGCCGTCGAGAAGGGAGCGCAGGTGCGCACCTACACGAGGGCACTTGGGGTGCTCAAGGACGAAAAGGGAAGGCCGGACGGCCTGCGCATGAGCCACGGCGGTCGGGAGCCTTACGAGCTCCGTGCGCCGCTCATCGTTTCGGCCGAGGGGATGGAATCCCTGATGGCGAGGCAGATGGGTTTCAAGACCGTGCACGCGCTCTATGACGTGGACACGTGCTACGAGTACGAGATGAAGCCGTATCGTCACGAGAGCCTCATCGAGCTTTATTTCGGGAACGCCATCGCCCCGAGGGGATACGTTTGGATATTCCCGAAGGCCGACAAGAAGGCGAACGTGGGCATAGGAATCGGCGGCCAGGTTGCGAGCGGCGAGAAGCTAGGTGGAATCAGGGGGGCTGCCCCGAAGCCCCTGCTTGACGAGTTCATCAGGACGAACAAGCAGCTCAAGGATGCAAGCACGCTCCTGGATTTCGGCGGCATCATCTCGGTCGGCGCGCCGCTGAACGAATTCGTGAAGGACAACTGCATGGTGATAGGCACCGCGGCCAAGCAGGTCGACCCAATACACGGCGGCGGAATCGGCCTCGCGATGGAGGCCGGCGTGCTGGCCGCAGAGGTCGCAGCGAAGGCGCACGGGAAGAAGGACTACAGCAGGGGCGCTCTCCTCGAATACGAGAAGACATGGCGCGAGAACCCGGGGCCGACGCTGCAAAAGCGGCTCATGCTCCGCAAGGTCCTCGAGAAGGTCTCGGACGACGACCTGAACCACATATTCAACTGTATCGGTGAGCGGGACCTGAAGGGCATCATGGACGGCAATTTCGCCCCCGCAGTCGCCAAGGTCCTTGCAGGAAGGCCGCAGCTGCTGGCCATCCTCAGGGGACTGCTGCCGGGGTGAGCGGGATTCCGGCATCCAGTGCCGGGTTTCCGGTTTTGTGTTTCGCGTTCCGTGTCCCGAAACTGGGAACCGGAAACTGGGAACCGAAAACCGCCCTTGCGGCCCCTAACCTCCCCTAGAGAAATCCAAATCCTGCGGGGGCGGCGGAAGCTTCGTGGTCAGCATCAGCCTCTGGTCATCCGAGTTATAGGCTATCGTCACGGGAAGCTGGTTCCTCCCGCGCTCGAACTGGGAAACGAGCTGGCCGGACATGTCCCTGACGGCAGCCGGCATCATTCCAGCGAGCTGGCTCACGTCTATCGAGGTTGAGCGGTTGCGGGGATTGTTGAGCTCGACAAGCGCATTCAC
>JBFMCO010000017.1:0-31273 GCA_040754495.1 Microcaldota archaeon
TCACCCCGCCCTGGAGGACTATGACGTTTTCAGGCCCGGAGAGAATCATGTCGAACTGCCGCCCAATCCAGCCATCCACAAGCTGGCCGCCTTTCGTGACGTCTTTGACTTGGACTTCGCCGGCTGCTTCGCCGAGCCTTCCCGCCACGAGCCCGCTGTAGCCTGTCATTATCGAGTCCCCGATGACGACGATACGCGGGGATTTCAGCGCCCTGGAGACATAATCTTCAAGCACGAGCGGCCTGGAATCGAGAGGCGTCGCATCCTGCACAATCCGCGGGATGGGGGTTTCAGGAATCCTGTCAGGCTCCGGCTTCGCGCAATTAATGGAAGAGATTGCTGCCGCTGCCGCGAAAACGCGCTTGCAATAAGTCCGGGGCATGAAGGAGACTATCGCCACAACATTATTTAATTATACACTTAATGGGCCTGCCTGCGCCTCTCGGGCTCGGGCTGCGGCGCGCGCCGTGGAACCGTCTGGGGCGGGCGGTACATCTGGGAGATGTCCATGGGAGCAGGCGACAGGAGGCGGTAGAGCCCCTGGTAGGCCGCCGCATCCGGGCCGGCCCTCTGCCTGAAGGCGGCCTGCGAATTGAGGAGCGTGGCCATGTCCATCTCCTCGGTCCGCCTGCTGCCGTCCGCCTGCGTTATCGTGACGCGCACGTTCGCATCGAGGAAGCGTATCCCGTGGCTGTAATCGTGGTAAGTAACCTCGTGGATGTCGCTCAGCCCCTGGATGCCGCGGTGATATATGACGACGCGGGGCCCTTTTGCGGGGTCGGGAATCGCGCGGATGTCGTAAACGACGTCTTTCTTGTGCCCTGAGCGGATGCCGGCCGGATCTCCGGCCGCAGTCCTCGCCTCCCTTATGAGGCGGTTCTGCTCGAGTGTGAATTCAGGCGAAAGCATCCACCTGCCCTCGTAAAATCCGTATTTCTGGTTGTTCCATCTTGCCCCGGCCTCCCCTTCGATGGCCGGCCTCTCGGTCCTCGGGTTGATGACCCCCCTGGCGAGCGTCGGGGCGCCGAAAAAGCCCAGGTATCCGCCGGTCCTTTTCGCCTCGTCGTCGAGCATGTCCACGACGCTCTGCGTGGGGAGCGCGAGCCCGAACTGGTCCGCGATGCGCTGTGCGGTGCGCGGATTTATCGGCACAAGCACGTAATCGTCGTTCCTCCCGATGGCAAGATAATCCGGGCACACGCGTATAGTAGCCTCGACCGTCCTTCCCCCGATCGTCCTCTGGACGGTAATCTGCCGGTAGTTTTCAGGCCGCATGAAATCAGGCATGTTGCCGCGCCGCACTTCCTGGAATATCATCTCCTCTGCCTGGGCTCTCCTGCGCTCGAGCTCCTGCCCGGAGAGGCCGTGCACCTCTCCCATAAGCGTCCGGAGTTGCTCCATGAACGCCGAGCCTGTCGGTGCGTTCGTAGCGCGCGGTGGAATGATTAGACGGGTAACGCCTGTTCGTACCGGAGTGGGTTCTGCCATGATAGAAATGATGCGGGAAAACTTAAATTGCTATGGAAGCGGGGCGAAAGAGCCGGCTTCAAGGACGAACTCGACCTTGGAGGACTTGAGGGCGCTCCCCCTTCCCGGCATGAAGTCGATCATTACCGCGAGGTCTTCTCTTGTCAGAGGCGCAGGGATGACGCATTCTGGAACGTTCCTGCAGCCGGGGATTGCCGTCCACTCGCCGGAAGCCCCCGTTACGGCGGGGTGGAGGTAGTAGAATGTGACCTTCGGGTCAAGGATAATCCTCTCTAGGCTGTTGTCCGGCCCGATGACGCTGAGCCTCGCCTCGACGAGCGGCCCGTACTGCGAATACGAGAGAACGGTGGCCTTCAGGGGGGCGGCCTTCCGGGCAACAGGGATTTCGACCAGCGGGGAAGCGTCGGCTCCATGGGGGATTGTTATGACGAGCGGCGATGCCGGCTTTTCAAGCGCCGTGACGCACGAAGACAAATTCGCTGCAAATACCGCGGCCGCGGCCGCCTTTTCCGCCCGGAAAGCGAGTGCTCTCATGTTTTCACCAAATGTGATTAATGCCTTCTGTTCATCCCGCCCATTGGGACCGACACGATGCGCGCGTACGGGACTGAAAGGGTCTCCTCACGGTCCTGGCCCCACTCATTCGGCATGACAACTATCTGGCCCGAGCCTGTGAGCTGGTTTCCGCTCCTGGCCATGCCTTTGTAGAGCGTTTCCCACTCGGCCTCGAGCTTCGTCTTTACGACGTCAAGGAATTTCCTCGCGAATGAGGGCATTGAGCCGGCGTCGAGGCTCCTTTCGGTCCTTGCGCGGGCGTGCTCGCGGCCCTGCATGTTGACGTCGAAGCAGAGCGTCTCCTTATCGGCCGCCACTTCGAGGGATATCGACCTCTCGCTCGCGCCGATGCTGAGGATTATCTTCCCGTCCCGTAGCCCTTCGACTGCAGGCTCGAGCTCCGCCCTCCACCTGACGACCATCGGCGTATTGAAAGTGCTTTTCCTTATAGTAGCATGAGTCCTGTCTCTGTGTGCCATGGTATGGATTAGTGGTATAAAATATTTAAATGTTCTCTTTTATCCTTTTTTTATCACTTCTTTAGATGCTGTATCTCGACAAGGCGCTCGCCCTCGGCTCCCTCCATGATTGCGCATATCCTCTCGCCGTGCGTCCCCACGTCCTGGAGCCGCGTGCCGTCAAGGTTCCTTGAGATGAAAAGATAGAGGTCCATCCTGCCCACCCCGGCCCGCAGGGAAACCGAGAACCTGACTGTCTCGGTAGGGCGCTCTCCGCCCATGGAGTCGCGGCAGAGCTGCCGCTCATAGGAGAATCCTTTCTCAAGCAGGGCGCTCAGCACCTGCGAATCCGCATGGGCGATGTAGTCCGGCTCGGGCTTCGTCACAAGGACTTTCAGGCTAGCGCTTCCACTGGCTGACGATGTCCGGGCCCGCATGAAGTGATATCGCAGGACGAGATTATAAATTTTTGTAACCGGCCTCGGGGACGAACCTGCCGGCTTTCACGAAATGGACTTTCACGAGGCCGGCCTCTTCCGCGGCCTTCGCCATGGCGAGGAGCACGGGCCCGTCATTTATCGGGTCGTAGCCCGGGATGGGGCTTCCCTTCAGGTGCCTGCAGAAGAAATCCGCAAGTTTTGCCTCGGTTACCCCGTCTGCGAGCTCAAGATAGTGCCGGTCACGGCTCACATCGGAATAGCCGGAGGCCACGCCGAATCCCCCTGCGAGAAGGACGCGGACACGCGCAAGGTCGCGCGCTTCGGCGGCGCCGTTCCCATTGAAGCGCTTCCGCGTTTCATCCTGCGGGGCACGTTTCTGCTTGAGCATGAATGGGATTGTCCATGGACGTGTTTTTATTTGTTGCAGAACGAGGGAGAAATACGATTGGCCGGTCCGCAACATGTGGATGATTTTTCGCTGGTCACCTTCTCTTAGGGGACTTCTTTCCGGCTTTGGCCCTGGCTTTGGGTGCCGCTTTCTTCTTCGGGCGCCTCGTCTCGACAGGTGCCGACGCTGCGGCCTCTATCCTGCTTTTCTGCGTCGCCATGTGGAACCTGCTGTCCAGCTCCACCGCCACCTTCTCGTACTCCTCTGCGGAAACATGCTGCGTGGCTGCGTTCCCGCATCTGGAGCAGACGAAATGGCCTTCAGCTCGCTCGAGGGCCCTTGGCATCTTGCCACAACCGGCGCATATCTCGATTGTGTCCTCCATGAGTCCCCTTCGTGGCGATGGTATTTATAGTTATCTGACTCCGAGGAAGTCCGTGCCGAGCACGCGCGTGTTGATTATGCCGATCGACTCGTGGAGCAGCCTTCCCTCAGAGGTCTCGTACGTGCCCATGTAGCCGTTCGGGCCGAAGAGCTGGGACTGGAATGTCGGCGCCTGTTTGTTCTGCCCGTAGAATCTTATGGCCTGGTCGAACGTCCCGGGCGGAGTCCGGTACTCGTTTCCGTAATCGAGCAGGGAAGTCCCCTCCGGGGGCTGGGCGATGGCCACGACATGCGGGCCGTTCCGCGTGTTCACCGACGCGACTATCGTCGGTATCCCGTTCGAGCGCAGGAACTCGGCCATCAGGTGGTGGATGCCGGCGCAAACAGCTATGCCGTTTCGCAGCTCGTCCGGCAGCGGGTCGTTCGGACCGTGGCTGTTGTACCATCCGACGTAGCGCTGGATGTACGAGTACATCGTGTCAGTGTTGGCGCCGGATATCCTCTGCACCTCGGGGTCGAAGAACCGGGTGTTGTTGAGAGCCTCCCAGGCGTTGTTCGCGTACGCCACCTGCTGCAGGAACGCCCCGAGGAACCTTGCGGCCATGATTTTCTCGTTTGTGGACGCGCTGCCGTAGGTGCTGGAGAATTCCGCGAAGCTCGTGGACTCCATTATCCTGGACTTGGCCGCATTCACCTGCGCGTCGATTTCAGCATTGCCGGAGCGCCCGAAGCCGTATGGCCCGGGGTCGGCCTGCGTCGGGAAGGACGTTTCCGCGAACCTGACGCCGCCCGACTGCATATGCTCGTACCTGAACGTGTTCGTGGAGTTGATGTACCTTCCGCCGAAGACGAGATTCAGGCCCATGAACGCCATCGGGTCCCACCTGCCGCCGAGCGCGTCGTCCCAGCGGATGGCGCCGCCGCCAACCCAGATGTCCCCGGAGACGTTGTCGCTGAAGTTTATCGTCCTCGTGAGGCGGGCGCCGACCCGCTGGTTGAGCACGCCCCAGTCGCCGAAGATGCGGGCCGTGTACTGGTCCTCGTAGAACCGGTACTGGGCGCCGAACTCGACGTCCTGGAACTGCGGCCTGTAGTTGCCGACGAACGCGGTCTTTATCGGGTCGTTGGCCGCGAAATAGAAATTCGGCATGACGTACAGCAGGAAGTTGTGGAACTCCGCCGACGCCCCGAAGGCCATGTTGAAGTATATGTCGTCCCAGGCAGGGTACGAGAGCGCGCCGCCGATTATCCCGCCGAGCCTGAGCCTGAAGTTGTCGCCAATCGGCTGGGAGTATCCGAGGCCGACCGAATGCGACGTGTAGAGGACCGAGGGCATGTTGCCGACGGCCGCGACGCTGCCGTAGTAGTTGAGGCGCAGCCTCCAGACGCTCACGCCGGGCCGCAGGAGAAGCCGCGCGAACGGCGCCGGCTGCTCCCCGAACCACATGTTTCCCGCGTTGAAGACCGCGTCGAAAGGCCGGGCGTGGCTTCCGCGGTAGGTGTATCTTATCGCGCCCCATACGGACGAGCCGGCTTCGTTGGCGTAAACGTTGCCGCCTATGTCCCATGCGTTGTCCAGGCTTATCGGCCTCCTGCGGCCTGCCAGGTCGACGTTGTCCGGATAGGGGCACAGGGCGGGGTCCTGGTATCTCGCGGCATTCACGATGCCTGAATCGGCATCTAGGCTGCCGGAATTCGGGCCGGTGGTGGCGACCTCGCCTTCGGCCTGTATGCGGGGCTCCTCGCGCGGGCGGGAGCTTGCCGGGCGGTCAGTGTAGGCGAAGCTGAGGCGGGCAGTCCCTCCCTCGCCCTGCTGGACGGCAAAATCCCTGAAGCCGAGGCTGTCGATAACGCCGACGGCCCCGCTGCGCGTCCCATCATAATTTACCCTGAAGGTCGCGCTCTCCTGCCTTCCCTGGGACGGGACCAGCGTAACGCTGAATTCCACTCCTCGGTCGTCCACCGCGGAAACGTTCACACCAGCGATTGTGGCAGGGGACACCTGCTCGCCCATGACACGCTCGCTATTGAGAAGGGAGAGCACCTCCGTGCCCAGGGACACCTGCCCGCTGAAGGGGCGCATGCGCGGGCTGCGTTCCGCCGCCCCCGGGCCGGCCTCCTGGGCGTACGCGGTATTGTAAAGCAGCGACGCGCCCATGAAAAGCGCTGCGGCTGCGGCCGCAGACGCCGCCCTTGCCATTACTTTCCTTGAGAATGAGCCCTTTCCTTCTTCCTTCTTCGAGACGATATCCGAATGAGACAACCTCAAGTTCCCACCTGGGGAGTATTATAATAGAAGGATATTTAAGGTTGTATTTTATAGAAACGGGTGGCTAGGCCTTGCGGCGGGAGGGGCGGGTCTTGCGTTTCCCGGGTGAAACGCCGGGCGTTTCACTGGGGCGCAAGGAACGTTGCGACGTTCCTTCGCGTGCGGCTTTGAGCTTTGAGTTCAGGGAATAGCCGAAGGCGAGGTAGTCGCTGAGGAAGGCCGCCATGTTGGAAAGCTTCTCCTCCCTGGGCGGGCGCGGCCCTTTCTCGAACTCGAGGCGCACGCACAAATCCAGGATGCCGTCCCTGTTGCGGATGAAAAGGACGGGGTATTTCCTGTCGAATTCGGCGACATCGGCCTGGATGGGGGCGAACGCCTTGGCATCCCCGCCGACGCCGAGCACGCCGTTATCGTCCAGCCCTGCCTCGAACGACGCCTTCGCGCCGTTCTCGAAAGAAAGGAGGTAGTCCACGGGCACCGAATCCGGGGCCGAGCCGATTGTCGAGCTGAACCTCGCGCGCTCCCCCCTGTAAATCAGGACGAGAGTCCCGTAGGAGAGAAGCTCGGATTCCCACGATTCGAGCCCCCGGATGTTCCTGCACGCCGCCCGGAAGTCCGCGGCCCGGTCTTCCGAGGCCTTGAACAGCAGGGCGAATATGAAGAGGGAGAGGACCGTCAGGGCATAGCTGTTTATCCCGGGAAGGAATACGGAAAGCAGGATTGATGACAGGGCGAAAAGCCCGAGCAGCAGGTCGCTAAAGAAATACGGGAACATTCTCATGCCATCACTCCTTCGCAAGGCCCTGCTTCACCATCTGCCTGAACATGGCAACCGGCACCACTACGGAAACGTTCGAGCCGCACTCCGGGCAGAGGAACTCCTCCTTCTGCTCCCTGGAGATCTTGCCGCAGTTTGCGCAAATCTCTACCGTGCCCTTCAGGTTTCCACCCGGAATGAGTAGGGCGTCATGGTTTATATATCGATTGAGTCCAGCAAGAAAATGGTGATGATATATGGGAATAATATCCGAGTTCAGGCAGTTCCTTGAGGAGTATAAGGTCGTGGGACTTGCCGTGGCATTCATCATGGGCGCGGCCGTTACGGCCCTCGTCAATTCCCTCGTTAACAATATCGTGATGCCCTTCGTGGGGCTGGCGCTGCCGGGCGGCGACTGGCAGACCGCGGCCGTCGAAGTCGGCACGGCGAAAATAGGCGTCGGGGCTTTCCTTTCCGCGGCGCTTAACTTCACGATAATCGCGTTCGTGGTGTTCCTGATCGCGAAGCTAGTGCTGAAGGAGGAGAAAGTCCAGAAGAAATAAGCCTACGCGTGGTGCTTGCCGCAGTGGACGAACTCGCATATCGCCCCTGCGTGCGAGAAGCCCCTTGACGATATCCGTTTCAGGGCGGCCTCGATTGTCTCCAGGCCGAGGTCCGCGTCTTCCTTTTCAACCACATACGGGGGAGCGAGCCTTATGCTCCTCGTGCCGCACCCGAGAATGAGGAGGCCGCGCTTGGCGCATTCTGCTATGAGGTTGTCTCTGACAGATTGCGTAGGCAGGTCGAAAGCGAGCATGAGGCCGAGGCCCCTCTGCCCGGAAACATCCAGCTCTTTCAGGCGCCCGAGCAGGTATTTCCCCATGCGCTCGTTCTTCGCGAGCAGATTCTCCTTCTTTATCACCTGGATGGTCCTCATGCCGAGGGCAAGGTCAAGCGTGTGCCCCCCGCCCCACGTGCTCGATATCGCGCCCGGCTCGTGCGGGAACATCTGGCTTCTTGAGACCACGGCGCCGACCTGGAGCGCCTTGGCCGAAGTGAATATGTCCGGGGTAATCCCGTAGTGCTCGAACGCCCACCATTTTCCCGTCCTCCCCATCCCGGCCTGGATTTCATCAGAGATATAAGGGATGCCGTTGTCCGCCGCGACCTTCCGGAGGCCCTCGACCATCTTCTTCGGCGCGATGTTGTAGCCCCCTTCGCCCTGGACGTGCTCGATGATTATGAATCCTATCTCTTCCGCGGAAGCCTCTGACCGGAGTATCCGCTCGAGGCGCTCGTCCGCGCCTTCGCTAAAGGGGAGCCTCAGCATCGGAAGGCGCATGTAGTTCTTCTTGTGCACGGAATTCGAGTTGGTGAGGGAGAGCGCGCCGAGCGTCCTCCCGTGCCATCCGTTCTGCATGGATATGCCGAATTTCGTTCCGGGCCGCTTGCGCATGCAGATTTTAATCGCGTTCTCGACCGCCTCGGCCCCGGAGTTTATCAGGAACGCGCTGTCGAAGCCCCTTGGGGAGATGTCTGCGAGCTCCTCAATCATGCGGAGGTGCTCGGCGATTATGAAATCCTGCCCCGCATATTTCACAGGGAAGCGCCCGGCGTACTCCTTCACGGTCTCGAGCATCGCGGGATGGTTGTAGCCGAGGGGGTTGGACGCTATCTGGCTGGCGAAATCCAGGAACACGTTGCCGTCTATGTCCTCGCAGTACGGGCCCTGCCCCTTCCCGGAAAAAACAAGCGGATACGAGATTGACCAGCCGCCGTTCACCTTCTTTAGCTTCCTGAGGATTCGGAGGGACTTCGGGCCCGGGACGCCGCTGCGCAGGCGAATCATGCGTGGCAGTAGCCCATGGAAAATTTAAATAGCTTGAGATGAGATTGTGCGCCGGGTGAAGGCATGGTTAAGGAAGGAGATGCGGCCCCGGATTTCACGCTGCCGGATGCGGATGGCAGGAGTGTGGCCCTTTCGAGCTTCAGGGGAAAGAGGGCAGTGGTCTATTTCTACCCCAAGGACGACACGCCCGGATGCACTATCGAGGCGATGGAGTTCACCGCCCTCAGGGACGAATTCGCGCGGACCGGAGTGGAGATAGTAGGCATAAGCAAGGACTCGTGCGAGTCCCATGCGAAGTTCGCGAAGAAAAGGAAGCTTGGGATAACCCTGCTCTCGGACGAGGACGCGTCAGTGCAGAAAAAATACGGCGTCTGGCGCCCCAGGAAGTTCATGGGCAGGGAGTTCCTCGGCACGGCGAGGGTTACGTTCCTGATTGACGAAAAAGGGACGATAAAAAAGATCTGGGACCCTGCGGAGCCCAAGGGGCACGCGGCCGCAGTATTGGACGAGATAAAGAAAAGGGATTAAGCGGGAGGTTCGAAAGGAACCGAACGGTTCCTTTCAGCCGAGCATCTTCGAATACCCGTGCTTCTTCCTTCCCTTCCAGCTCCCTTTGTGGTAGGCGTAGCTGGCAAGGAGCGGCAGCACGGACGTGGCCTCGGCGTACACCATCTGCTCGTATGTCGTATCGACCTTGCCCCAGGAGCTCGCCTCCTTGAGCGTCGAGCTCGAGCAGGCGCCGTCGCGGACGTCCGCCACGGTTATCTGTATGGCGTACTTGTGCATCGGGACCTCCTTGCCGAGGATTTCCGCGCACACGACCGTGTCCTGGGCGAAGTTCTTGGGGACTCCGCCGCCTATCATTAGCAGGCCGGACGTCGGCGTGCTCATCTTTATTTTCGTCAGCTCGTAGAAGTCCTTGACAGAGTCTATGGAGACGTGCTTCTCTGGGTGCCGGTGCTGGTGCAGGACGAGGCCGAAGCCCGCGCTCGAATCCGAGAACGCGGGGCAGAAGATGGGGACGCTGTTCTCGTATGCAGCCTGGACGAGCGAGTTCTTCTTCTTGGAGTTCATGGTCAGCCATTTGCCCATCTCGCGGATGAACTCGCGGGAGGAGTATGGCCGCGGCTCGAGCGAGTCCGCGATAATCCCGACAGTCTTGTCGCACTCCTGGAGCTGCTCCTCGTCGATGAACGTGTCGTATATCCGGTCTATGTAGCGCCTGCGCAGCTCCATGTCGTTGACGAACGGGGTGCCCTTGTAGTGCCTGAAGCCGAGGGCCTCGAAGAAGTCCATGTCCACGATGCTCGCCCCGGTGGCGACGACGGCATCCACCATGTTATTCTTCACGAGGTCGGTGTAGACGTCCATGCAGCCCCCTGCGCTCGTGCTTCCGGCGAGCGTGAGGATTATGGCGCATTCCTTTTCCGCGAGCATCATGTCGTATATCTCGGCCGCGCGGCCGAGGTCCCTTGATGTGAAGGACATTCTCTTCATCGCTTCCACAATCTGCGTCGCGTCGATTTTCTTTATGTCAATATGCTCTATCGGCGTCTTCAAGTAATCCTTCTTGTCCATCATAAACACCTCTGAGAATCCATCGGATAATTCGGGGCATCAGGATTTAAAGCTCATCCCTGATTTTCGCGGCCATTGCCTCCAGCTCCGAGGGAGCGGCTTTCTTCGCCCTGCGGAAGTCCAGCTCGCCCCCGGCGTTCAGGGGCACGAGGTGCAGGTGGGCATGAGGGACGAGAAAGCCCTCGACTATCATCCCGATGCGCTTCGAGCGGCTTGCCTTCTGCAGGGGGGCGGAAAGCTTCCTTGCAGCAGCGAAAAGGGCCGAGTAGGCCTCATCGTCCATGGCAAAGACGGCATCCTCGTGCTTTTTGGGGATGATAAGCGTGTGGCCCGGATTGATGGGGCTTATGTCCAGGAAAGCGAGGAACCGCTCATCCTCCCAGATTTTCGCGCTCGGTATCTTGCCCTCTGAGATTTTGCAGAATATGCAGTCCATGGAAGCCGAATCCGCGGAGCTTGTATATAAAATTATCAGATGAACCGCAGGTCGAGTCGCTTTGCCTTCGGCAGCATGTTCTTCACGGCACGCCCGCGGAGGTGGCCGCACCCGAGCATGTGTCCCTTGTATCTGAGGAGGACGTAGCCGTCGCTCGCGGCCAACCCTTCATTGAGCATGAGGTCTGCGCCGCGGGCATAGGCGAGCGCCTGCTCCCGCCCAAGCTCTATGGCGTTCTTAGTAACCTGCTTCCCGAAGCACTGCAGGAGGTTGGTCGTGGGCTTTATGGAGTCGGTCACCCTCGCGACAAGGAGGCCAATCGTCACTATGCGGGGCTTCGGGATTGCCTGCTTCGGGCCAAGGAAAACGCGCCCCTTGCTGCCGAGATAAAGGCCGTATGGCTCGAAAGCGCCGGCACCGAGCCCGAAGCGCTCCCCGAAATATTCGAGGACGGCCTTCTGCAGTTTCTGGGGGGGCAGGTCTTCAAGGCTCATTTCCTCACCTTGGCCAAAAAGAAGCCGCCCGTGTCGTTGTGGTGCGGCCACACCCTTGCGCATTTGCGGACCTCGGGGCTGAATTCGGCCCCATGCCACGCTGGAAGGGCAGGGGAGAGCCGGAATCCGTCCATCCCCACCTCCTCCAGGCTGGCATCCGTATCCTGGAGGAGCTTTTCTATCACGAATTCGTTCTCCTCAGGGGCAAATGTGCATGTGGAATAGACCAGCACGCCGCCGGGCGCAAGGAGGTCGAAAGCGCGGCGCAGGAGCTGCCCCTGCAGCCTTGAGTGCCCCGGATAGCCCTTGTCCGACCAGAAGCGCAGGAGGTCCGGGCTTTTCCGTATCGTGCCTTCGGCCGAGCAGGGCGCGTCGAGGATTATGACGTCGAATTGGGAGTTGGGGAACATGCGCAGATCCTGGTTCGTTATAACCACGTTCAGCGCGCCGACCTTTTCCAGATTGAACTTCAGCGCCCTGATGCGGCTATAATCTATGTCGTTGGCCACTACCGTCCCCCGGTTGCCCATCAGGGCGGAGAGCTGCGTGGTCTTGGAGCCCGGCGCGGCGCAGCCGTCCAGGACCAGCCGGGCTCGGCTTAATTCTTCCCTGACAAGGAGCGGCGGGAGCATGGAAACCAGCTCCTGCATGTATATCTCCCCAGAGAAGTGCTCCAGCGTCGAGCCGACGTCCGGATTCTCCGACACGAACGCATCTCCGTACCACGGCATCTGTTTTATCTCTATCCCGTATCCGGAGAACCCCTCCATGACCTCGGGCGGGGAGGACTTGAGGGTGTTGACGCGGAAGGAGCGGGGGAGCGGCCTGCCGAGGCTCTCGCCAAACGCCGCGGCATCATCAACTACTGGACAGTACCTGTCCCTGAACCCTTGCGGCAGCATGCTATGTATCCTCCATCCTGCGCGTCGCATCCATGCCCGGGACACGCCCCCTCATGCGCGTTATTACGAATCCTGCCCGCACTGCGAGCGTCTTCCGCATGTGCGAGAACACGGCATCCATCCTCTTCCGCTCAGCCTCGGGCGCGCTCCATGAAAGCGAGAATACCGCGTCCCCGGTGCAGAACATCACCCCGCCGCCGAAATAGCTCCGCCCTCCAGAAGAGTAGGAATAGTCCCGCTCGTAGGCCGGCATGGAATGGAACGTAGCTTTCTTCATGGGCGTGTATATGCCCGAGGTCGGGCTCTCCAGCTCGGCCTTGGCGTATTTTGTGAAGGCGAAGCTCTCAGGAAGCTGCGCATCCACGGCTATCGTGAACTGGCACAGGCCGTTCCCGGAGACGAACGAGATGGTGTATTTGCCGTCCACGACCGCGATGTCCTCGTCGAACTTCCATCCTTGCGGGTAGAAGAGCTCGAAGTTGCCCATGCCGTCGCGGAACCTCACGTACCTGACCGGCTTCTCGCGAAAGAAGAAAGAGCGAAGACGCGCAAGGAGGCTATCTTTCTGCAATCCACACCGCCTCCCTGCACCCCTCGTCGAAGGGGGAATAGTCGAAACCGCAATAGAGCTTGATGTTCCGGAAGCCCGCGCCCGCAAGGAGCTTCCGTATGTCTTTCATCAACGGATACCTTATCTCCATCGAGAACTCGTGCCGCTCGCCGCCATCGAAGGTGATGGCTATCCTGTAGTGGCCGAGCCTCGACTTGGGGTCGGCCATCAGGTACCAGTCGAGGCGGTATTTCCGGCCGTCCGGGGCGGCCATGTTCTCGGATTCGAAGAGGTGGTGCGATCCTGTCATGGCAAGGTCGTCTGGCGAGGGGTTGTACGTGTGCAGTATGAGCCGGCCCCCGGGCCGCAGGTGCGCCATGAAGCGCGAGAGCGCCTTTTTCCTCGACGATTCGTCCTTCAGGTGCAGGAAGCTCCGGTAGGGGACGATGATGAGCGCGAATTCCTTCCCGAGGCTGAAATCCGTCATGTCCGCAACGCGCACTTCGGGACGGATGCCCAGGGCATCCGCTTTCTTTTTGAGGACGCCAAGCATCGCCGGGGAGAGGTCTATGCCGCAGGCCTCGATGCCTGATCCGAGGAGCGTCAGGAGTATCCTGCCGGTCCCGCACGCTACTTCGAGCACCGGCCCCCTTGCGTTCCTGGCCTCCCGGAGATAGAATCCCAGGTCGACCGCGTCGCAGTATATCAGGTCGTAGTGCTCGGCCATCTCCTCGTAGACGTCCATCAGGTTTGCTTTTCAGGCGCAAGATAATTAATCCTTGCACGCTGAGTCTGTCCCGTGTATCTCCATATAGACATGGACTACTTCTTCGCCCAGCTCGAGGAGAAGCGCAGGCCGATGGCAAGGGGGAAAATCATCGTGGTCTGCGTCTACAGCGGGAGGACGCCGGATTCGGGCGTGGTGAGCACCGTGAACTATCCGGGCAGGGAGATAGGCATCCGCTCGGGGATGCCCATCGCTTTCGCGAAGAAGCGCGCGCCGCCCGCCGACAGCATCTTCGTCCCCGTCGACCATGAGTATTACGAGCAGGTCTCAGCCCGGCTGGATTCGCTTGTGCGGGAGAGCTGCCGCAGGGTCGTGCAGGCGAGCATAGACGAGTGGAACGCCGAGGATGCCGAAGCGGCCGGAAAGGCAGGCGCCCTCAAGGAGCGCATCCGCTCGGAATTGGGCCTCACCTGCAGCGTGGGCGTGGCCCCGACGCTCCTTGGCGCGAAGATGGCGGCCTCGAAATCCAAGCCGGACGGCCTCCTCATCCTCGATGAGGAAGCGGAGAGGAAGCTCATATTGGATTCGGATTTGGAGAGAGTGCCGGGGATAGGGCCGAAGACGGCCGAGGCCCTCCGGGCCCTCGGGGCCCAGAAAGTGAGGGACATTGCGAAGCTGGACGCGCTCCGCCTCGTGGAGACTTTCGGCAGGAAGACCGGCGCCTGGCTCAGGGAGCTTGGCGGGGGAATGTTCGACTCCGGCCTCGGCGAGGAGAAGCCCCAGGAAGAAGTCAGCCGGATAGGCACGCTGAAGGAGAAGACCAGGGACGCCTACCTCATCCTGGCCAGGCTGGAGGAGCTGGAAAAGGACGCGAAGGAGAGGCTGATGCTGATGAAGAGGTCCTACAGGACTCTTTCCATCATATTCATCACCGAGGACCTGAAGACGCACACAAAATCAGTGTCGTTCAGGAACCCGAAGGGCTGGAGCGAGGACCTCAAAAGGGAGAAGGAGGAGCTGGTCGGGGAGTTTCTGGCCGGCAGTGATTTGGACGTCAGGCGCGTCGGGATACGGTTCGGCGGCCTTTTCGACCTCGGCGGCCAGACTACTTTGTTCTAGTTTATGGCAAAAAACGGCCAAAAGCATAGCTTTAAATGCACTTGTAACCATAATTAATAACACATATATTACCAACCAGAGGTGGGATTGTATGATAGGAACCATAAACAGCATCGTGAGCAAGGTAGTCGGCACTGTCAGCGGCCCGATTTATTCGTGGGGCGGAAAGAGCGTGAAGCCGAAGTCCGTGAAGAAGGTCAGGAAGGCCAAGTGCTCGCACAAAAAGTGCAAGTGCTGCTGAAGCTCACACGAGGGAATCCAGATACTCCTGCTCGACCGGGTGCAGCCTGGCGGGCACGATTATCGTGAATGGCGGCCTGCCCAGGGGCATTTCTTTCAGCCTGGGCACTGCGCCATAGCTTATTTTCTCATCTTCGTGGCCGACGCGCGATAGCACTATTGCGTGGCTGAATTCCGCGAGCATGTCAAGGGCGGCCGCGGCCTCCATCGGCGCCGGCTCGGTGTCGAGGAGGACGAGCGTGTGAAGGTCCCGCACGAGGTTTTCCCGGATTATGTCCAGCGAGGATAGCGGCTTGTAATTGGGCCTCGGATTGACCAGGCTTGCGGTTTTCCCGAAGCGATAAACCTGAAGGCCCGCCCGGGCCGGTGCCACCGAGTGGATGGAGGAGTTGTGTATCACCAGCACCTTCACGCCCTTCTGCCTTGCCTCCAGGACGAGCGTAATGTGCGTTGTCGCGGTGAGGGGGTCGCCCGAGGCAAGGATGCATACGCTCTTTGTTTTCGCCTGCTGGACCAGGTACGGCCCTTCCAGGCGGTCCCGCCCGAGATGTTCGAGCTTCTTCCCTATGAGGCGCTCCAGCCCCGCTATCTTCCCCTCCTCGATGGGATTGGTGTATGTCTCGATGTAAGCCTCGTCGCAGGATTTCAGGGCGTCGATGCCTGCAAGGGTGAGGTCGAAGGCGACGCCGGTGCCGATAAGGAAGAGCGCCATGGGATAGAGAGGAGGGGAAGTTATTAATTGGGTTCTGGCGCCACACTTACGAAAAGGTTAGTTGATTGACGTAATATTTAAAAATACGCACCGCTATATCCTACTTTGCAACACACCAACTCAGATGTTGTCAGCTGTCACAGTCCTTTCTTAAACGGAAGGATAACGCTATGGGGTCTATCATCACCATCCCCCTACCCCTAGCGTTTTCTTATCATTCTTCTCCCCTCAGGCTTCGCCTGGGGGTTTCGGGTTTCCGGTTCTCAGTTTCCGGATTTGAGGGTGGAGAGGTCCAGGCTGCTTTTTCCCGGGATTATAGAATTGTCTTTCGAGAAGCCCTTGTTCACTTCAAGCACGTATTTGGCCTTCTCGCGGGGGAAGTAGAGCTTGCAGCGGGTGACATTGAGCCCGCATGGCTCCATCTGCAGGACATCCACCACGGTGCCGTTTTCTGCTATGTGGATGGCGTCGAGGGCGATTGTCGTATTCAGCATCCAGAACGGGTAGATGCCCGGCCTGTCGAACACGAACAGCATGCCCTCGTTCTCCCCGAGGCTTTGGCGCCCCATGAGGCCTTTCATCTTGGTGGCGCTGTCTGTTGCGATTTCAGCGTCTATGGGAAGGCGCTCGCCCTCGGCATTCACCAGTGCCAGCCTGCGCTTCTCCCCTTTGGCGCTGACCAGGTAGACCACGAGGACAAGAAGGATTGCCGCGGCGATAAGCGCCGCGAGCTCGTAGTTTTTCATCGGCCGCCCTTAGATTTTCTTGAACCTGTCCCTGAATTTCTCCTGGAGCTTCGGGAGGTTGGTGTATTCCATGTCCTCCTCCGGGAGCCTGTGCGGCTCGAAGGGGCCGTGCCTCCTCATGTACTCCGCGATTTCGTTTGCCTTTGCCCGGGTGTATTCGTAGGAATGGTCCTTGAATATGTCGTGCGGGCCGACGAGCGTGCCGTTCGCGAGCTGGAAGCCGAGCGCAACGACGCGCGGCGGGCCGTCGAGCCGGGACGGCGTCGCGGTCTCCATGCTGCAGGGCATCATCGGGCCCTGGTGGGAGCCGCGCATCCATCCTGAGACGAGGTGCGGGAAGCTGAAGGGCTCCAGCGCCTCGCCGACCGAGGGAAGGCCGGCCTGGCAGCGGACGATTGCTACAGGGTCGTCCTTGCCCACGTACGTCCCTGCGACCTGCGACAGCTTGTCGGTCGAGACGCAGCAGATGGCCTCGGACTCGTTCACCCTGTTGCCCGGGCCCGGGTAGACGCGCTTGATTACGTAGCGCGAGCGCGAGCCCACGAACGCAAGCATCGAGTAGGTCTCCTCGGGCGTCTTGAAATCCACTTTCCTGCCCTCGATTGTGTCATAGACCTCGAAGCGGAATCCGCCCTGCATGTTGGAGTCTATCACGAGGCCGGGCGTGTTGAACGGGTCCGCAAACATCCTGTAGACAGGAAGGTTGAACGCGCCGGGGTCGGTCTTGTCCATCATGAACACGATGACCGGCTCGCTTTGCCTTTCCTCGAACTCCAGCTCCGCGACGCCCGGGCCCATGCCGCGCACGTTGCCCGAGAACGCGTCCTTGAGAAGGTCCTGGCCGGCGCCATAGAGCTTGAGCTTCTTCGCCACCGCGGTCCCTGCCACGAACGCGTCCCACGCGAGGCCGTGGATTTCCTTGCTGTCCACGCCCTTCGTGTGCGTCATGATGAGGTTGATGTCGTCCCCGCACCAGCCCACGAAACAGTCGATGATGAGCCCTTTCTTCTTCGCTTCAGCCATCTTCTCCCGGACAGTCCTGACGACGTCAGGATGCACGGTCTCGTGGCCCGGGAACCCGCCTATGTCTGCTTTAATCACACTGAGGGTGACTTTCATAATTCGTTGCACCTCAAACCGGATTAGACTTGCAGGGAGTGAATAAAAAGATTGCGATGGCCGCGCCGCCCGGCAGCAGCGATTGATTTATATATTTTTTCCATCATTAACCACTTCAATTCCCAATGCTCAGAGTAACAAACAACCCAGATGCAGAAAGGTGAAAGAATGGAACCAGCCGGCACTAAGAGGAACTCGCACTACCCGTCGATAAGGCTTTACGACGAAATGAACCGCCTGAGGAGGCGGGACGGCCACCCTGAGCTCGACCCGTGCGAATTCGCGCGCCACATACACACGCATTTCGAGGTAAGTCACGTCCCGCTCGTGGCCGAGGCGGTGAGGAACATCGAGGAAACGCACGGAGTGGAATTCGAGACGCCCAAAAGAAGGTCGAGGCTCTCTGCGCTTTTCGCCCGCTTCATGAGCGCCCCGGAGCCTCCGATGGCATCCGATGAATGAATCGCTAATCCGCGTGCCCGCCCTTCCCTTCCCCGTGGGCAGCTCCCCCGCGTATCTTCATGTAGGTGTGGTGGGAATAGAGCAGAAAATCCAGCATCGCGTCCACATACGCGCGGGCGGCCCGGACATCGTCCGCGTCATAGTCCCTTTTCTCCATGGCCTCCGCGAAACGGCCCTCGACTTCCTCCTTGACGGCATTCGAGAGCAGGGAGGTAACCTCGCCGCAGTTGCCGGTCCCGATGGCGCTCTCGGCCCTCGGAATGACCGGGCCGGTGTCGAGGCCGGCGGGCTTGAGGCCATTGTATGGCGCGCCCTCGCCTGCCCGGTGGAGGCGCACGACAGTCTCGAAGAACCAGAGGTCCGCGACCTCGGCCGCATCCGCCCCCTGCTTCCTGGCCTTCATGGCCTTGCCGAAAGCGGCCCGGACTTCGCCCTCCGCCCCTTCATGCACCCATGGCAGGACCAGATTGACATTCCCCTTCTCAAGGGCCTTCATGGCGGCTTTCACCACAGGCCCGTCCAGCGTATCGCAGTGCGGCGGCATTTCATCACCCATCAGCCAACTGCACCGGCATTTAAATTTTCGACGATTGCAGAACATTCCGCTTGACTTCCGACAACATTTTAAAACTGGTGCCCGGCAACAAGGCCCTATGGCGGCAGAAACAGGGCAGGAACCGGACTACGACTTTGAATCTGAGAAGGGGTTGAACCTCGTGAGGGTGCAGCTCGCCCCTTACAGCAGCATAACGGGAAGGGTATACAGGAAGGCGCCGTCATTCCCGATGGACTCGGATGCGAAATGGGGGTACTTCACCCCGATGGACGGCTTCGTTCCGATAGACGCCATCGTCAACACCATGTTTTCGCCAGATGTGGATTACGGCGCATCAGGCTTCGAGGGCGTGAGGCTCCAGAGGACGAGGTACGGGGACGGATTCATTGAGCTGGCATCCAATATCAGGAGGCTCGCGTACACGAACCTTGCCTTCGACCTCTCGCTTGTCAGCGGCACCATGGCGCTCTCGGACGGCTCCGACGTCGCAAGAATCGAGCACCTCCAGAGGACGCCGCAGGAATTTTTCGACGACGCACGGAGGAACCTCGAAAAGGACATAGAGATGGGCGTCGATATCGTCTTCAAGGACGGGAGCAGGAAAACCGCGAAGGTCCCCTTCCCCCTCACCGCGCGCTTTAGCGACGGGGACAGGAGCGTCATGCCGATGGAGTTCGAGGCCGCTATATGCTCGCTTGCCATCCTGAACCGGCTCGTCCGGGGAGGGGTTTTCCCGGAAAATGAGATAGGACTGATTCCGGGCGGCTACTTCAGGCCTGGCTTTTCCTATTCTGGCGTGGAGGGGCTCAAGGTGCCGACCGCGTACCTCAAGGACGGAAAACTGCTCTTCAGGCCCAAATACCTCAAGATAGGGACGCTGCCCTGGGGGCCGTATCTGCCGGAGCAGGGATACAGGACCGGGCTGGACGTCCTGGTAGCCCCGTTCCCCCGCGCGGACGGCGCGATGCCGGTCTGGCAGAAGGTGGGCGGCGTGTACGTGAATTCAGCAAGGAACATCAACATCGCGATGATGCTCAAGTTCGGCGAGATTCTGGCCTGCAACCACGAGGACAGGATAGTCGAGGGCTCCGCGGAGAACATAGTCATCCTGCTCACCCACAGGGAAACGGGAAAGCTGAAGGCTTACTTCCCGCCGCTTTCCGCGAACATACTTGCCGGCACGACGCGGGACCGGGTGTTGAGGGTCCTCGGGGAGGGGCTCAGCGCCGACGGGATGAAGGCGGAGCTGGTGATGGAGGCCCCGCGCAGGAGATACCTCCTGGACTGCCTCGAGGGCAAGACCAAGTGGGATGTTTCCGCGATCGTCCTCATGGGGACCGGCGTAGGCCTCATCCACGCGCGGTCGCTGACGCACAACCCCGAGCTGAAAGACTGGATGGGCCTTAACGAGCTGCGCTCCGAAGAGGCGGCGGCGGACCCGATTATCCTCCGGAAAATCAGGGAAACGGAAAAGAGGTATCCCATAAACGGAGGCGTCCAGCACCCCTTCGTCGCCGCGCTCAAGAGGGCATATGCCGCCTACGCAATCGGGGACAACGGGAGCAGGATAACGCCGGCATACGATATGGACTACCATATGGCCGAGAGGATTTTCGGGGTGGGCCTTGACGAGGTTTCGGACAGGGACTTCCGCTCGAAGGCGGATGGCGGCTACTTCAGGGAAAGGATAGACGGCGTAACCCACCCCGACGAGCTAAAGGCGAGATATAAGGAGGCAATCAGGGTAATAACGAAAATGAACCGGCTGTGCCAGGAAAGGAAGGGCGAGCCGGTCGCGTTTCCAAGAAGATAAAAAATTCAGGCCGGCTTCGAGGCTACGGCGACCTGGGCCTGGAGGAGCTTGAACTTGTCCTCCTCCACTCCCTTGGTCTTGACCTTCTTCCCGACATGCAGCACCTGTTCGCTCCTGGAGCTGTCGCGGTAGATGGTTATGCCCTTGCAGCCGTTCTTCCACGCGAGCATGTAGACGCCCTCCACGTCCTCGACGGTGGCCTCGGCCGGCATGTTTATGGTCTTGCTCACAGCCAGGTCCACGTTCTTCTGGAAGGCGGCCTGCATCAGCACGTGCGCGTCCGGAGCCATGTCGTGGGACACCCTGAACACGTTCTTGACGTCTTCAGGAATCTCGTCCATCTGGTGGATGGTGCCCTCTTCCATGACCTTCTGCATCAGCTCCTGGGAATAGAGGCCGCGGACTTTCAGCACCTGCTCGAAGATTTCGTCGCAGTAGTAGTACTGGCCTGCGCGCACGGTCTTTAGGAACGAGAGCGCGAAGACCGGCTCTATGCCGCTCGATGAGTCCGCTATCATGGAGATGGTGCCAGTCGGGGCTATGGACGTGCAGGTCGCGTTGCGCATGGCGTCGTACTGCTCGGAGAGCGGGCTGTCCTTGAATGCCGGGAACGAGCCCCTCGCGCGGCCGAGCTCGTGGCTCATCTTGCGCGCCTCGTCCTCTATGAACCTCATGACCTCCTCGCCGACCTGGTAGCCGGCTTCCGAGTCGTATCGGATGCCCATCTTGAAGAGCATGCGCGCAAAGCCCATGACTCCGAGGCCTATCCTCCGGTTCTTCAGCGTCTGCTCGCGTATCTGGGGAATCGGGTACCTGTTCATGTCTATTACGTTGTCCAGGAACTGGAACGCGACGCGGACCACGTAGCGGAGCCTGTCCCAGTCGATCTTCTTCTTCCAGTCGCTCTTGCTCCAGTCCAGCTCCACGAACCTGACCAGGTTGATGCTTCCGAGGTTGCAGGACTCGTAGTCCGGCATCGGCACCTCCCCGCAGGGGTTCGTCGCGTGGATTGGGTCGGTGGGGGTCGGGTTCTTCCTGTTAATCTCGTCTATGAAAAGGAGGCCGGGCTCTGCCGACTTCCACGCGCTGTACGCTATCAGCTTGAAGAGGCTCCTTGCGTTCACCTTGCGGAGCGGCGAGCCGTTCCTCGGGTTGAGGAGCTCGTATTCGCCGTTCGCCTCGACCGCCTGCATGAACTTGTCGTCGGCCATCACGCTGACGTTGAAGTTCTCCATCACGCCGGGCGTCTGCTTCATGGTGATGAATTCCTCTATGTCAGGGTGCCAGACGTGCATCGTGGCCATGTTCGCCCCGCGGCGCTTGCCCCCCTGCTTTATCACGTTCGTGGCGTTGTCGAAGGCGCTCATGAAGGATATCGGGCCGGATGCTATGCCGGCCGTGCTTTTCACGAAATCCCCCTTCGGGCGCAGGTACGAGAAGCAGAAGCCGGTCCCGCCGCCGGTCTTGTGGATGATGGCCTGGTGCTTCACCGACTCGAAGATGGCCTCTATGTCGTCCTTGACAGGGAGGATGAAGCACGCGGCAAGCTGGCCGAGCTCGTTCCCGGCGTTCATGAGCGTCGGCGAGTTCGGAAGGAACTCGAAGTTGGTCATGATCTCGAAGAACGCGTCCTCGTAGTATTTCACGGTCGCGTCATCCGCGCCGTAGTTGTACTCGTTCGAGGCCAGGTGGCGGGCGACGCGCCTGAAGAGCTGGCTCGGCGTCTCGATGACCTTCCCGTTCTCGTCGCGGAGAAGGTAGCGCTTCTCAAGCACCTGGATGGAGTTGAGGGGGAGCTTCAGGTCGTCCGACACGCCGAGGGCCTTTTTCATCTCGCGCTCGATGTTCTTCCTGTGCCGGTAAAGTATGTACGATTTGGCCGTCGTCGCATGGCCGGTCTCGATGAGGGCCTTCTCGACGAGGTCCTGCACCTCTTCGACGGTGGGAACGTAGTCCTCCTTGAATTTCTCGTTGATGTACTGCACGACGCGGTCGGCCACGCGCCCGGATTCCGCGCGGTCGCTTCCGCCCACGGACTGCGCCGCCTTGAATACAGCGTTGACGATTTTCTCTTTGTCGAAATCGACGACCGACCCATCCCTTTTCCGTATCTTTTTTACCGCCATGGTATCACCAATCCTCTCCCCCGCCTGAAGGAGGCCCGAGAATCCGCCTCAAGAATTTCGGGCTAGGTCATTTCTTGCGGAAGAAATTTAAATGTGGCATTTCACGTCGAAAAGCATCGCACACCAATAATACACCGATGCCGACTTAGGCAAGCCTAAATAGAGGAGCGTCAGGCGGATTTCCTGAGCGCGAAAAGCGCGCCGAAGCCGCCCACAACGAAATTTATGGTGCTTCCGATTACAAGCATCCCGAAGCCGCAGAGGGCAGAAAGGGCGACACCGCTGAGGCCGGTCATCCCCCCGAAAAGGGACGAAGCCAGAACCATCTCGGTGGAGCCGAACCCGGTGCCGCCGAGCGGCCTGCTCACGACCACGACCGCGAGCACTATGTTCAGCAGCCTCTCGATGAAGCCTACGACGAAGTACGAGAATGCCGCGACACCGCCGGCGCCGACGAGGTCGAACTGGTAATTCTTCGCGGCGCGCATCCCGGTCCAGAAGAAAAGGGCGAGGAAGATGGGGAACAGGACGATGGCGTATGCCGAGCTGGCAAGGTCGATGATTTCGCCGGTCGAATCCGATATCGCCAGCGAGAGGAGCTGGAGGATGATTGAAATGAACGCGAGCACGAGCCCGCCAGCAATGCTCAGGAAGGAAGCAACTAGCAGCTTCTTGAAATCGAACCCCTGTTTAGCCATCCGGTCACCTGGATTGGGCTAAACATGCAAAATTTATAAATGAAAGCCGCGTTTTCGGGGCAATTCAGCATGAATGGATGAAGGTCAGGGGCTCCAACTTGTCAAGCCTGCAGAACCCGAAGCGCTCGAACTGGACGATGCCCCCTGCCGCGAGGGGCGCGCACGAAGGCTCGCAGAATCCCTTCGACTCGTGCAGGCTCTCCGGGTTGATTTCGCCTTTTGAATCGAGAAGGTCTCCCGGCGTGACGACCGTGCACTCAATTCGCCCGTCGCTCACCCACTGGAGCTTTTTCTCTACCGTCGAATCCGGTGCGAGCTCGCCGAGCAGCCTTTCGCCTTTTTTGAGGAGCTTCACGTTGCAGAGGTCTTTCAGGCGGAATATTTCCCCTTCAGCCAGGTTCCTGGCATCCGCGCCTGGGATGAATACGTTGCCGGAAACCGGCAGGCTCCGGATTCCCATGTCTTTCTTCGGGTGGAGCTTCAGCTCAATCGTCTTCTTTTCCAGCCCCTTCACTTCAAGGGCCACCGGCTCAGGGACGAAGAAGTAATGCGGCGAAACCGGGTCGAGCAGCTTCCGGTTCTCCGCAAGCAGCGCCTCCCAGTCCGGCTCGCTCTCTACTTTCGAGATGCCGAAGGAGAGGACGAATTCCCTTATCGCCTCGGGAAGGATGCCGCGCCGGGCGAGCCCCTTCAGCGTGGGCATCCGGGGGTCGTCCCAGCCCCAGAGCTTTCCGCTTTCGACAAGCGGGCGAAGCAGGCGCTTGCTTATCGGCGCGTTCTTTATGCTGAGCCTGGAGATGGATATCATTTTCGGGACAGTAAGCCCGAGCTTTTGGAGCAGGAAAACGTAGAGCTCGTCGCGCAGCTCGTACTCCTTAGAGCGTATTGGGTGCGTGATGCCGAGCAGGGAATCCATGACCGCGCCCTGGAAGTCGTATGTGGGCCAGACGCGGTATTTTTTCCCCTGCCGGTAGTGCGGCGCCGTGAGTATCCGGAAGAGCGTGGGGTCCCTCATGACCGTGTTCTGGGATGCCATGTCCCCCCTGAGGCGGACGGTAGCGCCGCCTTCCGGGGTCTTCCCTGAAAGCATGTCCGCCCAGCCTGCAAGGTTATCAGCCGGCTTTTTCGAGCCGCACGCGCAGCGCCTCATCTCCTCGCGGCCCTTGGAGATTTCCTCCTGCGCGCAGGTGCAGACGCAGCCCTCCCCGTCCTTCAGGAGCTTCTCGCAGAGGGAATACATCTGCGGAAGGTAGTCGCTGCAGTATTTCTCGTCGTCCCAGTCCAGGCCGAGCCACGTCATGCCGTCCCTTATCGCGGCGGTGTATTCCTCCTTCTCTGCCTCGGGATTGGTGTCGTCCCACCTCAGTATGGCGCGGCCATTGTATCTCCTCGCAATCGTCCATGAGAGGCAGAACGCCTTGGCATGGCCGATGTGCGGGTAGCCGTTCGGCTCGGGCGGGAACCGCGTCACGACCCTGCCTTCCACAGCGCCCTCGATTGCGAGCTCTTTCTTCCCCTCTTTTTTCTCCGCGTACTCGAATCCGGACATCTCCTTCTCGATGTCGCCCTTCTGGAGCTTTGATACGCGCGCGATTTCCGCGCTGATTTTCGCCATCGTGGCCTTCATATCCTTCTTGCAGTCCGGGAATTCGGCTATGACCTTGCCGACTACGGCGCCGGCATTGGCCCTGCCGTAGTCGAAGGCGTTCTTGAGGACGTGCTTGCGTATGATTGAGTCTAAGTCGGGCATGGAGGAATAGTTATGGGATGAGTTTTAAGAGATTTCACTTGCCCGCGATGAGGGCGCCCTTGTGGTAAATCCTGCCGTCCCCGATACAGTCGGAAACCTCTCCCAGCTCGCCGTCAAGGTGTATCTCCCCGGCCTTCATGTAGCCCCCTATGTTCTTCCCGGGCTTGCCCATCAGGCGGATGGTACCGCCTTCCATCATGCTTCCCAGCGCATGGCCGGCATTCCCTTTCACCACCAGTTCGCCGCCCTCCAGATGCCCCGCTCCAAAGCCAGCGTTTCCTTCAACGATGATAAGTCCGCCTGCCATCCTGTGCGCGGGATGGTCGCCTGCATCGCCTTCAACCACGATGCTCCCGCCAGCCATCCCATAACCCAAGCACTCCCCGATGCCGCCTTCGATGATGACGTTCTTCACGTTCTTGTAGCCGAAGTCGTGCATGGGCGCCGAAAGATGCTTTGTCGGAATGATATACGCGATGTCCGGCCCGCAATTCACAAGGGCGCTCAGGAAAAGCCCGGCCTTTTTCGGGAACTCCGGGCGGTCATCATAGGCGGAAAGGGCGATGCAGAACTTCTTCACGTCCTGCGGCGTGTATGCGATGCCTTTCAGAAGCTCGCAGGCCTGCGCATACGGCTCTTCGAGCACCTCGAGCGTCTGGTCGGGGTAGGCGCAATCGAATTTCTCGAACGCTCCCATGAGGCGGGCAAGCGCCTGGTCTTCCTTGACTTCGACGTTCTGGACCGCCTTTTCGGCCTCCTTCCTGAACCTGCCGAAGCGGCTCGCCGCGCGCGTCATGTGCAGGCCGGTTCCCTCTGCCGCCCTTAATTGGTACTGAGTCATATGAGAACACCCCGATGATAAATGCGCCCGCCTTCCGTATTCATCCCGAGGCCCTCCATCTTCCCAAGGACGCTTATGCTGCCCCCGCTCATTCCCTCGCCGAGGAAAGGCCCGGAATCGCCGCTTATTACTATTGAGCCGCCGGACATGTACGCCCCGGCCTCCTTTCCCGCGTTCCCGCGCACGAGCAGGCGGCCTTTTTTCATGAAGGCGCCAAGGCTTTCGCCCGCATCGCCGTAGACTATGAGGTTCTTCTCGTTGTAGCAGCCGAGGCATTCGTAACCCGTGGAATAGACACGATACGTGCGCGATGGGCCGGTGTTGGCAAGCGCGCTTAGGAACATGCCTGCGATTTCAAGCTGGCGGGTGATGCCGCTGAGAGCGATGCTAAAATCAGCCACCTCGCGGGGCGAGCACTGGAGGCCGCGGACACGGTCCTCGATGATGGGATAGTTGTCAAGGAAAAAACCCCAGCCGAACCGCAGGCTGCTCCATAGCGACAGGATGGCTTCGAACCTTTCGCTCCGGCTGACGGAGGGCGCCCCTGCGCGGCCCTCGGCCTCGGGCTTGTAGCCGCCGAATTTCTTGCCGGCTGCCAGCTCCGATGGACCAGCGCCTTCTCGACCAACAAGTGCCCTCATCCCCGAATCACCTTCGAAAGCGAGCTGAGGCTCCCGTGAGTGGCCCTTATCACTATGCCCGGGATGTCCTTCTCCTCATCGATGCGGCACACGCTGATGCGCGGGTCCCTTATCTCCCCAAGGGCCTGCTCGAAGCCGTGCGTGAGGATTATCGTGGCGCGGTTCAGCTCGGCCTTCTCGCTGAACAGGGCGAGCACCTCGTCAAGGTTGAATATGCCTCCGTCGGTGAACATGAGGAGGTCTATCGACTCGGCCGCAAGGGCGGTCGTGAACTGGGGGACCGAAAGCTCCAGCTCCTTCCTTATCGCTTCCCTCGGGACGTGGCCGAGCGCGCGCTCCGGATTGCTGGCGTAGAGTTCGGCCATCTCCGGCCCGAGCATTTTCCGCAGCATCTCGACGTCCACAATCGTCCCGCCGCCCTGGTACGCGCTGATAGCCCCGAGCGCCGCGTCCAGGTCGCGGGTGTATGGGAGGTAGAAGGAGCTGCCGCTGAAGTTGATGACGCCGATGGAGGAGCCGTGCAGGTGATAGGAGCGGGCCCCGCAATACGCGCCTAGAACCGCATAGGATTTGACCTCTTTCGGGATGGGCATGCTCGCGCTGCTGTCTATAACTACAAGGAGGTGCGGCACCTCGTAATCGCTCGTGCGTATCGGCCGCTCGGTAATCCGCACGCTTTTGGTGACGCCGGGCAGGTAGAGGCCGCCCGAGGTCTGGGGAAGCGCGAGGTTCGGGTCTTCCCCGGGCCTCCATTTCCGCGTGTCGCTCCAGGAGCGCACCGTCCCTTCGGTCTCGAGCAGCTTCTTCGTGACGACAAGCGCGTATCTCATCGAAAGCTGCCTGTAGTATTCGAGCACCTCCGGGTCGACCGGAAGCTCGCCTTCGGATGTGCCTATGGAGCGGGCGGCTGGCAGCTTCGGAGGCTCGGCGCCGTGCTTTTTCAGCCAGTCCTTCACCTTTTCGTACTCCCTCCTGCTGATGCGGTATGAAATCTCCCTGAGCGCTTCGCGCAGCTCGCCTTCGGAGGATTTGCCGAGGATTTCCATGATGTCGCAGTCGGAATGGTCGGGCCTGAGGGCCTTTTCGCCGCCGTACTTCTTTATCATGTCCGCGATTATGTTGCCGAACGTCCAGAGGCCGAGCCTGAGCTTGGTCGTGTCCTCGGCCAGGAAGTCGATTTCCATCATCTTCTCAAGATACGGCTTCAGCTCGTCTTCGAGCGCGAATTCCCTGCGGGCCTGGCGGTGGAGATATGCGAGCATGACCTGCCGGACGTTCCTGTTGATGGGGTCGTCCATGACGGCCTGCATGGCCTTGCGCACGTCCAGGATGGCTGAGGTCCTCTGCTCTTCGAGCACGCTCGCGGTGTCGTTGGCCATGTCGGCGTAGGTCTGGAATATGAAGGAGCGGACCTCCAGGCTGAGCTTGTCGAAGAAATCATCTATCATCTTGCCGGCAAGAACGCACGTGCCGAGGTCCCGCGGGAACACCATGTAGTGGCCGATTTCGTGGGCGAATACCCCCTCAAGGCATTTTTCCTCGCTCATGCCCCCCCTGCCGCTGACCGTCTGGACGAAGCCCTCGTCCACGAGCGTCTCCTTTCTGCGGAAATCGAAGCACGCGCCGCCGTCAAGGTCCTTGACCACGCGGGGCTCCTTGAGCGGAGGGAAATGGTACCAGCCGCGGACGCGGTCCCAGAGCGCCTTGTGGTCAGCCATATAGCACACCCTCCGCCGACCAGAGGCCATCCACGACCTTCCGTTTTCCTATGAATATCCTCCCTCCGCAGGGCACGCAGCAATCCTTGGAGATTGATTCGTAACCGCCCAGAAGATGTATTTCGCCCCCGTAAAGCCGGTCACCTACGTATTTACCTGCCTGGCCAAGGACAATGACCTTGCCGCCGTTCATCAGCGCGGCAAGACCGTCACCGGCATCGCCTTCTATGACAAGGCGGCCGCCTGCCATTTCCCTGGCACAGTCTGCGCCGACGTCCCCGGCAACACGGACATTCTTGACATTTCGGAACGCGAAATATGCGACAGGCTCTTCGAGGAACGGCAGCGCAACGTGATAAATTTTGTGCCTGCCTTCGTTTATCAGGGCGGATAGGAACCACCCTGTCTTGGAATTGAGGTAACGCTCGTAAGGAAGGGCAGCGATGGGCAGGGCGAATCCGGCGACGTCATTTGGCGAGTATGTGAGTCCCGCGATAGCTTCTTTGGCAAGCCCGTAATTATCCGTGAACTTTGCAACGTCGTGACGGAAGCTGGCGGTAAAACGCCCCAGGAGCTCTTCCTGAAGGGGGTCCTTTTTCACGGCGATCGGGCGGACTGTGCCTTCCTGTTCTGCCCGGTACCTGCCGAATCGCTTTCCGGCTTCGCATGCCGTTCGCTCCTCGCTCCGGAAAGCGCTCATGCTAACTCTCCTCGTAGAACGCCTTCCGGTCCATCTCGCGCGCGTTCGCGACCAGGTCCTTCATGAGGGGGTGGTCGTGCCTGTCCGCCTTCAGCGCCGGCGCGTCTTCGGGCTTCAGCTCCCCTTTTTCGATTGCCTCGAGGTCCCGGACAAGCTCCTTCGAGGAGTCGTCCTCTACCGCAAAGCCCCTTTCGCCCGCCTCCCACCTTTGCAGGACCGAAATCAGGTTCTTCATGGGCTGGATGGCAGTGGTATAGCGCAAAAATACCTCGCTGACGAGCGTCTTCGCGAGATGGAGCATCTGGCTGTCCCTGCGCTGCGCGTTGCCGTGCTTGTTCTTGTAGTCGTCGCTGAAATCCGCCTTGTGCGCAAAGACATGCGGAAGGACGTACCTCACGTGGTCCAGTCCCGGAGAGCCGCCCATGAACCATGCAAGGCCCCTTGCATAATCCATCGCCGCCATCACGCTTCTCGGGCTGAAGCTGTGCCGGACGCTCACGCCGGCGTACATCTGGTCGTGCGTGTCCTGGCTTGCCGGGTCGGATGCCCTCTTGGTGCCGTACTGGGCCGAGTAGTTTATCTCGGCCATGAACGCCTGCAGGAACAGCATCGCGTCGTTGTCGAATTCCAGGGAGGCGATTTGTTCCCGGATTGCTTTCCGCTCGTCTTCGGTGAGGTGGCCCTCGACGGGCCTTTTCTTGAGCGCAGCCTTGAACTTGTCGTAGCCGAGGCCGAGGGACGAGACCGCAGAAGAGGTGAAATCCGGGCGGCACAGCTCCTTCTCCCTCGCCTCTTTCGCAGCATGGAAGTCGAAAATCACCATCGTCGAGAAGAACGCCTCCTCGGTCACTATGTCGAGCCTGTCTTTCAGGGCCGGCAGCAGGCCGTTCTCGTGGTTGCCTGTGCGCTCATTCATCGTGAGGAACGCTGGCTTCTTCCCCTCGAAAAGCGACTGGTTCTGGTAATTCCACCTGCCGGTGTCGATGCCCTGGAGTATGACGTCCTGAGAATCGTAAGGGAGGCGGTTGGCTTCATCTATGTTAAGGACGTCGAGGCCGAACGAGCCCTGCCACACGACGCTCTCCTCGCCCCTTGCCAGCCTGCCGTAGTGCGGGCGGCCGACTATTTTCTCCTCGTATTTCTGCGGGTTGCCGCGTATCTCCATGGCATCGTAGAGGTCGTACGGAAGGCCGGTCAGCCTTGCGGCCAGGATTTTCGCGCCGGTGGTCTTTCCCCACCCGGGCTCGCCGACGAGCAGGTGGTTCTTGTCCATCAGGCAGGAGAGCGCCATGAGCACGAGATTCCTGTGCATCAGCCTCCCGGCCGGCCCTTCGTCCAGGGGGGCGAAATGGAAGCGGCCGGCGATATCGCTGAGGGCCGAATAGACTTTTACCCTTGGTTCTTGAGTGGGAGCCATAATCATCACTGTCTGGTGAGCTGATTATGGCAAATAGTGTTTAAAAAGGTATTTATGTGGATTCTATGGCGTCAGGTCCGGCGCTTCCCGCCCGATGCCGCCCTTCATGCGCTGCGATACCCTCACTTCCCTTGGAAGCTCCTCGGACTTGCCGAGGCGCCAGGCGAGCACTTCATAGACATCATGCATGCAGAGCCGGTCATCGTCGCTGATAAGCAGCGGCCGGAGCTCCGGGTGCTCGCGGAGCATCTCGACGTAAGAGCCTTTGAAAAGCGAGAGGCGCACAAGGCCGTAGAGGGTGCCCGCCTGCTTGTCGTCTAGGGCGGAGAGGCTGCTCGAGAACTGCTGGAAGCCCAGGTTCCATGCCTTCCTCACGCCGAGCCAGATACGCCGGAGCTCCGGCGTGATGACCAACTTCTCGATTTTCTTCTCTACTGCCAATTGAACACCGTTAAGCCGATTGCCGGGCAATCCTTAAATTTTTTTCCGTTAATCAGCGGAGATTCTGATACAAACATTTATAAATAAGGTATTGGGCAATAGGTTCAGAACTCTGAAAGGAGGTGTAGCAGTATGGAAAGAATGGCATATTACGGAAAGAAGATGGCCATGTCTAATTGTAAGCAGCACTTGGGCTACACCTTCGTCATCAGGTGGCGCAAGGAATTGTAGGAGGTAAGGGGCCCCCCAAAGGGGCGTGACGCCCGAAACTCCTGCGCCCGGAAAAACGCCCGATAGCGAAAGCTCTCGTGCGTCAATGGGTTTAACGATAACGCCTGGAAGGATTGCCACGGCGCTCCGGACTCCGTGTCCGCCGCACCGGGGCAGCCTTCCCGGCAGGCGCATGCATGTCGAGGGGTAATCTTACCCCTCATTTATCCAAAAAATTGGTGATATAAGTGGTTGGATTAGAGACAGCCGCTCCGGTTCCGGCCCCGGAGGAGCGGTTTCGCGACAGGATTGTCGCGGACAGGGGTGATGTGGAGTTTGTGGCCGTCCCGGCCAAAAGAGGCAGACCAAGGAAGGTGTTCAATCAGACGCAGCTCACCGAGGTCCTGAGGCTGTACTTCGTGGAGAAGATGTCCATGCGGCAGGTCGCCGACATCCTAGGCGTGTCCCACATGAGCGTCTATCGGATGCTCTCGGACCCGAATATCGAGCTGCTCATCTGATTTTTCTTCTTTTTTCATATTTTTAGGCAAAAACCGGGAAACTGTATTATCCCGAAATAATGTAACCTCGATAGAAAAACAAGGCTCAGACGAAATGCCTGAGCTTATGAAAAAGCTCAATCAGCGGAAAATCCGCTGGATTGTAAGGGAGTTCGAAAAGGGCGAGCT